>NZ_AP019547.1:1504151-1804981 GCF_013168275.1 Candidatus Nitrotoga sp. AM1P | reverse complement strand
CGCGGGATTTTTCATACATGTCTGCAAGATTGGTGTATTCCGACGCGCGGTAGCCGTAACGCACACCGTCGTATCGCGACAGATTGCTGGAGGCTTCAGCCGGGGCCAGCACGTAATACACTGGGATAGACAGGCGCGAGTTAGGCAGGCTGATGTCTACCACACTGGCACCTAATTTTTTATATTCGGCAATGGACGCTTCGATCGCTTGCGCGACATCTGTGCTCAAACCTGCGGCGAAGAATTCTTTGGGCAGACCGATGCGCAAGCCATTCAGCGGCTTATTTAAATGTCGTGTGTAATCTTCGGCCTCACGTTGCAGGCTGGTGGAATCACGCTCGTCGAAACCGGCCATTACATTCAGCAGCAGCGCCAAATCTTCTGCGCTGCGGGCCATTGGCCCGGCCTGATCGAGGCTGGAAGCAAAGGCAATCATGCCGTAGCGGGATACGACGCCATAAGTGGGTTTCAAGCCTGAGATGCCACATAGTGCGGCTGGTTGGCGGATAGAGCCGCCCGTGTCGGTGCCGGTGGCTGCTGCGCATAAGTGGGCCGACACCGCTGCTGCACTGCCGCCAGAACTGCCGCCGGGCACGGCGTTGTTATTCCAGGGGTTTTTTACATTGCCAAAGTAAGAAGTTTCATTGCTGGAACCCATGGCGAATTCGTCCATGTTGGTCTTGCCCAGATTTACTGCGCCGACGCGGTTGAATTGTTCAATCACATGCGCATCGTAGGGGGCAATAAAATTAGACAGCATTTTCGAGCCGCAGGTAGTACGCCAGCCCATTGCACAGAATATATCTTTCTGAGCAATGGGAATGCCAGTGAGAGCATGGGGGTTTGATTGCGTCAATTGGACATCAGCTGCACGTGCCTGCATCAAGCTCATCTCTTCATTTACCGTGATGTAGGCATTGAGTTTTGAGTTGAGTGCGGTGATGCGGTGAAGATACAGTTGCGTTAATTCAACGCTGGAAATTTTCTTGTTGCGCAATGCGGCGCCTAGCTGTAGCAAACTGGAATTAAGCATGGTCTTGGAACTGGAAAGTTATTCGATGACTTGTGGTACTAAATACAATCCTTTTTTAATTTGTGGGGCTGCAGCCTGAAATAGTTCACGTTGATTGTGTTCTGTGACCACATCCTCACGCAAGCGTTGGGATATATCCTGAGCGTGCGACATCGGTGCAATCCCATTAGTATCGACTGCCTGCATTTCGGCGATCAAGCTAAAAATATTCAAAAGCTGGGCGTGCGCTGTTTGCGCTTCCTGCTCGGTCATTCCTAGTCTGGCTAGCCGGGCAACTTTATAGACATCATTAATACTGAGCGACATAGGCTGAATTCTTTATCTTTATTAAAGGTAGCGTAATAGGTTATCATCAATAGCATTGCCAGACTAATTTTTTGCGATATTTGGGCACATTTTTTTCTATTCCGGGATTCTTCATGTTTGGATTTTTTGACAACTATTTTGCTAATGATTTAGCGATAGATTTGGGCACTGCTAACACCCTGATCTGGGCACGTGGCAAAGGCATTGTGCTGGATGAGCCATCGGTGGTAGCAATTCGCCATGGGAGTGGCCCGAACGATAAGAAGGTGATTCAGCAGGTGGGGCTGGCAGCCAAGCAGATGCTCGGGCGTACGCCCGGCAATATTACTGTCATACGCCCGATGAGGGACGGCGTAATTGCCGATTTTACCGTCACCGAACAAATGCTCAAGCAATTCATCAAGAGAGTGCATAAATCCGGCATTTTTAGTCCTAGCCCGCGCATCGTGATTTGTGTGCCATGTGGCTCCACCCAAGTAGAGCGGCGCGCTATCCGCGAATCAGCGTATGGTGCGGGTGCGCGCCGGGTGGAGTTGATTGAAGAGCCTATGGCAGCAGCAATCGGCGCTGATCTGCCAGTGGAGGAGCCAAACGGCTCAATGGTGGTGGATATCGGTGGTGGTACCACCGAAGTAGGTGTGATTTCACTGGGCGGTGCGGTGTATTCCGGGTCCATACGTGTCGGTGGCGATAAGTTCGACGAGGCTATCATTAATTATATTCGTCGTAACTATGGCATGTTGATTGGCGAAACGACCGCAGAACAGATCAAGAAAGAAATCGGTTCGGCATTTCCTGGCAGCGAAGTGCGCGAAATGGAGGTGATGGGACGTAATTTAGCGGAAGGTGTGCCGCGTAGCTTTACCATTTCCAGTAATGAAATACTGGAGGCCCTTACTGATCCACTTAATAATATTGTCAGCGCGGTGAAGATCGGGCTAGAGCAGACCCCCCCTGAACTGGGTTCGGATATCGCCAGGAAGGGGATGGTTCTGACTGGTGGTGGTGCATTGCTGCGTGATATCGACCGCTTATTGATGGAAGAGACTGGTTTGCCCGTGTTGATTGCGGATGACCCCCTTACCTGTGTGGTGCGCGGTTCCGGCAAGGCTCTTGACCGGATGGATAAATACAGTGGAATTTTCACCAGCGATTAAGCATCAGATTTAACGGCGTGTGGATAATTTTAAATTAATACAGTCCAGTAATGCCCTTCTTCTCCGACTTTGCTTCCGTAAATGGAAGAGAGTAGCAATGGTGTTGTAACTGAGAACTGTAAGCAGAAATGGCTGTTGAAACGCCCTAATGGAACAAAGCCAGCCCCTTCGCTTCTTCAATCGAGGCCCCTCTCCTGCCGTCCGGCTGGTATTTTTCGCGCTGCTTTCATTGCTGCTATTGTTTGTGGATGTACGTTATCGATATCTGGAATCCATACGTAGTGGTCTTTCAGTCTTGTTGTACCCTCTGCAACGGTTAGTCACGGCACCCAGTAAGCTATGGCATGAGGTTGATGATTTTTTTGTCTCTCATAACAGCTTGATTCGCGACAACGCTGAATTACGCAATCAACATACTTTAGATATTGCGCAGTTGCTACAGCTGCAGGTACTGAAGGCAGAGAACCAGCACTTGCGTAACCTTCTTATGGTGCAGCAACGCGCCGATTATCCCATGCAGCTAGCCGAAATCATGTATGTCGAACGAGATATTTTTAATCGCAAAATATTATTGGATAAAGGCACGCAGGCAAATGTGTTAGCCGGACAGATAGTGATGGATGATAGCGGTATCGTTGGCCAGGTTACACGCGTTTATCCTTGGATGAGCGAGGTCACGTTAATTACTGATAAGGATCACGCGGTGCCGGTGCAGGTGTTGCGCAATGGTTTGCGTGCAGTGGTGTTTGGCTCTGGTGACACCGGTGAGCTGGCGCTGCGCTATATGCCCATCAGTTCGGATATCCAGAATGGCGATGTATTGGTAACGTCCGGCATTGATGGCACTTATCCGCCCGGCCTGCCGGTGGCCAAGGTAATCCATGTCGAGCGCGATCCTGCCTATCCTTTTGCTCGCATTTTATGTGCCCCGATTGCGGGGGTGGATAAGCGGCGCCAACTGTTGATTTTGTCCGCGTTACTGAAGTTACCGGAGCGTCCAGAGGTGGTTGTGGAAACTGCGACCGACAAGCCCAAAAATGGCAAACGGGGGGGGCGGTGAGAGACCGTATTCTGAAAGACCAGGAATTCCAGTTGCCCGTCAGTCGTATTTTCATCGCAGCTAGTTTGCTCGTTGCGTTGTTGCTTGATTGGTTGCCATGGCAAGGTATGTTGCTGACGTTCCGTCCAGATTTTGTCGCGCTGGTATTGCTCTACTGGTGCACGCACAAACCCTACCATGTTGGTATTAGCATTGCGTGGACGGTAGGCATACTTGCCGATGTGGCGGATGCAAGTCTCTTCGGACAGCATGCACTGGCATACTCCATATTAGCTTTCAGCGGGATCGTATTGCATCGTCGGGTGTTGATGTTCAATTTGCATCAGCAGACCTTGCAAATTTTCCCGCTGTTATTGCTTGCATATACAGTGTATGCCGCGGTGCATTGGCAGTTACGCGGCAGTATTTCATGGGAATACTTCATTGGCAGTGTCGTTTCAGCCTTGCTTTGGGCACCCGTGACCATATTGTTACAGGCCTTGCGTCGTCCCCGTGCTGCAACTGATCAGTTATGAAGCGTCACATTGAGTTTAAAGATACTCAACGAGAAATTCATTATTTTCGGCTGCGTCTGGCGTTAAGTTTAGGGTTTGTGTTACTTCTGCTATTACTTCTGCTGGCACGTTTTGTTTATTTGCAGGCGATACAACAGAGCCACTATCAAACTTTGGCAGAGAATAATCGCATTTCCATCGTGCCCATTGCGCCCAGTCGCGGCCTGATACTCGACCGCAATGGCGTCGTTCTGGCACATAATTATTCTGCCTATACTCTAGAGATAACCTTAAGTAAGGTGGTCGATCTGAAGACGACAATTGATGAACTTGCAAAGTTAATTGATATTCAACCCGGAGATCGCAAACGCTTTAAGAGATTGCTGGCCGATAACCGTAAATTCGAGAGCCTGCCAATACGCAACCGTTTAACAGATGATGAAGTGGCGCGCTTTTCTACGCAGCGCTATCGTTTTCCTGGCGTAGAAATTAAGGCGCGTTTGTTCCGTGAGTATCCTTATCACGAGCAAATTTCTCACCTGGTCGGTTATATCGGTCGTATTAATGAAAGCGAAATTGCGCAGCTGGAGGAGGATGAAATAGCTGCTAATTATCGTGGTTCCGATTACATCGGTAAGACTGGCATCGAGCAAAGTTACGAGGGCGAATTACATGGTAAAACCGGTTTCCAACAGGTGGAAGTGGATGCGGGTGGACGCGAGGTGCGAGTGCTGTCGCGCACGCCACCCGTATCGGGCAACAATTTAATACTAACGATAGATGCCAAATTGCAGGGAATTGCCGAGCAGGCGTTTGGCAATTATCGGGGTGCGTTAGTGGCGATAGACCCAAGAAATGGGGAGGTATTAGCCTTTGTCAGCAAGCCGGGCTACGATCCAAACCTGTTCATTGATGGTATTGATGAACAGAGTTGGAATGAGCTTAACAATTCGCCCGATGTGCCCCTCAATAATCGCGCATTGCGAGGCCAGTATTCACCTGGCTCCACCATCAAGCCATTCATGGCATTAGCTGGGCTGTATTACAACAAACGCACACCCGGCTACACTATCAGTGATCCAGGTTATTTCAGTCTGCCCGGCAGTCGTCACCGATACCGAGATTGGAAAAAGGATGGGCATGGCAGCGTAGATTTGTTTAAATCCATCGTGGTGTCTTGTGATACTTATTATTATGGACTGGCCACCGAATTGGGTATAGACAACATATATAGCTTTTTTTCGGAGTTTGGATTCGGTAAGAAAACTGGTATTGATATGGAAGGTGAGGTCTCCGGCTTGATGCCGTCACAGGAGTGGAAGCAGAAACGCTACAAGCAAAAATGGTATACCGGTGATACGGTTTCGGTTGGTATCGGTCAGGGCTACAATTTAGTTACGCCGTTGCAATTGGCTTATGCCACTGCGGTACTGGCCAACGATGGAGTAGCCTACCGCCCCCATCTGTTGAAGGAGGTGCAAAGTTCGCGCACTAGCGAAAAACGCACATTGGGGACGAATCCAGAATCTAATCTCAACCTCAATTCGGAGCATGTCGCGTTGGTGAAAAGCGCTATGGTGGCGGTGACGCAGCCTGGAGGCACCGCCGCGAAGGCCGGTGCGGGCGCATCCTATTCCTTCGCTGGCAAAACCGGCACGGCGCAGGTAATCGGCATTAAACAGGGCGAGAAATACATCGAGAGCAAGATTCAGGAGCGGCATCGCGACCACGCTTGGTTTATGGCCTTTGCACCTTCCGATCAGCCCAAGATCGCGCTAGCAGTGCTTGTTGAGAACGGGGGGCACGGTAGCTCTACCGCTGCGCCGATTGCTCGTAAGGTGTTGGATTATTTCCTGCTGGGTAAGGTGCCTCATCCCTTGCTTACAGTGGATGAAGCCGAAGGAGTGGAACATGATTAAGCGGCGCGTATGGCAACGTTTCGTCGCGCACCTTGATCCCGTTCTGTTAACGCTGCTTGGATTACTTCTGCTGGTTAGCTTGGTGGTGATATATAGCGCTAGTGACGGTAATTGGTTCCGTGTTTTGGCGCAGATGACAAATATACTGGTGGCGTGCGCTGCACTATGGATAGTGGCCAATATGCCGCTTCATTATTTGATGCGGGCAGCCGTTCCAGCCTATCTGTTAGGGATGGTGTTGTTGATTGCCGTAGCATTTTTCGGCGAAATCACGAACGGTGCTCGGCGCTGGTTAAACATTGGAGTGACGACCATTCAGCCTTCTGAGCTGATGAGGATAGCGGTACCATTAATGATGGCTTGGTATTTTGAAAAGCACGAAGCCATGTTGACTTTAAAAAATTATTTTGTCGCAATCTTGCTGCTGCTGCTGCCGGTGGCGTTAATTGCGCGCCAGCCAGATTTGGGTACGGCTATTATGATCGCCGCTAGCGGATTTTATGTGTTATTCCTTGCCGGTATATCCTGGCGAATCATGCTGACCTTCTTGGTCATAATAATGGCAAGTGCGCCATTTGCGTGGTCCACGCTACACGACTATCAGCGCCACCGTATTATGATGTTGCTTGATCCCGCACAGGATGCACTGGGCAGGGGCTACCACACTATCCAGGCCATCATTGCGGTGGGTTCCGGTGGGATATTTGGCAAGGGGTATCTTAATGGTACTCAGGCTCATCTCGATTTTTTGCCGGAGCGCACCACCGACTTCATTTTTGCGGTGTATTCGGAAGAATTCGGCTTGCTCGGTAATATTGTGTTGTTAAGCTTGTATTTATTCGTTATTGCGCGTGGTTTCGTTATTACGGCCAATGCTTCAACTTACTTCACACGCCTTATGGCTGGGAGCATCACACTCACTTTTTTCACCTATGCTTTCGTCAACATGGGTATGGTGAGTGGCATTCTGCCAGTGGTGGGTGTACCGTTACCGCTCATTAGCTACGGCGGCACGTCTATGGTCACATTATTGCTTGGTTTTGGCATGCTTATGAGTATTCATACCCATAAAAAATTGGTGCAAACTTGATGAGATTGGCTGGCAATAGGGCGTCCAACGCGTTAAGTAGCGAGCTGATTTTCATAATATTGCTGCGTGAAAGCAACAGGTGATAACTAGCCAAGGCGGGCCTGTTTCCGCTGCCGGTTAAAAAAGATCTCGACGCGCTGAGTAATCTGTTGTACTGCCTACGCTCGGGTGCGGTAGCGCTGATGATGAACCCGCGCATTTTTGAGCGTACCTCAGATGTTTTTTACCGGTGTCTCAATAATTTCCCTTACGGTTCGTGGGTAATTGTCTGCACAATTTCGGCCCCATTTTTTACAACTTACCTCAATCTGAGGTTGAATAGATTTGGACGGATTACGCTATACTTATATTCAATTCTCTCCTGTATCAAATAGGAATGTGTTTAATAATGGAATCATAAATAGGGGGTTGTGCAAGTGAATATACAAACTGGACTGATATTTTTTGCAGTAATCATCCTCACCGCATGTGGCAGCGTACCGCCACGCAAGGATGAAATGCGCAGTACACCCGCTCCCGTAATCGAAGCACAAGCTACCCCAACTACTCCGATTGCCCAATCCAAGCGTGGCGGTTATTTGGAAGGTGATAGTCCTGGTGCCGATGTGCCCGCTAATCTGGATACCATCCCGAATGCAGTTCCGCGTGCTGAGCCGTTACACCGTTTTGCTAACAGCCAATATACCGCTTTAGGAAAGACGTACACGCCTTTAACTACGCCTGGTAGGTTTAAAGAGCGAGGTATTGCTTCCTGGTATGGTAAGAAATTTCACGGCAAGCGCACTGCTAGCGGCGAAATATATGACATGTATGGCATGACTGCCGCTCATCCTACATTACCTGTACCCAGTTATGCGCGCGTAACTAATCTTAGCAACAAAAAATCGGTAGTGGTACGTGTAAATGACCGAGGTCCATTTCTGCGTGAGCGCATCATTGATCTTTCATATGTCGCTGCTTATAAGCTTGGTATTGTAGATAATGGCAGTGCTGAAGTAGTGGTGGAGGTAGAAAGCTTGGTGGCAGACAGCAATGTCCAGCCTATAGAAATAACGGATTCAGTAGTTGTTACCCCCTTGAAGCCAACAACTGCAATGTCTGTTTCAAGCGAACCGGCAGCGATGGGTAATGTGTATTTGCAATTGGGTGCCTTTCGGTCACAGCAGGGTGCAGAGAGTTTTCTCGGACGTATGAATATTGAATTCGAAGGTGGTGGCAAACGCGTCGAGCTGTACCAGAAGGATGATGATATGGTGCGCGTGCACATTGGCCCCTATGCTACACAGGATGAGGCACGCGCTATCGCAGAAAGGTTGCAACCGCGCTTGGGATTCAAACCTTTTGTGGTTCTTCATTAGATAAGGGACTAAGTTTAGTTATTGATGGTGTAGATCGGTGCTTATTAATCAATATATTGTGTTGTTTTGTAAATAATGTTTTTTACAGCCTGTAATTTAGTAGCGTTATTTTCATGACTATGCCACCTAAAAAACAAATTGGTAGTTTTAGTGCCCCCTTGTCGCTCGACTTTGACGGTGGCAAGGTTTCCGCACGAAGACTTGAATTACTGGCTGCGATTGGTCAGGCAAATTCGATTAATGGCGCCGCAAAGACAGTCGGGATGACCTACAAGGGTGCTTGGGAAGCAGTTGAAGCCATGAATAATCTTGCTGGCGTACCTCTTGTAGTGGCTCGGCAAGGAGGTCGTGGTGGCGGCAGGGCAGAGCTAACGGAAGTGGGGCAGCGTTTGGTAAATGAAATGGGACGCATCGCTGCTTTGCAAACCCAATTTTTCGCAGCGCTTGATGAAGATGTAACGCTGGGTAATAGTTTTCAGCTTCTGAAAAGGATAGAAGTGAAAACGAGTGCACGCAATGCTTTCATGGGAATTGTTGAAAGCGTGCAACAGAGTGTAGTAAATGCGGAGGTGACGTTGAAGCTTGCCAGTGGTGAAGCCCTGTACGCCATTGTTACTCAGGATAGTGTACGCTCACTTGATCTTGTACCAGGCAAGGTCGTGTATGCTTTGATTAAGGCGTCATGGATAGTTCTGACCCCGGCGGACGAAAAGATCAAAACATCAGCGCGTAACCGTTTGTGTGGGGTGATTAGTCATATTGAGGAAGGTTCGGTAAATACCGAGGTACTGCTTGATCTGGGTAAAGGTGTTACGCTTGCTGCGATTATCACCAATGAGTCGCACAAAATGCTTGCGCTTACCGTGGGTAGCTGTGCATGCGCCTTGATCAAGGCGTCGCACATTATTGTTGGTGTGGACTAATAAAAAATAACCGTTGTTGCGCAATTTTTTTAACTATCGTTATATACCTTAGTCTATTTTCATGTTTCATGAACCATTGGCCCAAGCCTTCGTAATCACCAAACGAGCGAAGGACAGTGCGCTGGCACGGCAATTTGCGGCTTACTTCCAGACGCCCGAATCGCGCAAAATCGTGGAAAGCTATGGTTTTGTGGTGCCTAAAAAATAACAGATTGGAAAATGGATGTTGGAGTACTGATATTGGAATACTTAAGACAAAGCTTGAGTTTGAGTGCAGAGGATTGGACGGCAATCTGGCTTACGCTCCGGCTTTGTCTATACACCACCTTAATTTTAATGGTGATTGCCACGCCGATTGCGTGGTGGTTGGCTAGCGGGCGTTCTACCTATCGAACCGCCGTGCAGGCTGTGGTTGCCTTGCCGCTGGTATTACCACCCACCGTGCTTGGATTTTATCTCTTGATCACGCTTGGCCCGCGCGGCTTCATCGGCGGAGCGTTAGAGGATATGGGGCTCCATCATCTTGCCTTTACTTTTGAGGGCATATTGATCGGCTCAATATTGTATTCCATGCCATTTGCCGTACAACCCTTGCAGCAAGCCTTCACTAATCTGGGGCGACGCCCGATCGAGGTGGCGGCTTCGCTGGGGGCTGGTCTAATAGATCGTTTCATTAGCGTCATTTTACCGATGACCAAAGGGGGCTTTATCGTCGCCATGACGCTCACTTTCGCTCACACCATGGGCGAGTTCGGGGTCATCCTGATGGTGGGCGGCAATATTCCGGGCGTGACCCACGTCTTATCAACCACAATCTATGGCTATACTGAGGGCATGCAGTATGCCGCTGCGGGAAGACTGAGTCTGATGCTATTGATCTTCGCATTTATCGTGCTGTTTGTGGTGTACCGGTTTAATCGAGGTTTTGAGATGGTAAAACCATGACCTTGTCGGTACGTGCCCGAATTACCCATTCAAATTTTATTTTTGATGTCGACGTTGATTGGCCAGCGGAAGGTGTCACCGTTCTGTTTGGACGTTCCGGCTCGGGTAAGACGACATTGCTGCGACTGATTGCCGGTCTGGAGCGTCCGAACGACGCGCGCGTCAGCTTTCGTCATGAAGTTTGGCTGAATGGACGCCACTGGGTTCCATTGCATCGGCGACGGATCGCCATGGTTTTTCAAGAGGCCAGTTTATTACCCCATCTGTCTGTACGCGAAAATCTCCTCTACGGTTACAAACGCACACCAATTGCGGAGCGTAAACTCCATCTGGATGAAGTGGTTCGTATGTTGGGCATCGAAAATATTATTGAGCGTAATATTAATAAACTTTCCGGTGGAGAGCGTCAGCGTGTTGCGTTGGGGCGTGCGCTGTTGACCAGTCCGCGCCTGCTCTTGATGGATGAGCCCCTTTCGGCGCTCGACACGCAAACCAAGCGTGAGATTCTCCCCTATCTCGAGCGCCTGGTTGAAGAAGCGGATGTACCGATTGTCTATGTTACCCATGCGCCCGCCGAAGTAGAGCGTCTTGCAAACCGGGTGGTGTTTCTACGGGATGGACGCATTGATCGCGTTGAAACGCTTAAACACACCTTATCTCGGTCGGATTCCCCGCTGTTTCACGATGATGGTGTGGTGTCAGTTATCAAGGGCCAGCTGGGGCAGAAAGAGCATGGGTTAACGTCTTTTTATGTTGGCCAGGATTGTTTTTGGTTGAGCACCCCTATTTATTCAGACAGCGTTGGCAAGTCACAACGTTTGCGTATTCTTGCGAAGGATGTTGGAATCGCGCTCACGAAACCGGAGAACACCAGTCTGTTGAATGTATTGCCCGTGACCGTGCAGCGTATAGACCCCGCTCGTGAGGGGCATGTGCTGCTGGGTTTACGGTTAAGTGAAGGGCAAAATCTGTTCGCTGAAATCACTGCATGGTCACGTGATCGACTCGACTTACGTAAAGGACTTGTCGTGTATGCCATGATCAAGACGGTTGCGTTGGCAGAGTAACGATGAACCAGATGTGTTGAAACTTAGAAGGACAGAATGTCTATTTTGCGCGGAGGAATTTTGTGTTTTATTGTAACCCGCGCGCGTTACCCATTGCTATAACTGCTAATTGAAAAAAATTAATTTAAATATCAAGGCTTACTGTGATAAACGGTTGTATCTCCAATTAGTCGGCTGTCGGTATTATTCGATATAGGCTCACTAAATTTTAGCTGAGCATCGATTGGTAACAAGCTATTTTGTTCACGCACAGATTTAAGATAGCGTTGTATTTCACCCTTTGTTGTTTGGTCGGCGGTTGCTCTTTCAATATTTTTAATTGTGATATTCGCACCATATTCAATTAAAAGCTGGGCAGATTCCAGATTTCCCACCTTATGCAAAACGGTATTTCCTTTTTTAATAATCATACTTCCTGTTTCAAGTTGGACATTGGGGCTGGCCCCTGCAACTAATAAACGTTTAGCCACTTTAGGGAAGTCCACCCATATATACAAGGCGGTTAAGCCATCTTTATCTTGAAATTTAGCGTCGGCACCGTGATCGATTAAAAATATTGCAAGTTCGGGATCGTTAACATCGAATATGGGTGGACGATTATTATAATCAACGATGTTTGGATCAGCTCCGTTGTCAACCAACAGTTGTGCCGCCTCTACACTTTCCACATAGTGCAACGCCGTTTTTCCAAAAAAATCTTGAATGTTTATATCCCCGCCAAGTTTAATTGCGTTCTTTATTCCCTCTAAATCATTGTCCATTGTTGCTATGATTATGGATTCATCAGTTTCATTTTGCATATTTATCTTCTATAGGCTAAAGAGCTTCAAATATTTCTAGCGGGATTTACTGGCTTTTTTAATATTCCCAAGAATTTATCAGGAGAGTATTTTCATAATATGAAATAGTTTGGTTATGAAAAAAATATCCGTAACAGGTAATTTGCATCTACAAAGTTTTTGCAGAATGGCTTAGTTTACATGCTCGGACCGTGCCTTGGTATAGTTAAAATGGTTGTACTCGAACAGCACAACCTGCTTCAATGTTTCCCTGTGATACAGGTAACACAATGAAACAATTGGCTTTGCTCATTGAGCTGAGAATGCCGGAGCATTGAGCACCCGTTGTATGTACTATCCATCCGCCGTTTTTATCTTGACTGAGAATGCCGCGCTGAAACTCTGTGCGTCCGGGAACTTTTCGGATAGGGCTGATGCAGGTAGCCTGGAATTCAAGGATTAGTTTGGGTTGTTGCCCCATAAGTACCCGTAAAGCGTCGCGAACGAACTGCTGGAAAGTTACCATGACTGCAACGGGGTTACCTGGTAATCCAAAAAAATGACAAGTCCCGATCTTGCCATAAGCAAGTGGCTTGCCTGGTTTCATGGCTATTTTCCAGAACACAACCTCGCCAATTTCCGCTAACAGTTGCTTGATATAGTCAGCCTCACCTACTGAAACTCCGCCGCTGGTTATAATGACATCAGCCCGCGCTGCAGCGTCTAGCAAGGCGACTTTGAGACTGGCTTTGTCGTCACGAATGGTACCCATGTCGATAATTTCCACGCCTAGTTCGCCCAACATGCCTAACAGGGAATAGCGATTACTGTTATAAATTTGACCAGGAGCCAATGGTGTTCCCGGTTGCTGCAATTCGTCACCGGTTGAAAGTAGCGCAACTTTTAGTTTGCGATAAACTTTAACATCACTTAAACCAAGCGAAGCCAGCAGGCCCATCTCGGCGGGGCGAATGATCTGTCCGCGAGTCAGCACCGTAGCACCCTGCGTAATATCTTCCCCGACTAAGCGAATGTTCTGACCACGGAGGTGCCCTTCCCCTATTTCAATAAAGGATCCGGCGACCTGAACGTGCTCTTGCATCACCACGCTATCACAACCTTCAGGAATGAGGGCGCCAGTCATAATGCGTACACATTCGCCTGCAGCAACATGACCCTCAAACATGCGTCCAGCATAGGCACTGCCGATAATGGCGAGTTTGCTAGGAGCAGTTGTTAAGTCGTTACTGCGCACAGCGTAACCATCCATTGCTGAGTAGTTGTGTGGCGGCACATTCATAGGGGAAAGTATGTCTGCTGCCAACGTGCGATGCAATGCATCGCTCACGTTGATCGATTCACTCTCCGCGAGTGGCGCGAGAAACTGTTGGATAAGCTGGCGTGCTTGTTCCACTGGCATTGAGTTGGGGTCATAATCACCCATTGTTTCCAGGGTGGACAAAAACTTAGATTCCATGAAGTGTCCTTTGCTAAGTTTGGCGGCCGGATAAAGCGTTGAAGATTACAACATCATTACCAGACTGATTTTGAGTTCCGCTTGCTATGGGAAGTGCTGTCTGGATGAGCGGTTTTGACGCATCTGGCAGACAGATGCGTACTTGCAAACTATCCTCCAATATAAGACATTTCAATCTTTTTGCCCGTTTGTGTCTTGCTCTTGGTGTTTGCACTTCGCAATTCTGAATAGCGATCCGCGCGTAACCGCCATAGGTGTGCAAGGGCAGTAGAAATTTCTTGATCTGTTTTCCCGCTTTGCATCAGTGCTCGCAAATCGTGGCCACTTTCTGCAAAGAGGCAGGTATATAGTTTGCCTTCGGTTGACAACCTGGCACGAACGCATTCGTGGCAGAAGGTCTTAGTGATGCTTGAGATCACTCCGATTTCACCCCCGCCATCCTGATAGCGCCAACGCTCTGCAGTTTCGCCGGTGTAGTTTGGTTCGATTTCTTCAAGTGGCATGTGGGCGGAAATTCGTCGCACTACTTCGGCAGATGGAATCACCTCGCCCATTTCCCAATGGTTAGAAGTCCCTACATCCATGTATTCGATGAATCGCAGTATGAAGGGGGAGTCTTTGAAATAGCGTGCCATAGGTACGATTTCCTGGTCGTTCATACCACTTTTTACAACCATGTTTACCTTAATTGGGCCGAGGCCTACTGAGTGGGCGACATCTAGACTGCACAGCACATCCGATACAGGAAAATCAACGCCGTTCATGCGCTTGAAAGTGGTATCATCCAGCGAATCTAGGGAGACCGTAACCCGGTTTAATCCTGCATCTTTCAGGGATTGAGCTTTTTTCCCGAGTAACGCGCCATTAGTAGTCAGTGTCAGGTCCAAGTCGCTGCCATCGTATGTTTTCAGCTTGGCAAGCATCTCGATTAAATTTTCCACGTGTTTGCGCAATAGGGGCTCACCACCCGTAAGACGGATTTTCTGAACGCCATGGTTAACGAAAATTTGTGCTATACGCGTGATTTCTTCAAAAGTCATCATTGAAGCCCGTGGCATAAATACATGATCTTTGCCGAATGATTCTATAGGCATGCAATATACGCATCGAAAATTACATCGATCTGTGAGTGAGATACGCAAATCCTGTAATGGGCGTCCAAACGCGTCACCGATAAGCCCATTTGGCTCTTCTATAACGGTGGGGATGACTGGAGCTGTCTTGGAATGACGATAATCTATAATTGGAATTATTTTTTTAGACATGGCATTAGGTCCAATATATTCAGGCATGGTAGTAGTTGATTATTATGGGTTCAATACTTACACTCAGGCTATAACGCAGCTTAATATTTTAAAAGCCTAAAGGTAGGCGGCGATTTTACTTTACAGATACTTATTAGTAACTTTATTACTTTTTAAGTTCGCACCTTTTAGTAACAGCAAAATATTTGATGGTATTCGGCATAGTCCAATGCTTGCACGGGATTTTGTTTCGGTTTTATTAAGAATAATATACACACAGAGTACATGTAGTTATTTACATAATGTTAGTTACAAACTACCCAGCATGAAAAAATAATAACTTATTAAAAAATGTTTAAACTAACTTTGCACAGCAAATTGTTTGTGAGAATACACGATTGAAAGCATTTATTGCAATGCAAATATAGGTGTGTTGTACATGAACTTTTTATTATAGTGACCTGCGGTGTTACGGAGTAAGTTGGAAAAATGGAGTCCGATGTGCGCTTTCATGCCGAAATGCCACTGGTTACCTTTCCTGGTCTGGTGCATCTCACCATTCCGCTTTCCGTCCTTGTTCTTGGTTGAGGGCGCCGCTGCGATCAGTGTGGCATCGACGATTGTGCCTTCCTGAAGAAACAGACCTTTCTCGGCAAGATGGGCGTTGATCGTATTGAAGATCGACTCAGTCAATTGATGCGTTTCCAGTAAATGGCGGAAGTTGAGGAGTGTGGTGGCATCCGAGGCTGTTTCGCAGCTCAAATCAACACCGACAAAGCGACGGATGGCCTGACTGTCATAAAGCGCATCTTCTGCCCCTTCGTCAGATAACCCAAAGCATTGCTGCACAACATACATGCGGAGCATTCGAACCAAGCCAATGGGCGGACGACCCCGCCCACCGCTGCTCGGATAATACGGCGCAGCCACTTTTTCCAATTCAGTCCAAGGCGTGACTGTTTCAATTTCGTTCAGGGATCGATCCTGGTGAAACCTGTTCCTTCTTGGCCGCGTCTCCCAGTTCAGAAAAACTCGTTTACACCACTTGCTCCTTTTGAAATCGTTAAATACAGCAGAATCTGAATTTTTTCGCCAAGTTTTGCTATGTTTAATTACAATTAAAACTTTGATGGGTTATTTAAAATCGGATATTACTCAGTTCTCTGATGGTATTGAACAGCAAGGCTTGGAATGACTGGATTTAAAATTAACGCTACTTGCCATTGCTGTATTGTTTTTTGTTGCGAACTACGAGATTCATTCGATAGTTTGTTCTAATAGCACAGAACTTATTGAATTGGTTTTATTAATTCAAAATACAGTTTGATCCAATACGGAACTACCTCGCACTTGTGATAGGTGGTTTGAGGGGAGATTCTCAATACGGATGAAAATTTATAATTTGATAATGAGCACATTACGGGTACCCACGACTAAACTAAAATGACCAACCAACATAAACTGGCGACCCATATTTATGCCAACGTCACCACCGCTCTTGATGAAGATCTGCGTAGCGGTGACCTTACCGCACAACTCATTCCCTTGCATACAGAAGCACACGCCACTGTTATAACGCGCCAAAATGCAGTGTTATGCGGCGCAGCTTGGTTTGATGCATGTTTTAAAGCGATGGATAAAGATTGCATCATTCATTGGCTTGTGCAGGATGGCGATGTCATAACAGCCAAGCAAACGCTGTGCGAAATACGCGGTGATGCACGTGCGATGCTGACTGCTGAACGGTGTGCGCTTAATTTTTTGCAGACACTTTCCGCTACCGCGACGCAGACACGGCACTATGTCGAAGCAGTGCGCGGCACGCACGCGAAGATTCTGGATACACGCAAGACACTGCCGGGTCTGCGCATGGCACAGAAATATGCGGTGAAAACGGGCGGTGGATATAACCAGCGGATTGGTTTATTTGATGGCGTACTGATTAAGGAGAATCACATTCTGGCTGCGGGTGGTATCCGTCCTGCGTTGGAACAGGCTTTCCGTCTTGCCCTTGAGGGTATAAGCATCCAAATTGAAGTAGAAAATCTGGAACAGCTGCGTGAAGCGCTAGATACAGGTGCCAAGCTAATTTTGCTCGATAATTTCGATCTCGATAATATGCGAGTTGCTGTCAAATTCACTGCCGGACGCGCCGAGCTGGAAGCCTCTGGTGGCATTACTCTGGATAAAGTACGCGCTATCGCCGAGACTGGCGTAGAACGCATTTCCATTGGTGGCTTGACCAAAGATATACAGGCGGTAGATTTATCAATGCGGTTTGAAATTTAAACTATCGCCCCCCATGTAGAGAGTATTCACAACGGAGGTAAAAATCATGAGTGATTCCATTAATATCGTTTGTCCGAGTTGCGATGCGGTAAACCGCATTCCCACTGAAAAGCTAACTAGTCAGCCAAGCTGCGGCAAATGTAAACAAGCTCTATTTAACGCGCATCCGGTTGAATTGAGCAGCAGCAACTTCGAAAAGCACATCACGCGTAACGATATCCCGGTTCTGGTGGATTTCTGGGCACCATGGTGTGGTCCCTGCCGCATGATGGCGCCCGCTTTTATTCAGGCAGCAGAGAAACTCGAGCCGGGAATACGTTTAGCTAAATTAAATACAGAAGAGGCACAGGAGTTAGGCGCGCGCTATAACATCCGCAGCATTCCCACCCTGGCCATATTTAAAAATGGACACGAGGTGGCAAGACAGGCGGGTGCCATGGATGTGGCCGGTATTGTGTCGTGGGCTCGTGCTAACGCCTAAAATGCCACCTAAACGCTATGCAACTGGATAAGCCATTTTCAGCAAGGCAATCTAAATGGAGAAAACGGGAAGTTTTAGAGGTGCCCTGTAATTTGTTAACTTCGTTGATATCGGAAAATCAGCTAGACAAATAAGAAGGCTCTACGTGAATGGTAGTGGCTAAACCTTCGAAAGTGCAAGATGAACAACAAGAAATAATCATCTAAATATCCGCTTGTCCTGAGCTTGTCGAAGGATGAGCAGATTTATTGCTTCCGCGGGAGGTTGAAAGTTGATTACCCACTCTCTTTCATAATAGAGCCAATAAAAAATGGGAGGGAGGCTGCCAGTGAAGATACCTATGCAAAAGAACAATGCACCCTACGGATGCAACCGATTTATGTCATACCTGGCGATAGGGGTCGTTTGCTTATCAACAGCCGGTTGCGCCACTGGCCCACGCAGCCTCGAGGCTAACCGTCTGATTTACAATGAGGCGATCAAGAGTACCAGCGAGGCCCAATTGCTACTCAACATTGTTCGACTGCGCTACAACGATACACCGAGCAGCCTGGCGGTATCGGCGATTGCGACGCAATCCGAGGTGCAGAAAAGCTTTCAACTGGCTCCCTTCTTCGGTGTGAGCGGCGGTGATCCGGCGCAGCACTTTGCTGCCCTGCTGCCGCAAGCGCAAATATCCACTACTGACCGTCCGACCATCACGCTGACACCGCTTGACGACCAGGAATTCACACGCAAGCTCTTTACACCGATGACACTTGACGGTGTGCTTTACCTTACAAAAACAACGTGGCCGATATCCACGGTATTCCGTCTGTGGCTGGAGAATCTTAATTGGATTTCCAATGCCCAGAACGGTAGTGGCCCGACGTTAAAGAGCTTGCCAGACTATGCCGAATTTTTGCGCGGCATCAATGCACTGCAAGCGTTGCAGGATCGTGGCCATATCGTGTTCGGTACTGAAGAGCGTGAGGAGCCACAAGGTACTGTGGCCGCTGCCCCAACGGCTCACGACTTGCTGGACGCGGCCAAGGAAGGCTATGAGTTTCGTCCTGATCAAAACAGCGCATTGGCATTAGTCAAGAAGAACCGGCAACCGGTGATGAGGATTCATCCGGAAGCCTTGACCTCTACCGAAATGCGCGAACTCGCCCAGGTTTTCGGTCTCCGGCCGGGACTGCCGAAATATGATCTCAAGATCGAGAACCTGGACCCGTTCAAAATAAATCATCCGCCGGAAGGCGTAGACGTTTTGGACCTGGAGACGCGCTCGTTGCTTCAGGTATTATATTTCGTTTCCAAAGGACTTGATGTTCCTGTGGAACATATGGAACGGGGATTCGTTCAGGCAACGACCGATGAAACTGGTCAGCCGTTCGACTGGCGAAAAATAACGAGCAATCTCTTCCACGTATACTCGGCCAGTGGAGATAGGCCACTTAGTGCGCATGTGGCAGTCAAATATCTGGACTACTGGTTCTATATAGATAAAGCTGATCAAGACACTATGGCTACTTTTTCGTTGCTGATGCAACTGGCGCGGCTGGAAACAAACGGCAAAACAGGGCTGGGACCGGCGCTAACCCTGCCGTTGAGCGGACGATAATAGTGAAATTTGGCAGTCACTGATGCCCGACACTAGTTTGTCGGGCACGGCGAAGAAGGGAAACTGATTGTTTAGTTTTTGTTCACCCTGATGCTGTACGAGCCAGTACCTTGAGCCTTATTATAATGTCGAATCTGGGCAAAATATTGTCCCGGGATGAGCTCAGCTGCGATTCTCGAATTTAGCCCAATTCCACCATCGTCGTCTTCGGTGATAAGACTGGTTTGACTGTTAGGGCCGAACAGTTTCATCACCACATCGGTTTGACCGCCCGTTTGTATGATATGGCGACCGCTCTTTTTTACGGTGAATTTGAACAAGTCTTCTTCACCAGGTAGACCGATCGCGGCCGATACGGGCGCTGCATTGATGCCTAACTCGATCGCTTGAACCGCAGTGTGCGGATAGGCTTGTGTGCTGGCAATGAAGGTCTTGTCCACCGCTGACAGCTCGTTATTTTCTTTGGTGCCATGGCCGTTTTTGACCCAACTGTCAGGAAAAAAGTAAAGCATGATCGAATCGGGATCGAATTCCGTCCCTCTGATCTGATCAACCGCATATTTTTCCAAAACATTTTGCCGGACTTGTTCCGGGGGCCAGCTATTGGGCGGTCTGCTCAAGTCGCGGATTACGACTTCCTCGTTCCACTCAATTCCGCCAGCCGGATTTTGATGTTCGTGTCCAAGACCAATAGCGTGGCCGAACTCATGGGCGGCTGTGCCACCATCGAGAAATCCAAGATTCATCGTGGGCTGATCGGGTGGGATCAATCGACAATCTGTGCCGATATAGGACCACGCCCCATCCGAAGAATCAAAAGCAATGCGAATCTCTGCGTCGGGTGCATTGTTAAACTCGAATTTTAAATTCGCATGTGGAAGCCACCAAAGCGCTTGTTTTTTGGCGGTTGCTTGCTGAGCATCGGTCCCGCCCATGAATCGTACGCGTAGTGTCGATCCAGTGATCCACATCTTTCTGAAAACGAGGACCGCCCGCGCGGGCCCAATGCCAAGCTTGATAGTCTGCTGTGGGCGGACAAGATCAAGCGGCAGAATTCTGTCGTGACAAATTTTTAGATTCTCTTTCATAGTCATCTCCTTAGTAATAAAAAGCTGAATTTTTAGTCAATGTTTATACTATTCTGATATGTCCATTGAATAATGGACCTTACGAACTGCTCATATCAAATTATCTTCTTCACCTGGAAGTTACTATTCCGGCAAGGGCACAATAGTAGGGCGACACCCAAAAAAAGCGAATAAGCAAATTGCTTATTTTTGATTAAAGGACGTTCTACCATTTAATTAAAATTACAGGCCGAATAAGCTCGTTCTCCTGCAGCCCAGTGGTTAACACTAGCATCAATGACGTTCCAGATATCAGCACATTAAAGATGAACATAAGAAGGGAGCTTAGAGTACAAAATAGCAACATGAACAAAAACATTTAAGCGGCAACTAGCTAGACAATCACCGAAGGTGACACTCGTGTTTTAAGGTGAAGCATTGTGTCCCTTGGGAATAGAGTTCGACTCTCTGGTGTTTGCCGCCAAAAATACATTCATGATGATGTGCGTATATCCGCGTACGGGAGGAAACAAGAAGGTAGAGCAGGTTTATTCTCTGGAAGAATTAATTTTTTTATACGGTATGTCTTCTCGTGCGCAGATCTTTTCCCTCATTGTAAAAGGAATGCAAATGGACTTAACAGACAGACAAACTGGAATCAATCATGGCCAACGGCCATAGGGAGGTATTTTTGAGTGAGTCCAAGATTGAAAGATTATTTTTTTGGTGTTAACTCACTCTTGGGTGTTATGTCTATAACCTTCACCCCGAGCTCTTTTAACTTTTCATCAACTTCCTTGTCTTTTTTTGGGGAACGGTTTCCGTGAAATCGGCCTTTGGGTCAATTGGGTCATAAGTAATCGTCCCGTCAGAGTTAACTTTCTTTGTCATGACAGGTTTTGATGTTATGTCAATAACTTGGACACCTACTTCTCTTGCTTGTTTATCAATTTCCTTACTTAATTTTTGGGGGACTGTTTCTGGAGAGCCGGCCTTCGGGTCTCCCACTGGGTCAATGGTGAGCATAGGTAACTGTGCCGTCAGGGTTGATTTTCTTGGTCATAACGGGGGCTGCAATTGCAACGCTTGAGATAGTAACGGCAAGCAGCAGTGTGATGAGTTGAATATGAAGGCTCCTGGAAATATTTACAAACTATTTGAAGCTCGTGCAATCGAGCAAGGGTGGTTACATACTGGTCTTAATTTTATTATATTTAAACATTGGCGTTCGGACTTTTAATTGAATAGATTCATTTGGTTATTACCATGATGAGTTTGCATTTATTCCTCCGTGTTTTTAAGCAATTGATCAATTGGTGTTTTTTCGAAAAGAGTGAGGCTCAAGATTTGTAGAATTGTGTCAAGCGAAGCATCGGTATTGAGTCGTTTTTTGACGATGGCGACCAGAACGTAAACAGTGATGGCAATCCAGATTTGTGTTTTGACTGCGTTCTCGGTGGTGCCGTAAAACTTCTTGATTCGAAGATGTTGCTTGATCCATTTGAAGAATAGTTCGACCTGCCAACGGCAACGATAAAGCTGGGCGATAGTCAGCGCAGGCAAGTCGAAGTTGTTGGTCAGGAAGATCAGATGCCTGTCGTGTTCTGCATCGTAGAACTTGATGCGTCGAAGATGACGAGGGTAATCCTTGCGAGCCTTCGGCGCGGTCAGCACGATGGTCTGATCGCAACAGAGTCCAGTGGACTTGTCCACAGCGCGGGAGTAAACGCGATGAAAGAGCAGATTGGATTTGCCACGAATCACGAAGAACGCCTGCGCTTGATGCAGCGTGAACCAGCGAGCGAAATCGATGAAGCCCCGATCCATGATGTAAAAGCTGCCGGCTTCGGGTATCAGGATGTCGAGCACATTGACCTCGTGCATCTTGCCGTCGCTGATGTGAATGAAGGTTGGAATATTGCCGCACAAATCGAGCAGTGTATGCATCTTGACCGCCGCTTTCGCTTGGCGAAAGCGAGCCCAAGGAAAGACGCTCAAGCACAGGTCGATAGTCGTGGTATCGAGTGCGTAGACGGTCTGCTCTAGCTCCACGACAAAGCTGTCTTGTGAATAGAGTTTGCGTGCCACTTTGATTTGGCTGAGCGCAAAATCTTGATAGATGCGCCAGTCGCGTGATTCGTTCGCATCGGCCAGCGTACTCCTGGTGATGCTGCCTCGGATACCCAAGTGATAGAGTTTGGCTTGGTGCGCGCGCAGACAGGTTTCGATGTCGCGCAGGCTTTCGCGGTACGTAAGCTGCGCGAAGGCTAGACAGAGGAATTGATCGAGATGTGAAAACGTAAGCGTCGGATATCGACTTGAATAATTGGCGACACACTGACGGAAAGTATGCAATGGCAGGTGCGCCATCAATTGAGCGAACACGAGTTTCCCGGCATGCATATCCAGACTCCCGACAAAAATCGGAAGTCTGCTGCAAGTTGAAATCGGTTACAAAAAATATGGCATTTAGTTAACTGAATTCAATTGGTTACTGTGCTGCTGCTGAATTCGAATCACCGGACAGGTCTGTTCTTGATTAATTAATTCTTGGGCCCGTACTAAACTGCCAAGCTCGCTACAACGCCATCAACAGGCAGTTCAAACCAGAACTCACTTCCCACACCTATCGTGCTTTCCACACCGATCTTACCGCCCATCTGTTCTATTAGTTTCTTGACCATCACCAGACCGATACCTGTTCCTTCGACTGCACTGTTTTCTTGCCCAAGACGATTAAATGGCTGAAACAGTTGCGCAAGTTTTTCCGGGGATAATCCCTCGCCGGTATCCTTAATACTGATGCGAAATTGTTTCAGGGCATTTGCGGTGCATGTCACCTCAACTGTTCCATGCACGCGGTTATATTTAATCGCATTGGACAATAGATTAATCAAAACTTGCTTTATTCGAGTTGGATCGGCATAGACAAAAAATGAAATATCGAGCTGAGGGAAATTTATTTTGATGTCACGCTGTTCCGCTTGCGGTTCTATCATGGTTTTGCATTCGAGCAGAATTTCTTGCAGTGACATAAGCTCTGGTGACAGCGCTACCTTACCGGACTCGATTGAAGCAAGGTCAAGAACTTCATTAATTAAATCCAGCAAATACCATCCACCATGAAGAATTTCTTGAATCTTGATCATTTGAATAGGAGTTGGCGCGGGTGGATCCAACTCTAACAATTGAGCGAAACCAAGAATGGCATTGAGCGGGGTACGCAGTTCATGGCTCATACTGGAAAGAAAATCCGATTTTGCACGATTCGCTTTCTCTGCCGCAATTTTGGCATTTCTTAGTTCGGTGATGTCAATATAGGCTATGACATAGTGGGTTACAGCGCAATCGCCCCCTCTAACGGCAGAAATAGTCAGCCATTTTGGATATAGCTCACCATTTTTGCGTCGGCCCCATACCTCTCCTTTCCATGTCCCTGTGCGTTGAACGGTCTCCCAAATCGCGCGGTGAAAATCGTCGTCGTGTAGGCCGGACTGGATCAGACGCGGTGTCTGACCCACAGCTTCCTCGGTCGTATAGCCGTTGGTCTCGATAAATGCCTTATTGACTCGCAAGATTACGCCGTTGGCATCGGTGATCATCAAGCTTTCTTGCGACTCAAAGGCAACGGAGGCGATACGAAGATCCACTTCGGCCTGTTTGCGTGCCGTAATGTCTCGCGAGAGAACAATGAAGCGTTTATCCTGACTGTTACTCTCGCTCTTGAATGCCACTGAGAGTTCGAACCAATGCTCACCTTGTTGCAGGGGCAGGCAAATTACTTTTCCAGTTGACCGACCTTGTTCCGAGGCTTCTTGTAGAGCTGACATACATATCTTTGCTGCTTCCGGTGGAAGAACTTCAAAGATGGTCTTGCCTAGAAGTACATCAGGAGATGTCGCCAGCAAATCGGTGCGGTATGCATGGTAATTATAATAACGCCCATCCATTCCAATCTCAAATAACAAATCAGGTATAGCATCAAGTGTGGCTTGAAGCTCAATGTTTGTCGCGACAATTTCTGCCTCCGCCTGCTTAAGCTTGGTGATGTCGGTCAGGACTGCACGTACCACTGATTTTTCACCATCATTTTTCAGTAGCAAGCAATGCAATAGTCCCAAAAATCTTGATCCGTCGTTTCGCTGGAATTGAAACTCACATTCTTCTTTATGACCATGTTTTAGAACAGACAGAAAGTAACGATGCCATCGGTCACGATCTTGAGGGGAAACAAAAGGGGCAAAACGGCGGTGCCGCAACTTGCCACGTTCCATCCCGAGGAGCGCGGCACCGGTAAGATTGATTTCGTTGATAATAGCATCGTGGCTAAGGGTGATATAGCCAACAGGGGAAAAGTCATAAAAATCTACATAGAGGTCGCGAGATTTCTCTAGTTCGACCTGCGTCTGCCGCAATGCCTCATTCTGCATCTCCAATTTAATCTGATACACCTGGAGCTCATGCAGAAGTTCCTCGGTAGAACGCGGAGTCCCCTCCGCCGCTGAAGTACTGACAAGTCGCATCTCCGCTTTAGAGTGCCCTTGAATCGGATCGTTTGAATTCTTCTTGCTCATGTACGCTCCTGGCAGCCTGGATAATCCAAACTTACGTAGGGGCGCATTATTCGCTAATTTTCGCCCATTTAGTACGTATTCTAACTAGGCGGATTCACTTTTCTGACAAATAAATTGATTAGATAGAACTCGCAGCTTCCGCTACAGGAGCATCCGACAATACCACCTGATTGCGCCCGGCATGTTTGGCATTATAAAGAGCCTTGTCTGATGCCTCAATTAGTTTGGTAACATCGCGAAACTGAGATATATCAGCGATCCCACAACTAAACGTAACGGTAAATTCTTTTCTATCCGACAGGTAACGCAATTGGGAGAAGTCCTTGCGGATAGTATCCAGCACTTGTAATGCCGTCGCTCTATCGGCATTCACCAGGATTACCGCAAATTCTTCGCCTCCATATCGTCCCACCAAGTCACTTGCGCGCAACCGTTGTTTCAGTAAACGCGCAAGGCTTTTAATTACACGATCCCCAATAGGATGGCCATAGGTGTCATTGATCTGTTTGAAGTGATCAATGTCAATCATCGCAAAAGCTAAGGATGTTCCATGTCGTTTTGATCTAACAACTTCGCGGTCCAACTCATCTTTTATAGCAGTGTGATTGAACAATCCGGTCAAACTATCGCGCAGCACGAGGGAACGCAGAATGAGAGATCGTCGAATACGGCTATTCACGGAAGAAATCAGATGCTGCGGTAGTATTGGCTTGGCAAGAAAATCGTCACCACCCAAGCTCATGGCGACCAACTGCTTGTCGAGATCAATTTCGGCCGAAAGAAATACAATCGGAATGCTGACGAAGGCATCAAGTTGTCGAATGACCTTGGCTAAATCCATCCCATTGCATTTCGGCATATAAAGATCGATTAAGATCAGATCGGGAGCAAACTCAAGTAAAGTTTTGATCACATTAAGCGGGTTGTGAACTACCATTGACACCATTCCAGCCTGTTCCAATACTTCGCTGTAATAGGTAGAAATATCTACTGAATCATCAATAATCATGACACGGTACGGCACAGTTGATAAAGTCGATGTCAGAGCATCGAGTTTATCAATTAGTTTGCCGATATTTAGCGGTTTGCTTAAATAGGCAATGCCACCCGCGCGTGCCGCTTCAAGTCGTATCACAAACTCATCGTTCGCAGAGATAAAAATCACAGGGAGAGGCGTCTCTCGTCCTGCCTGAATTTCCTTTACGACCTCAACCCCACCCAAACTATTATCGGGGAAAGAAATGTCCGTTAGTATGACTACGTCAACAGTTTGCTGCATGGCAACCCGGAAATCAGCCAGCGTATTGAACACCGTGACTTCATAGCCAAAATAGCCGAGTTGAACTTTCAGTTCTTCTGCCTGTTCGGGATCATCCTCCAATAAAAAAATGCGACGAGGACTGAGAGCATCGTAGCTGGGTGGCGCAATTGCGATCGAATCAGCCTGGTTATTAAACAAAGCCTCTCGGTAAATAGCGACTTGACGTAGCTCACTCATCAATTTCTGTATATGCTGACGTTGATCTTCGTTCAATGCTGTTTCTGTCTGAACAATCTGCTTTAGATGTTCTTCCAGATTGCGTGCCACATCACTGAGTAAGGCAAACCCGAAGGTTTTTCCTGAACCGGTCAAACTATGCACCATGCGATGTAAGGTTTGAAAACCCTCCCCATCCCAATTATCCTGAGGCAACTGCTCCCACATTTGCTCGATATGCTTGAGTTTTTCAGGCAATTGTGCGGCGTAAACATCGCATAGGCGTTCTAACTTTGCTTGCAGCACGCTTGGATCAGTCATGATAGTGCCCCCATATCTCCTCCACCCTGCTTGCCAGCATCATCGGATCGAAAGGCTTGGGAATGACATCGATTACTCCGAGCTCCTTGTAACCTGCAACCTCACCGGGCTGAACCTTGGCGGTCATAAAAATTACTGGTGTGTGGGTAAATTGAGGCAGGGTACGCAACATTTTGAGCGTGCTTGGCCCATCCATACCCGGCATCATCACGTCCAGCAAAAATAGCTGGGGTTGAAACGCTGGTGCCAGTTGTAAAGCCTCATCACCCGAACTGCATATCGCCATGGTATATCCGCCCAGCGCTTCCAAGGCGAGCTGCGCCACCATCTGGATATCCGGTTCATCTTCCACGTACAAAATACGCACCAACTTGTCTGCCATTACGATCCCTTTCTCTTGAGAAATATCGCTATCTTGTCCAAGACGCTGGCAGGATGAAGTGACTTGCTCATAAAACCACTCGCTTCTTTTTCTATCGTGGCAGATACTTTATTCATGTGTACTCTGGTTGTTGGATGCTTCGTCAATTACTGGATAGTCCTCGCTATGCAAAATACACTTCGGTACCTCACACATCATATTGTCTCTATCTACCACTATTACCGGATCTTTTCCTGATTTCACCATGCTATTCAATTCCGATCAATCGTTTTATGGTTGCCAGCAATTGTGCATCGCTGGTACGCGATTTCACCATCAAGGAAGCCACGTTCCGGATTTCTTCTCGCTCAATTTCACGGGCTGAAAATACCATCACCGGGATCGGTGGCGTTGCGCCATTCAATAGGGATAAAAGTTCTTGACCCGAACCGTCGGGCAAGGTGAGGTCGAGGATTACCAGGTCGTAACGGCACTGCTTAAGCAAGTGTTTCGCCTCGGCAAGCATGCCTGCATGATCAAGATCAGCCATATCACCTACGAGGCCATGCATCACGTTAAAGATATCAGGATCGTCTTCGACATGCAGTACTCGAGGACGGATGCCGGAAAATCGCCCCACTGCGCGCCTTATCGCCAACACCATCTGCTCTTTGTCAATCGGCTTGGGGATCCAGTCAATTACACTGTACGCCTCGCCATTCAATTCCAGGCTGCCCGCAATCGCTCGGGCCGAAACCACTACGATCGGTAATTTGGCGGTTTTCTCCTCCATGCGCAGTTCACGGATAAACGCGATGCCGTCCTGGCCAGGTAGCGACAGATCAAGCGTCATGGCCGCATAATGATTCTGTGCCAGCATGTGTTTTGCCTGTACGGTATCGTAGGCAACATCGGCCACGAAGCCATCCTGTTCCAACATAAAGTGTAGCAACGCGGCGATGAGGCGATCGTCCTCACAAATGAGGATTCGCTTGCTTTTTTCTTCAGTCTTGTCAGAAGAGAGGTCGGCTATCTTTGCCTCTATCGGAAATTCGATAAAGAAAGTGGTCAACACATTGGGTTCTGAACTAAAACCGATCATACCGCCCATCTTTTCGACAATCGCCCGAGTGATGGAAAGCCCCAAGCCCGTGCCCCCTTTCTTGCGGGAGTCAGAGGAATCACCTTGGGCGAATTTCTGGAAAATCTGGTTACGGAATGGCTCGGCAATGCCGCTGCCATGATCCTTCACGGCCACACGAACCCGGTTGCCGCTGACAATAACGGCAACCATCACTTTATCGCCCGCGAACGAAAATTTGGCGGCATTGGAGAGCAGATTGGCCAGAATCTGCATCAAACGGTTAGCATCCACATTCACCATGATGTCCGGCACATCGTTTTCCAGTTCATAGCTCACATTGAACTGCTCACCATAGGCGCAATTTGCTTCCAGCGCCTGATGTAAGAGAGGCATCAATTCAACCGGTTTACAGTGAATATCCATCTTGCCGGCCTCGATTTTTTCCATATCGAGAATATCATTGACTAACAGAATCAAGCGTTCGCTATTCTTGTGCGCAATGTCCACCAGCACCTTGGCTTGCGGTGGCAGATCACCCGCCGCTCCACCGGCGACAAGCCCGAGCGCACCTCGGATGGAGGTCAGCGGCGTGCGCAGCTCATGGCTGACGGTAGAAATAAATTCGCTTTTCATGCATTCGATATTTTTGCGTTCGGTGATGTCCTGGATAATAGCGACAAATACTGGTGGATATTCTTTGGCTGGTAGATGTAGACGGGCCTCTATGGGATAGAGGCTCTGATTCTTCCTTCGATGCTCGGCCTCGTAAATCACAACGTCCTGCTTTCCAAGCCGGAGAGTGCTGATACGCTGCTCGAATAGGTTATGTGTAAGATTGGGTTCGAGGTCTAACACTGTCAACCCCTTGAGTTCATCCATGGAATAACCCAAGTTGCGCTGCGCCTCGGCGTTGACCATGGTGAAATGCAATGTCTGCGCATTGAACACATAAATTTCGTTCGATGACTCGTCGAGAACACGCCCTAAGCGGGTCAATTCATGCTCGGCTTGCTTGCGTTCTGTAATATCGCGCGAAAGACAAATGAAACGTGGTTCCTGGCCAAGCTCAGTAGGCATACGGGAGATAGACAGTTCGAACCACAACTTGCCTTGCGGAAGTATAAGCTCGAATTGTTTGCCTTGTGAACGACCTTTTTCATTAGCCTCTAGTAATGCGGACATTCCGATATCCGCTGCATCGGCCGGGAGGACTTCAAATATTGTTTTACCAAGAAGTTCTTCCTGCGGGGCCGCTAGTAATTCAACATGCGGAGAATGATAAGAATAATAACGTCCGTCCAATCCTAGCTCGAACAGCAAGTCGGGGATCGCATTGAGCGTAGCTTGCAGCTGGTTTCGCGTCGCAAGAATTTCGCGCTCATAATTTCTACGATCGGTGATTTCCCTGGCATCACCTGCGATACGAATAATGGCGCGGACAAGCAGAAATCCAATCCATAGAACGAACCCTAAACCAATGATTGCCGTAGCGATTGAAATGTTACGAATAGTCTCGTAGTGGCCACGTATCTCATCATATTTCTGCTTTGCCACGGTCAATTGCAGCTTGCCGAGTGTCTTGATACCATTCCCAACTGGTTGATAAAGGAGCTGGATATCTTCCACGACGATTTGATTTGCTTTCTTGATGTCATTGGCCCGCAATGCGACTATTACTGGCTTCAGACCTTGAGTAACTAATTTATTACGGTCATCGACAAATTTCGCCGCCAGTACCTTTTCCTCAGACGTGAGATGGTTGGCCATGTAGGCTTTCCATATTTTTTCGATTTCCGCGATATTTTTTTCGATCTTTGCGGTATTAAGTCTAATCATATCAGGCGTCGGCGTCACCAGACTACCCGCTATAACGAGGCGGTTTTCCAGTATCAGCGATTCAATATCCGTTATTTGATCAAGCGCAAGGAGGCGGTCATCATAAATAGTTTTAAGGCTGTCTTTAGCGCTGTTCATTTCAAAAAGGACAACCGATCCGATTCCCAGCAAGGTAGCTCCCATCAAACAAAAATAGAAGATCAAGCGCGATTGAATGGTTAAATTTTTCATCATATTTTTTACATGGGTAAGCGACATTATCGATATTGCTACGGACGAAGGCTGTTGCACCTGGCTAGCCTGAAGGATTTGTTCATATGGAGAAAGCACACTCGCCTTGGTTACTTGTCACTAGCTGTATTCACGCATCAATGTTATTAAAAACAATTCGCTGCTTATAGTAAGTAGTTGGATTCCACTATACCAACCGAGCTCATGACGATGTATAGCTTGATTCGAATAATTATGAGCTATCATCAGACATCCACCCGTAATGCTCGTTCTGGTGAAAATCTGCTGATGGATTATTTAGTTTTAATCCGCAATAAGTGAAATGCCAGTTTGCAATAAGGCGGTCGGCTCCTTTGCTGCCAATGGATGATTAAAGTAGTAGCCTTGACCTTCGCCGCAATCCTGAGCCAGCAGAAATTCGTATTGCTCTCGTGTTTCTATGTCCTCCGCAATGATGCGTTTCTTGAGACTTTTACCCATGCTTATCACGGCACTGACGACGGTAGCATCGTCCGGGTTGCGGCACATCTGGCTTACGAACGACTGGTCGACCTTCAGGCTGCCGATCGGGAATTGTCTCAGGTAACTCAGGCTGGAATAGCCGGTACCGAAATCATCGATCGAAAGCTTTACGCCCAAATCTGCAAGTGTATGAAACATGGAATTAATAGGCCCGGCATTCTGCATGCTGATTTTGTCGCATGAGCTAAGTAGTACTATGCTTTAGGTAAGTTATAAGAAGGCGGATTCAAGTTCGACAATACATTGTTAAAATTAAGCCGCATACTTTACAGGAACATATTCAAAGTAACTTTTATACGCTCAGCTATTTCCTGTAGCTTGCACATGTGACGGGTAGTTCCGAAATTGCACTATACGCCTGTGCCTTTCGGCTCGTGCCCTTCCGTCTTGTTGTTCCAACACAATCTATCAACTATAGCTTTGGGATACTTGAAATTTCTGCCAACTGCCCCATCTATTAATCCATAACTTTTATTTAAGGAGCGATTATGCGATTTGACAAATTTACGACTAAGCTGCAACAGGCGCTGTCTGATGCCCAGAGTTTGGCTGTGGGTAGTGACAATCAATTCATTGAGCCGCAGCATTTATTGCTGGCATTGCTCAACGATGTCGATAGTGGCGCGGTCTCACTGCTTGCACGCGCAGGTGGGAATGTTGTTCCTTTAAAAGAGGCGTTGACGCAAAGTGTGGCGCGTCTGACCAAGGTGGAAGGACATGGCGGCGAGGTGCAGGTTGGACGTGATCTCGCTAATTTGTTTAATCTTACCGACAAGCAAGCGCAAAATCGTGGCGACCAATTTATTGCTTCGGAAATGTTTTTGTTAGCGCTAACCGAAGACAAGGGTGAATGCGGGCGTCTATTGAAGCAGCACGGTGTCGTCCGTACAGCGTTGGAGCAAGCAATCAACGCGGTCCGTGGTGGACAAAATGTGGGTAGCCAGGAAGCGGAGGGTCAACGCGAGGCACTGAAAAAATATACTGTGGACCTGACCGAGCGTGCGCGTCAAGGCAAGCTGGATCCGGTGATCGGACGTGACGATGAGATTCGTCGCGCTATTCAAGTTCTGCAACGCCGCACCAAAAATAACCCAGTTTTGATTGGTGAACCGGGCGTGGGTAAGACCGCTATCGTGGAAGGTTTGGCGCAGCGTATTGTCAACGAAGAAGTACCGGAATCCCTGAAGGGCAAGCGCGTGTTGTCGCTTGATATGGCGGCGCTACTGGCCGGTGCGAAATATCGCGGCGAATTCGAAGAACGCTTGAAATCTGTGCTGAAGGAAATAGCCATGGAGGAAGGACGCATCATCGTATTTATTGACGAGCTGCATACCATGGTCGGCGCGGGCAAGGCTGAGGGTGCAATGGATGCGGGCAACATGCTGAAACCAGCGTTGGCCCGGGGCGAGTTACATTGCATCGGCGCCACGACACTGGATGAATACCGTAAATACATTGAAAAAGATGGCGCGCTAGAGCGTCGTTTCCAAAAGGTGCTGGTGGATGAGCCGACAGTAGAAGCAACCATCGCTATCTTGCGTGGTTTGCAGGAAAAATATGAGTTGCACCATGGTGTGGAGATTACCGATCCGGCTATCGTGGCAGCGGCAGAATTGTCGCACCGCTATATAACTGATCGTTTTTTGCCGGATAAGGCAATTGATTTGATCGACGAAGCCGCCGCGCGTATCAAAATGGAAATTGACTCCAAACCGGAAGTGATGGACAAACTTGACCGGCGCCTGATTCAGTTGAAAATTGAACGCGAAGCAGTAAAGAAGGAAAAGGATGAGGCATCGAAAAAACGTATGCAACTTATCGAAGACGAGATTGAAAAGCTGTTGCGTGAATATGCCGACCTGGAAGAGATATGGAAAGCGGAGAAAGGCTCGGCTCATGGCACGGCACAGGTAAAGGAAGAAATCGAACGCGTACGTGCCGAAATTATCCGGGTGCAACGTGAAGGCAAATTGGACAAAGTGGCCGAGTTGCAATATGGCAAACTCCCGCAACTTGAAGCGAAATTAAAAGAGGCGAATCAGGCAGAGGCAGCCAAACCTCAGAATCGGTTGCTACGCACGCATGTGGGTGCGGAAGAAATTGCAGAAGTGGTGAGTCGCGCCACCGGTATTCCGGTTTCCAAAATGATGCAGGGCGAGCGTGACAAACTGCTGCAGATGGAAACCAAGTTGCACGAGCGCGTGGTTGGACAGGACGAGGCCGTACGCTTGGTCTCGGACGCAATCCGTCGTTCACGTTCTGGGCTTGGGGATCCTAACCGTCCCTATGGATCTTTTCTGTTTTTAGGACCCACTGGAGTCGGCAAGACCGAATTATGTAAGGCGTTGGCCGGGTTTTTGTTCGATTCAGAAGATCACCTCATCCGCATCGACATGAGTGAATACATGGAAAAGCATTCCGTGTCGCGACTGATCGGTGCGCCGCCCGGCTATGTCGGCTACGAAGAGGGCGGCGGGCTTACCGAGGCTGTACGACGCAAACCCTATTCCGTCATATTATTGGACGAAGTGGAGAAAGCGCACCCAGATGTGTTTAACGTACTTCTGCAAGTGCTGGATGATGGCCGAATGACGGACGGGCAGGGGCGTACCGTAGATTTCAAGAACACAGTGGTTGTAATGACTTCGAACCTTGGCAGTCAAATGATCCAACAGCTATCAGGCGACGATTACCAGGTCATCAAACTGGCTGTGATGGGCGAGGTAAAGAATTATTTCCGTCCTGAATTCATCAACCGCATAGACGAAGTAGTGGTGTTCCATGCGCTGGATGAAAAGAATATTAAGGCTATTGCACGTATCCAGTTGGGCTATTTGGAAAACCGCTTAGCTGCGATGGATATGAAACTTGAAATTACCGATGCCGCTCTGACGGAAATTGCTACCGCCGGATTCGATCCTACTTATGGAGCTCGCCCGCTTAAACGTGCTATTCAGTCACAACTGGAGAATCCGCTTGCCAAACAGCTTCTGGAAGGCCGCTTCGCCGCTAAAGACACCATCAAGATTCATTGCTTGGGTGGAATAATGAGGTTCGATAAAGGCTAAGATCATATAAAAATGCCGTTGAAGTGAACTAGTTTCAATCTGAGACTAGTTCACTTTTCAATATCAATATTTGACACGCACCCGGTAAGTCAATGTGGCCTTGCCGTCAGCGGGTACCGCTACTTTCCATTCTGCGGTGCCGGATGTCACCTTGGTGTGTGGTTGAGATTCGGATATCATCGTCCAGTCACCAGGCATGGGTTCTCTTACCACCACGGTGACTGCCTCGTTCTTGGCATTTTTCAATACGATCTCGTAGGCACTTTCGAAGATGTTACTAGAACGCCCCGTTCCGGCCAATTTCTGAAAATCTGTCTGCTTCTTGTCGGCCGTTACATCAAATGCCTCTCCCAATTTCAGGCGAATAGACTCATTTTTAGGTGTGTGATTAATTTGATCTTCACCTACAAATTGGGCATTGCGCTGAGCATCTTTTTTGTAAACCCGGATTACCCCCTTGGGGAGCGGAATCCCTAAGCCATCGCCCTTGTTTTGAAATTCTACAAACACCCCCACTTTAAGCTTCTGACCAATGTCTCCATACTGTCCAGAGTAATAGTAATTCGCGCCTGCCAACAAAAACTCTTTATTTATGGGTACGCTGGATGCAGACATCAGCGCCACCTGTTTGGTCTGATTCTCCATTAATGTCGTAGTGCGTTGCAGCGTATAGAGATGATATTCAAACAGGGATTCTTCTTTCATTTCCTCCGCATCCGCCATTTTCGACGCCATAGCCATCATGTTGCGCGGAATGGATTGCGGTTGACGAACCCGGTTCAGATCGCCGGCCACCAGTTGCAGCTTGGCATTCGGATACGCTGCCCCACTTTGATTGGTCAGCGTAACCCAGCCATTGAGATCAAGGCGATCATCACGTTCATTTAATTCAGCTACATAATCGGCGCGCCATGATAGCCCGGCAGTCAAATAGGAAAGCTCAAGATTTTGTTCGCCCGCCATCGGGTTGATAAGTGAGACAACCAGAGTAGGTTTATCGCGTAAGTTCTCCGGAACACCGGAAAATGCCAGGCGACCAGGGACGCCGGTCTCTATACGATCGGCAAATTTGAGTACGGTACCCCCATTGGTTGCAAGTACTGTGGCTGTTTCTCTGATTTCCGTACCGGTGGCTGGGTTGGTTTGAATTACTGTCACCTCTTTGTTGAGATATTTTTCCAGCAGTTTTTGCGGCGTCAACAAATCAAAATCGAAATTTTGCTCCTGCAAACGGAATCCACCGGGATTGGTAAGATTACGCAGTAGTGCCGTCTCGGGCTGCATTTGAGCGGAGACTTCGCGCCAGGCCAGGTTATTGAAATCACGATCCAGTTTTACCCTGCGCGCATCTTTAATTAAAGCCAGGTTGTCGTTGTAAATCGTCACAGCTACTTCCTTTTGATCTGACACTGTTGTGACTTTCTCATCCCGAGGAGCAGCAACTCCATTTAGAGATGTTAACAGGGAGCTCGCTACAATCATGTTTGCAATTGATACCTTGGGCATTTAGCTTCTCCTTATATAGTCCGCAAATTCAAAATTTGAAGTACGCCATCTTACGGTGGCTTGATATAGCGTATTTCTTTAAAGAATGTTCCAAACGGTGTTCTGTATTCCACACTTAGCGTACCCGAATGTTGAGGTGATTTACCGCTTATACAAATTGATACTTGGTATCTTTAATTTTACTCATAAGTTATAAATAGCCCGACACTTTAGAAATTTTAATAGCAACACAAAGGTCACATTTTGTATCAAAGTATGACCACAAATTTGATTGAAAAACTCAAGATTAATATGACAGATGACCGTTGAGCGAGTGTGAGGAAGGAAAATCGAGCGAGGGGATTGCCCCACGATGAGATGGATCCAACCACGATCCACAAATAGCTGAATCGCGCAAGTGATAGGAGCGGTCTGCACAAGCTCAACGCAAGAAAAACTCATGAAGAACGCCCCTTTCTGATGTAAACAGGCGTGGAATTAAGCCCCCAACTCAGAACGATCTACATCTGGCTTTGTAGCCAATTCTGGATGCCGACTTTCTGCATCACGTCCAACTGGGTTTCCAGCCAATCAATGTGTTGTTCGGTGTCTTCCAGAATTTTTTTAAAAATTTCACGAGAAACATAATCGTTAGCACCTTCGCAAGCGGTCATCCCAGCGACCAGATTTTCGCGTGCGCCCAATTCTAGCTTGAGATCAGAGGCCACGCACTCCTCGGCTTTCTCGCCGATCATCAGCTTGCCAAGTTCCTGCAAATTAGGCAGACCTTCCAGAAACAAAACGCGCTCTATCAGCAGATCAGCGTGCTTCATTTCCTCGATGGATTCCTCATATTCGTGCTTGCCCAAGCTATTGAAACCCCAGTTCTTGTACATGCGTGCATGAAGAAAATACTGATTAACGGCAGTCAGCTCGTGTTTCAGTTGGCGATTGAGAAACTGAATGATGTCTTTATTGCCTTTCATGATGATCTCCTTAGGTTATAGCCATCAACCAGATGGCTAATTATTCATACGCTTTATATTTTTTCTTTAAAGGTAAAAGTATACGATAGCTGATACTCCAGCAGAAGTCGAACAGCACCAGGTATTTATTTCGATTCTAGAACCGTATTTTCAATAGTCGCGATCCAGATTTCGATTCCATAACCTTCTATGCGCTGATCGATTCGTTTGCCGACAACCTCGACCTCATGGCCGACATATGGCCTAAGGGTTTCAACGTCAAGACCAGCCACGTATACCTTTAGTTTATCTGCACCAACAACCAGCCTGAATGGCATGTCGCGTGTATTTGGCCCCTCTCGAACATGGGCCAGTTGAAACATACCGATAAGAGCTTCCTCTGGTTCCGGCCTTTCCCGATAGAAGGATTTGTCTGCAAAAACTTGCAAAGGTTTCAGCTTTCCATTTTGCGACATGGCTTTTTTTCATACGGCCCGGGAGCCACTGGTACCTCCGATGTAGGTCGCTGGTCGCTCGTCTTGCCAGACTCGCTTGTATTTGCGAATGGCTTACAGCCGATTCCAAAATAAGCTGCCAGAATGACTGTAACAAAAGCTCGTCGTACCCCTGTCAGCATCGCAATTAATTGCGAACGTGGGTTGCCCAATACACTGTTTGAGACCCCGTTGGAACATTGTACCCTCTGATTCGGATCACCCAGGTTCCCGTTTGCAGAGCACCGCTCACACCAGTTCGCTCGAAGACACTGACGCCTGAGTAGCCTTTGGCCCGCTCAATACCCGATGGATCAATCAGATGTACGTCGATATCGTTGTGAGTCTGCGCTGCTGATTCAGGCCACCACAAGGCGGCATCCAGATTACTTTTGCCGGCCCCGACGTTTATGGGAATGAAACCAGAGATTGATTGCTGTTCCTTTGCATAATTTTTTACCTCCATTTAAATAACATCAAGAATTAAAAAAATTGTTAAGTAGATTGAATTTATAAAGTGAGTGGATTATTAAGCACTGAGTTAATCGATACGAACGGATCTAAACCGAAACTTCACGCCGGAGATCGTGTTCCGGTCACTCACCGGAAAGGGAACACCCGCCTTCAACCAACAACGGCCACGTGGCCCCTGAATTCCCCGCCGCACATAAGTCCAAGCCGCACACATTTGATCGTTCATGCATGTAGTCTCGCAGGTCTGCCATGAGTCGATCCAGAAATTGTTATAGTCTGATCCCGGACGATTGGTATTATCTTCTGCCTTCAGATCGCGCTTTGAAATGTGTTCGCCTGAGCCGGAGTTGCAGCAATTGTCCTTAACCAGAGTGGGAACTCGGTCCTTGAGCCAGCAATGTCCACTTGGCCCCTGGATTCCCGGCTTGACCCAAGTCCAAGCCTGACATCGAGGATCGCCCCCGCATGAGTTTCTACAGACAAATGCCGAATGTGCGTTGAAATTGGCATAATCGGAACCGGGCAAATTGAATCCATCGACAGCTTGTGCTGATACGGAAAACACCAGCATCGCGGCTACAACAAGAAGGTAGGCCCGCATGATATATCCTCCGCTGAATATACTAATAAACGTCGCCTGGCAACGACTAAAACCAAGCGTCTGCTTTACTTTTTATAACATTAAAAATGCGCCAAAAAATAAGGTGGTCAGAATCGAATCCTAAGATAACAACTATAAAAAGCGAATAAGCAAATTGCTTATTTTGGCTAAAAAATTCATATTTTTTGAATATTTTTAATGCCGGATGAAATTAAGGTGACCAAACGGGATGCGCAGCGGAAAATGGGCAAGTTGTAATTCAAGTGGTGGAAAGTGCTAACTTGAAGGGTGGGATTTTGTGTGATGCGGCTTACTATTTATAACTCATAACAGGTTATAACAAGATGGCGGCAACCACTTTGCGGTCTTCTCCCATAAGTATATTGTAAGTGCGGCAAGCGGCGGGGGTGTCCATGCTTTCCACGCCGATGCCGGCCGCAGTCAATTGCTGATATAGGCGTGGATGCGGAAAACGCTGCTGCGCACCAGTTCCGAGCAGCACAATTTCTGGCTTCATGGCTAGAAGATAAACAAAGTGCGATTCATTTAATGCATCGAAATTTTGCGGCTGCCAATCGCTGAATACCTGTTCCGGCGTAACCACTATGGAATGCTCAAAGCACTGGCCGCTGACCGTGACATAGCCAGCACCGTGGGCAGTGAAAATATTTTGGTCTGTGCGGGTGTTGAGATGCAGTTTCACGAGAGTTCTCCATTTGCTGACCCAAGCGCGCTCGGTTAGAATCACACCCTTTGTAGTCAGTAATTGCAAGGGCTATAAGTGTATTTATGACGTTTTTCGTTCGTATCAAATTCTACCACCCAGTGGATTGATGTCACAATTTTGAAGCAACAGATTGAGAGAACCCATTGAAACATCCGGACAGCACAGATATGGAAATTGTGCCCCTTATATTGAAATCCACCAAACTGGCCAGCGTCTGCTACGACATTCGCGGCCCCGTGATGGCGCGCGCCAAGCAGATGGAAGAAGACGGCCATCGTATTATAAAACTGAATATTGGCAATTTGGCGTCATTTGGCTTCGAAGCACCGGAAGAAATTCAGCAAGACGTAATACATAACCTGCCTAACTCTTCCGGTTATTCTGATTCAAAGGGATTGTTTGCCGCGCGCAAAGCCATCATGCACTACGCTCAGCAAAAGAATATCGCCGGGGTAGGGTTGGAGGATATTTTTATTGGTAATGGCGCATCCGAATTAATTGTGATGTCCATGCAGGGACTGTTGAATACGGGCGATGAAGTACTGGTACCAGCACCGGATTATCCGCTATGGACAGCGGCGGTTACCCTGGCGGGCGGCACGCCGCGCCACTATTTATGCGACGAGCAGGCTGACTGGTTACCGGACGTGGCTGACATCAGCAGCAAAATCACATCCAACACACGCGCTATCGTGCTGATCAACCCGAATAATCCTACTGGTACGATATACCCGGATTCGTTGCTGCAAGAAATTATCGAAATCGCACGCAAAAACAGACTCATTGTGTTCGCCGACGAAATTTATGACAAGGTGCTCTATGACGGCGTGAGCCATACCTCTATTGCTTCGTTGGCGGATGATGTACTGTTCGTTACGTTTAACGGTTTGTCCAAAAATTATCGCGCTTGTGGCTATCGTGCCGGCTGGATGATTGTGTCGGGCAGAAAGAAGCACGCGCAGGACTATATTGATGGCCTGGGCATTCTCGCTTCGATGCGGTTATGTTCAAACGTGCCCGGGCAATTTGCCATCCAGACTGCGTTGGGAGGTTATCAGAGCATCAATGATCTGGTCGCGCCTTCCGGACGGTTGTGCAAGCAACGGGATCTTGCTTACCAATTGCTTACCGCTATTCCGGGTGTTACATGTGTCAAGCCGAAAGCCGCGCTATACATGTTTCCACGCCTGGATTCCAGGATGTACCCAATCAATGACGATCAGAAATTTATCCTTGAACTGCTGGAAACGGAGAAGGTGTTAGTTGTTCAGGGTACGGGGTTTAACTGGCCGAATCCTGACCACTTCCGCGTGGTGTTCCTGCCTAATGCGGACGATTTAGTCGAAGCGATTGGCCGAATTGCGCGTTTTCTGGAGTATTACCGCAAACGTTTTGGGAAGAAATAAAAAGGCGATCTAAACGTGCCCTAACCCTTCCCAATTCCCCTACTCTCAGGGGAGGCCGAGAGGGGATGAATAAACGAATTGAATTTTGGAGTAAAAAATAATGAAGCCAATGAACGTAGGTCTACTGGGTATGGGCACCGTAGGTGCGGGTACATTTACTGTGTTGTCACGCAATGCTGAAGAAATTTCCCGCCGCGCGGGTCGTCCCATACGCATTGTCGCAGTAGCGGAAAAAGATGTAGCGCGTGCCAATGAAATTACACAGGGCGCCTGTCGTGTAGTTAACGATGCCTTCGCTGTGGTGAGCGACCCGGAAGTGGATATCGTTATTGAGCTAATCGGCGGTTGCGGTGTGGCTAAAGAATTGGTGCTTAAGGCCATTGCGAATGGAAAGCATGTAGTCACTGCAAACAAGGCTCTACTGGCCATGCATGGCAACGAAATATTTGCTGAGGCACAAAAGCAGGGTGTGATGGTTGCATTCGAAGCGGCAGTGGCGGGCGGTGTGCCGATTATCAAAGCGGTACGCGAGGGCCTGAGCGCCAATCGCATTGAGTGGATTGCCGGGATTATTAATGGAACGACCAACTTTATCCTATCCGAGATGCGTAATAAGGGGCTAAGTTTTGATACCGTGTTGAAAGAGGCGCAGCGTTTGGGTTACGCGGAGGCCGATCCGACCTTCGACATCGAAGGGGTGGATGCAGCGCACAAGATCACCATACTTTCTGCGATTGCGTTCGGTATTCCGATGCAATTCGACAAGGTTTATATTGAGGGTATTTCCCAGCTTAATGCAAAGGACATAAAGTACGCTGAACAACTCGGCTACCGCATCAAACTGCTCGGAATTACCAAGCGTACGATGGCAGGTGTTGAGTTACGCGTACATCCCACCTTGATTCCCGCCAAACGACTGATCGCCAATGTGGAAGGTGCGATGAATGCGGTGGTAGTGCAGGGCGACGCAGTCGGTGCGACGTTGTATTACGGCAAGGGTGCGGGTGCCGAACCAACGGCCAGTGCAGTGATTGCCGATCTGGTTGATGTAACGCGTATGCACACTGCCGACCCGGAACATCGTGTGCCGCATTTGGCATTCCAGCCGGATCAATTGGTCGACCTGCCCATTCTGCCAATAGCTGAGGTGCAGACCTGTTTCTACCTGCGCCTGCGGGTGCATGATGAACCTGGTGTGCTGGCCGATATCACACGCGTGCTGGCTGATGAGAAGATTTCGATTGATGCCTTGATTCAGAAAGAACCCGGTGAGGGTGAAGACGAGACGGATTTGATTCTGCTTACCCATTTGACCCTCGAAAAACGCGTCAATGCAGCTATTGCCCGGCTTGAAAAACTATCAGTGGTAGTGGGTAAAGTGACGCGCATCCGCATGGAAGAATTGGGCAAATAAGGCATTCCCTCTCTACGGAGAAACACTTGTTAAAACTTATTCCTTACTTCTTTCTCCTGTAAAAAGAATAGGGATTAAAAGCGAAGCGAGCAAAACAATGAAATACATCTCTACACGTGGCAATTCACCCGCTAAAAATTTCACCGAAATCCTGCTCGGTGGACTCGCGCCCGATGGCGGCCTGTACCTGCCGGAAGAATACCCACAAATAACGCGAACCGATCTGAATAACTGGCGCAATCTGCCTTACGCTGATCTCGCTTATGCCGTACTGTCCAAATTTGCAACGGATATTCCTGCAGCCGACCTCAAGGTAATCGTTAGCAAGACTTATACCTCTGCCAACTATCACAACGCTCGCGCTGATTCCGACACTCAGCAAATTGCCCCACTGCGTACGCTGGAATCGGGAATGCATATTTTAGAATTATCCAACGGCCCAACCTTGTCGTTCAAGGACATGGCGATGCAATTGCTGGGTAACCTGTTCGAGTACGTGCTGGATAAACAGCGCGAAGAACTTAATATTCTCGGCGCCACCTCCGGTGACACCGGTTCAGCGGCGGAATACGCCATGCGCGGCAAGCGCGGCATCCGCGTGTTCATGTTGTCGCCGCACGGCAAAATGTCCGCTTTCCAGCGTGCGCAAATGTATTCACTGCAAGATCCAAACATCTTCAACATCGCCATCCGTGGCGTGTTTGACGAAGCGCAGGACTTGGTCAAGGCAGTATCCAATGATCACGCCTTCAAGGCTAAATATAAAATCGGCACGGTTAATTCGATCAACTGGGCACGCGTGTCGGCGCAGATCGTCTATTATTTCAAGGGCTACTTTGCCGCGACACAATCCAACGATGAGAAAGTAGCCTTTTCGGTGCCCTCCGGCAATTTCGGTAACATCTGCGCGGGTCACATTGCGCGCATGATGGGCTTGCCCATCGGCCAGCTTATTCTTGCCACTAACGAAAATGATGTATTGGATGAGTTCTTTAGAACCGGCGTCTATCGCCCGCGCGCGACGGATCACACCTATCACACCAGCAGTCCGTCGATGGATATCTCCAAAGCATCCAACTTCGAACGCTTTATATTTGATCTGGTTGGACGCGATGCAGCCAAGGTGCGCGAATTCTGGAGCAGCATTGATGCAGGGGGCGCGTTCGATATCAAGGGCACGCCCTATTGGCATGAGCTGTCTAAATTTGGTTTCGCTTCCGGAAAAAGCACGCACCTCGACCGCCTTAAAATCATCCGCGAACTATGGCAAGACTACGACGTAATGGTCGATACCCATACCGCAGATGGGATCAAAGTCGGCCTCGAACAACGCCGTCCCAGCTTGCCGCTAATCTGCTTGGAAACCGCGTTGCCCGCCAAGTTTGAAGACACCATCATCGAGGCACTCGGACGCAATCCAGAACGGCCTACCGGATTAGAATCTATCGAAAAATTACCACAACGTGTCGAGGTGATGGACGCAGATTTGGAAAAGCTTAAGGCATACATCGCTGCCAACATTCCGAATTAGAGCTCAACACTCGCCCGTATCCTTGGAATAGTTGATGGTGAAATTGCAGAGCGGCCCTTTACGAGTCTATTTTTACAAGTCCATGCGGTTTGAAATTCGATAGTTATTCCTACCTGCGTGCTTGGCATCATATAGCGCCAGATCTGCGCTCTTCGAAAGAGCCTCCGCATTGCGACCATGCACGGAATAAATACTGACGCCTATACTGGCGGTAATATTGACGGTTTGACCATGAATGCTATAAGGTTGTGACAGTATTTGGATCATTTTTTCCGCGGCGATGGATGCACCGGCAGCGTTGCTAATTTGCCACAGAACAATCACGAATTCGTCTCCGCCTAAACGCGCTACGGTGTCCTCTTGGCGCACCGCAGTTACCAAGCGTGATGCGACCAGTTGCAATACAAGATCTCCACCGTCGTGGCCAAAGATGTCATTAATCTGTTTAAATCTATCCAAGTCTATATATAACAGCGCCATCGCATTCATGTTGCTTTGTGCGTGGGTGATGGCCTGTGAAACCCTATCCGCCAGCAGTTGCCTGTTGGCTAACCCAGTCAGCGAATCATGCAATGCTCGGGATTCCTGTACCTTGGCATGATGATGCACTTTCTTATGTAACAGACGTACTTCCAACAAGTTATGAACTCTTGCCAACGTCTCGGCCACGTTAAAAGGTTTGCTAATGAAATCCTTCGCACCCGCTTGCAGCGCGCGCAACTCTAGTGTCGGCTGGGCAGTAATCACAAGCACGGGAAGATAGCTATCCGATTCAATTTCCTTAAGACTTTCTATTACTTGAAATCCGTCCATTCTGGGCATTTGCAAATCAAGTAAGACTAGATCATAACGATTTTTGCGGTATAACTCGCATACATCAAACGGATTCGTTGTGGATGTGACAGAAACATAGCCCGCACCACTCAACATGTGTTCGAGCAAGCGAATGTTAACGTCCTGATCATCAACAATCAGAACATTAGCATTAAGAATATCAGATCGGCTGACCATTGATGTCACCTTACTTCAGTTAAATCTGGGCAACTCGGCACCTTTAAAACAGGATACTTTATGAAAGTGCAAATCACCTTACAACCTTCGACAGGCAAGATGTCACGCAAAGTTAAGCGTTGCAGAATTTCTCACACAGACATCATAGGATTTCTGGTAAGCCGGGGAGAAATAATTGCCCGTCCGCAATGAATATCTGGGCGCTCATCATTGTCGAGTGAATCATCACTTCTTTGCAAAGACTCGTCCGTGCGTTAGCGCGCATATAAAAACTTTTCCTGTTTTTATAGTAACGCTGAGGCTACCGCCTCCCGCATTTCGCAGCGTATTCCAATATTAACTGTCTGCGGCGTTGCTTATCGGCAAACGCTCAAGAAAATAGACGAGTGATTCCCGAGTAGTTTCGTCGTTATCGGCTTGCGGTAATTAAACATTAACGGCTGTGGTTGATTCTTGAATTAACCCACTACAAATTAATGAAAACTATGGCCCTATCTTGGTACCAGTCATTTCAATCTCAACACGGCGATCAGGTTGCAAACATTCGATAGTTTTGGGGGTTTTGTTACCTGGGCATTGGTCCTTTATTGTAATCGGCTGCGTATCACCCTTTCCTTCGGTAAGCACTATATCGGGCGAGACACCTCTTCTAACAAGGTAAGCCTTTACGGTAGCTGCTCGTTGTTCGGAAAGAATCTGGTTGTAATGGGCACTACCAAAGCGATCGGTGTGACCAATTACCTTGATTGCTTGAGGATTGGTATCTTTAAGCTTTTCAATAAAACCATCCAGCTCAGCCCGAGCTGACGGCCGCAATATCGGTTCACCAAAATCGAAAAGTTCACTTGCATCTAATGTTATTTTTTTAGTGGAAACAACTGGCAATTCTGACACTGCAACCGGTTCCTCGGTTTGAACTGGTGAAGGAATTGGAGTGATTTTGTCAATTTGAGCCGCCTCATCAATTGGAGCAGGCTTATCAACTGAAGTAGTCTTATCCATTAAAGCAGGCGCGGGCGGCTTCACTATCGGCATTGAATTACATCCTCCCTCGTTTGCCTGACCAAAATGAGTGTGCCAACATTCTCCAGCTCCGCTCTTTACTATCTGGCCACTCGAGTCATGAATATTTACTTCAATATGATCCTTTTCGCTGCTTGTTGTTTGTGCATTAACCCACGGGGTGACAATTCCCAGCATCAAAACAATTGACACAGATAGTCTGTTTTTTTTATTTGCTAATGGCTTCCTCATGAGGTTCTCTCTCTATTAAGTTAAGGGTATTTTTTTGCGTTAAGCTTTCATTATTTCATGCTAAATTTATGTGCATTATCAGATTCACAGCAAAAATTGGGGAATAAAAAAGGCGCACAATCAAAAATTGCGGCGCCTTGTATCACCTGTCCTAAATTATAGAGGTAGGATCCAAGATCCTTTTAGGATATTCCTTATGACAGAAGCACCTATAACGCCGAAAGTTAACAGTAACAGATAACTATGAAAGCCTTCAACTTATAGTGATAGCATCTTCTTTTTTGTTGCCATTTAACTACAACATACAAAAATGTACGTTGCTGAAGTATTCGACTCATTAGTCATTATGGAAACCATGCATACGCATCATCAATCAGCGCGTGATACGCGATCATTGTCCACACGCACTCGATCACCGATTTTTATATCACTAACGCTACTTTGAGTGACTGCATGAGTAGTACCGTTACTCAATCGAACACGGATACGATACTCATCTCGGCTAGCGACTTGTGAACGCTTTTCAATTTCACGACCGGCAACAGCACCTCCGATCACACCCGCAACTGTAGCTGCGGTCTGGCCTCTTCCGCTACCAACTTGATGTCCCAATAGACCACCCACCGCTCCACCGATTAAGGTTCCGGCAATATTTTTACTATCATCGGAAACCTTAATAGTCTCTATATCTTCAACCACACCATAGCCAATAAAATTGGACGATGATGAGGATGTGGATGGCAATGAAGATGTATTGTTCGACGCAGCAGGGTTACTACTGTTGGCACAGCCTCCTATTAACGTCGCAGCCGTCATAGCTCCTACTAAAATAATTTGCATCGATTTCATTTGGCACTCCTAGATAAGCCAGCATAGCCGGATTTTAAAAATAAATTATAAAACTTCAGCAAAGGCCAAGCCATTCGTAGAATTTCAGCAAAAAAAGAACGCGTGCAACTGAATATACATATAGAGAAAGTTCACGCTATTATTTTTTGTCACCATTAACGGCGTCTTGAATTTTCTCTCCGGCCTTTTCAATTTTCTCTCCGGTTTTCTGAACTGCCTTGTCAATTTCTTTGCCAGCACTCTCGGCCGGACCTTCGTGTTTCTGACAACCCAATAAAACCAACATTAAGACACTTACTGCTAATGCCGCAGCAGTGTGTGTTTTTAATTTCATCATTTAGTAAACTCCCTGAATAAATTGTATATCTGATAAACGATGTATCTTCGCATTCAGTCTAGTTATAGATACATCGAGTTGCTCATATATATTCTACTTGCTGATCTCGTGACCGATAACCCCGCCAACTGCAGCGCCACCAATCGTTCCAGCAGTGCTACCTCCTGTCAGCACCGCACCGCCGAGTGCGCCCGCCCCAGCACCGATAGCGGTATTCTTACCCTGTGTTGACATGCCCGAGCATCCACCTAAGCCAAGAAGCATAGTTGCGATTAATGTGTTTATTGCAACTTTATGTATCGTTTTCATGTTAGTTCCTTTTTTAGTTATAGAAAATCAATCGTGGTCACCGACCCTAAGCCTGCTTTTTCTTTAATGAGTCTAGGCTTCAGTTAATCATTTACTATTATTGGCTTCCTCTGTTCAAGCATCGTATTGTCTTTAGTAACTGCGCTCAGCGTCACGCTTCTCAAGCACAATATCAGTATGCGCTATCGCACCTTAATTACCAGTCGTTAATTTGCTTTCGACGTTTCCATTTGCGCCTTGGCATCAGCTTTTGCAGCAGCCATTGCAGCTTTAGCTTCCTTTGGGCAAACATCTTTAGGGTTACCAGCTAGATCATCACATTTTTCCTTGGCTATTTTATAATCCGTTTTTGCTTTAGTGACTCCATAAGCTTCCTGAATTTTGCCTGCTAGTTGATCACGTTTGCCCGCTATAACGTCAAGATGATCATCTGTAAGATTTTCCCATTGCTCTTTAACCTGACCCTTTAATTGTTTCCAGTTCCCTTTGAGTTTTACCGCAGCCAGTGAAAGACAAGACGCCGGTAACCGACACAATCAGAACAAGCAATCTATGGTAAGTATTCATGCTTTTTCTCCTATAAATTTAACTAGAAACAGAATATGGATCGATAGAGATACGATAAATCCATATCATCATCGATCAAACGCTCACAGTCTTCTGTGGGTTTTTTCATACTTCAAAAATCTATTCAGTGCGCTAGCGAATATATTTGCCAGCGCTCAGAAGATTATTGGGTTATCTACGTGCCGCTTCGTAAAGGGGCATGACGGTTGGCAGCAATTTTTCGATGTGCTGAATGCGAGTTGAGTCGGCCGGATGGCTACTCAGAAACTCAGGCGGACGCTGGCCGCCGCTGGCCTTCATCATTTTCTGCCACAATGTGATTCCTGCGCGTGGGTCGTAGCCTGCTCGTGCACTTAGTTCCAGGCCAATGTGATCAGCCTCAGTCTCGTCAGTACGACTGAATTTGGTTGCGATCAGTGCCTGATAACCAGCGCCAGCCAGATCAGCTATACCCTCACTTAAACCCAACAATGCGGCGCCAACACTAATTGTGGTATTGGCAGCAATTGCCTGAGAGACCTGTTCACGAGAGTGCTCGCGCAATGCATGGGCAACCTCATGCCCCAACACAACTGCGATTTCATCATCGGTTAACTTTAATTCATTGATCAGTCCTGAATAAAAAATAATTTTTCCTCCAGGCATACAGAATGCATTAAGCTGTTTATCGCTAATTATATTGGTTTCCCATTTCCAACTTGGCGCATCAGGACGAAATGTTGCGGTATGCGGTTTGATGCGGTTGGTAATCGTAAGGAGCCGTTCCAACATCGCGCGATCTTGATTCAGTGTTCCTTTTTGTGCTGCATCTTCTTTCAGCTTGGTATAGCTTTGTTCGGCAACTTGCTCTAATTGCTGTGAAGAAACAAGCATGAGTTGAGAGCGCTTTGCACCGACCGCACCGCCACTGGTAGTGGTTTTACATCCGTCAAGTGCAATTAATGAAAGACTGATAAATATTGCCGAATAAATCTTATTATTAAACATACTTTCCTTTACGATTCTTACTTACCCATCACAATATTTTGTATCGCGAAGAGCTACCGTATCGTTCGATACAAAAAATCAGAAAAATTAACGACGATTCAAAAGCAGTCCAATCACTGCTCCAATTCCAACAGCCACACCTATAGCACGCCAAGGATTTTCATGAACATAATTGTCAGTGGCCCGCACTGCTGTCTTGGTAGTTTCAATCGCAGTTTCTTCAATGTGACGCAGCCTATCTTTAGCAGCTTTCAAATTTGATTCCATCTTTGCGCGTAAAGCATTAGCTTTATCACCACCTTCGTCTACCACAGATTTCAGCAATTGCTCACCTTCGTTCACAACAGCATTGAAATCTTTGAGTAAATCATTTTTTAAGTTTTGGCTAATAAATTGTGTCATAACAAACTCCATTTTTGTTATAAATTATATATTTATATAATTTATGGTTAAAGACTTTCTAAGTTTCATAAAACGTGTTCAATATATTACTAAATAATAAACACAGTCGGTTCGATAGCGAACATAAGATAACTATAAAAATTAAGATTTCATATATTTCGACCAATCAGCACATAATGCATAAAGTTATTTTTTAAGACGTAACTTCTATCGCCTGCAAGATCTAATCAAGATTAATCAATACTCTGATAAGTAGCGAACGCAGTAGAAAACGGAGGCCACATGCTAATTTTATCGCCGTGCAGCAGGTCTGCGCTGTGGCAAAATCATAGATAGCGAAGTTAGTGACAACATCATCCCGCCCAGTCAACTGGTGCGCAATGATGCACCAACTTTGTTGGTGGATGACTCAATACCATACTGCACGGGCGACCGCTCCCAACAAAGCTTGGGGAGTGGGCACCCTAAGTGCATATCGCCATCGGCATCCTTAAGGCGTTTTTGCTGGGAATCTATCACGAGGTATAGTCAAGCACTGAATATATGCGATCATCTATAGGCCAGATCCTATGGAAATACATCAACCCCATTTAGATTTTTTGAGTTGCCTTAAAGAACTAGCTTACTGTCACACATAGAACAATTACGAGACTGAGAAAATACAAGGTCAATCAGAGGATTAGCTTAAGCCGCCTGTACTGAAATTTCATCACGTTGGGCAATAATACGATTGCGCTCATCCACATACACCAATTTTGGATGAAATTTCTGCAACTCCAGTTCGGTATACAGTGCGTAAGTGGCGATGATTAGTATGTCGCCTGGATTGGCCTTATGCGCCGCAGCACCATTCACCGAGATGACGCCAGAACTGCGTTGTGCACGGATGGCATAGGTGGTGAAACGCTCACCATTGGTGACGTTATAAATATCGATTTGCTGGTATTCACGGATATCAGCGGCATCCAATAAATCCTCATCGATCGCACACGAGCCTTCATAATGCAATTCCGAATGCGTCACATGCACTCGATGCAATTTGGCTTTGAGCATAGTTCTTTGCATTGCGTTACCCCCTACGGGAGAACAAGGGCAGGCATTATATAAGGACGCCTCTATAAATCCAAATTTCACCCCAGTACTGCTTCACCAAAAAAGCTTCACCAAGAAAGTTTTTAATTTATAGCCACACCCGAGTCACCCATTTCTTAAGATCTCCAGGTTATCTATAAGTCGAGTCTTCCCCAGCCAAGCCGCAGCCAATATGACCAGATTGCACTCGCCTGTGGTGGGTTCAGCCAAGTTGGCTTGACTGCGTATCGCCACATAGTCGACCTGCCAACCACGTGCGCTAAGCACTTCCATAGCTTGCCGTTCCAACTTCAAGGAATCCGTTGCACCATCCATAATAGCCAGGCGAATCCCCACAAGATTTTGATATAGAGAAACCGCTTCAGTTCGCTCTACAATGTTTAAGTACTGGTTGCGTGAACTCAGCGCCAGGCCATCCGATGTACGCACAGTTTCGCCGCCGATAATTTCTACGGGCAGATTCAATTGTGCCGTCATTTGGCGCATTAAATACAACTGTTGATAATCCTTCTTCCCAAACACCGCGATACGTGGCTGCACAATGTTGAACAGCTTCAGCACCACCGTCGCCGCGCCGCGAAAATGACCGGGACGGAAAGCACCGCATAACTCATTGGCGATGGGCGGTAACTCTACTGTTACTTGCTGCGGCTGCGGATATAAGTCACGCTTGCTCGGCGCAAAGACCATATCCGCCCCGCACTGTTCCAGCATTTTGCAATCCTGCTCCAGTGTTCGCGGATATTTGGAATAATCCTCGTTCATGCCAAACTGTAGCGGATTGACAAATATGCTTACCACCACAAACTGGCCATGTTGGCGTGCAATCCGCACCAGATCAAGGTGCCCCTGGTGCAGATTACCCATAGTCGGCACCAAGACGATGCCCGTTACACCTTGCAAATGCAAGCGTAGTTCGGCAATGGTGTGAATCACTAGCATCAAGGTCCCTTAAAAAATTATTTCTTCTTCAAAAACTATGTTCCACACCGGGAAAGGCGCCAGATTTCACCTCAATCACATAACGCATCACTCCATCGGCAATACCTTGTGCGTCCTGCATATAATTCTTCACAAAGCGTGCTTTTTTGCCTGGGTAAATATCCAGCATATCGTGCAATACCAGCACTTGGCCGGAACAAGCCGCACCCGCGCCTATGCCTATGGTGGGAATAGAAACATTGGCGGTAATTTCTGCGGCCAGCAGCGCTGGCATAGCTTCCAACACCATCAATCCAGTCCCAGCCTGCTCGACGATTACCGCATCTTGCAACAGACGCTGAGCGTCAGCGTCATTTTTACCCTGCACTCGATAACCACCCATCTGGTGCACCGATTGCGGTGTAAGCCCGATATGGGCACATACTGGAATGCCCCGCCCGGTAAGGAAGGAAATAGTCTCAGCCATCGCCGCACCGCCTTCAAGTTTGATCATCTGCGCGCCCGCTGCCATCAGGCGCGCGGCATTTTCAAATGTTTTTTCCGGGCTGACCTGAAAGGTGCCGAACGGCATATCGGTGATTATGAATGCCTGTTTCGATCCACGGACTACACAAGCTGTGTGGTAAACCATCTCATCCAAGGTCACCGGCAGGGTAGTTTCATGTCCTTGCAATACCATGCCGAGCGAATCGCCCACCAACAACGCGTTCACGCCACCTGCTTCGAGCAACGCCGCAAAGCTGGCGTCGTAACAGGTTAATACAGCGATTTTTTCGCCTTGATTACGTAACGTCTGCAATGACGTTAATGTCGTTCGCATCATGCTCCTCTACTAAAGAATTCACGTTGCCCGCGCATCCCCTCGATACGCTGTAACAGAAAAGCGAAATCTTCGTCGCTATCCACAAAATTTAAATTCTCACTGTTCACGATAAATACGGGCGCCGTGTCGTAATGATAAAAGAAATCGCTATAAGCTTGCGCCAGACGCATCAGGTAGGAATCAGCAATCTGCCGCTCGTAAGGTGCAGCACGTTTGTGCACGCGCTCAACCAAAGATTCCGGCGAGGCTTGCAGGTAGATTACCAAGTCCGGTGTAGGCACTTGCGGTGCCAGGTTGCGGTAGATGTTCTGGTAAAGCGCAAATTCATCATCGCTAAGATTCAAGCGGGCAAACAGCACATCCTTGTCGAACAAATAATCCGCCACGGTACTGGCGCGGAATAAATCCATTTGTGCCAAATCCCGTAGCTCATTAATTCGTTGAAGCAAGAAGAACAATTGAGTAGATAACGCATGACGTGCAGGATCTTCATAAAATCGTGCCAAAAAAGGATTTGCTTCGGGCTTTTCCAGCAGTGCAGTCGCTTCAAAATGTTTGGCAAGACGGCGTGCCAGGCTGGTCTTGCCCACCCCGATCGGCCCTTCGACCACTACGTAACGGTACCTATCAAACAACATCTACAATTCGCTCCAATTGCTGTTGCTTACAACCTAGTAACGCTTCTGCCACCGCACCCACACCAGGAATAATACAATCCGGTGCGATTTCCAGTAATGGGCGCAACACAAATGCGCGCAGGTGCATCTGCGGATGAGGAATGGTCAAGCTGTGCTCATGGTGACGCAAATCATCATACAACAGCACATCCAAATCCAGTGTTCGCGGTGCGTTACGAAATTCCCGCGTGCGGCCACACTCGCGTTCCAGTCCAAGTAGCGCATCCAGCAGGGCACGTGGACTCAAAGTTGTTTCCAGTTGCGCTACTGCATTAATGAAATCTGGCTGTTCGAGATAACCTATTGGCGCACTACGATAGAACGCAGAACTCGCCAATACTTGGATATGTGGCAAACTGGCTAATGCCCGCAAAGCGTGTAATAACTGTTTGCATGGGTCATCCAGGTTACTGCCCAAGCCAATGAAAGCCGTATGCTTGGAATTCATTCTTAAAATATGCCTTATGCGATTTCAGCAGGATGTGTGCAGCGACACGATAACTATCGCATTTTAACGAAAATAGGCAGTCAAAATGACGATGTCTCGTTTACTTCCCCATCTGCAAATGATGGCTTCCGTGAGACTCATCATTTAGTAGACGGTTCCGCTTGTACCGTTATGCCCGGTTTCTTGCGACGACGGCGTTTCTTGACCCCTTCGTCAGGCAATAGCATTTCGGCGCGGCGTTCGTCCTTGGCATCCTGGAACTCGTCCCACCACAAACCCAGTTGCGAATCCACCTCGCCACTTTCACAACGCAGTAGCAAAAAATCATAAGCAGCGCGAAAGTGCGGTTGAGACAACAAGCGAAATGGCCGTTGCCCACCACGCTGCCCGAAACGAGGTTGTAATAACCATAAATCCTTCATGACTGCATCATAACGACGTGGAATGGCGATTTGCGCCTGCTGCCTGTCAAGTACCTCGTCCATCGCTGCATGTAGCGCTGCAACTGGACGTTCGCCTGCTTCCTGATGCACTTTCCAGGCAGACAGTACATCGTGCCACAGTAGCGCGGCAAACAGGAAAGCGGGTGATGCAGATTTCCCATCATGAATACGCTGATCGGTATTCTGCAAAGCCAGCATGACGAACTTTTCGCCCAAAGGCTGCTTCAATATCACATCCAGCATTGGCAACATTCCATGGTGTAAATCCATAGACCGTAGTTTCTTGACGCACTCCACCGCATGGCCCGATAGCAGCAGCTTAAGCATCTCATCCAGCAGGCGTGCCTGTGGCACGTTACCCAGCAGATCTTTCATTTTTGCAATGGGTGCGGCGGTAGCAGCCTCCAGCTTCATGCCCAGCTTGGCCGACAAGCGCACCGCACGTAGCATGCGCACGGGATCTTCGCGGTAACGTACGGCCGGATCACCGATCATGCGCAAGGTATTGGCGCAGATGTCGGCATAGCCATTGTGATAATCGTAAATTTCCTGACTGGACGGATCATAAAATAGCGCGTTAGCGGTAAAATCGCGTCGCGCCGCGTCCTGCTCCTGATCGCCAAATTCATTGTCACGCAGCAACCGACCATGTTCATCAGTTTCTGCCTCTTCACTCTCTATCTTGCGGCGAAAGGTGGAAGTCTCCACCGTTTCCTCGCCGAATAATACATGCACCAAACGGAAGCGCCGCCCGATAATGCGCGAGCGACGAAACACGCGGCGCACTTCTTCCGGCGTGGCGTCGGTTGCAATATCAAAGTCTTTAGGGTGACGGTTGAGTAATAAATCGCGCACCGCACCGCCCACGACAAAAGCCGAGTAACCAGCCGCCTGCAAACCATCCGTCACCCTGCGCGCAGCGGGGCTAATACCATCGCGACTAACGCCATGTATCTCAAAGGGGATGATGTGACATTTTCCTTCTATCCGAGTGCGGGCAGATTTTCCGAATATGCGCTTGAACAGCTTTTTTATCATTGCTTTCTACTGTGACAGAAATGCCGCAACAAAGCCGCGACATAATTAGAAGCGGGGATTATACACCCGCTACAAACCAGCGCTCTCCCTCCACGGACAGCTCGCGTAACAGACACTGATATAGCGCCTCTAAGTGTGCGCGTGTCAGCAACTCTTGCGCTGTACCATACAGCACATGGCCATCAGCAAACTGCATCAGTACATGATCGCAACAGCGCTGCGCCCACAGCGTGTCATGCAGCACCATCATAAGCGCACACCCTTGCTCCTTCAAGCGGCTGAACACTTGCATCGTCTGTGCCTGATGGCGCAAGTCAAGATGCTGTAATGGTTCATCCAGCAAATAACACTGTGCCTGCTGCACCAGCGCTTGGGCAATTGCGGCACGCTGCTGTTCACCACCTGACAATGTATTGTATGGTCGTTGTGCCAGCCCTTCCAACTCCATCTGCACTAAAGCCTGCTGTGCCAGCGCTTCATCCTGTACGTTATAACCGAACAGCGAGGCGCGATGGGGAAAGCGGCCCAGCAATACATATTCCTGCACACTACCCCAGAATTCACCGCCTTCATTTTGCAGCAACACCCCAAGATGCCGCGCGAGGTTGCGCCGAGTATGAGCGGCCAGTGCCACCCCATTCCAACTCACCATGCCAGACTGTGGCGTATGCAAACCGGCCAGCGTTCGGAGCAAAGTGGTCTTTCCTACCCCGTTCTGTCCTAACACGCCCCAACACTCGCCTGGACGAATCATCATATCAAGTTCGCGGCATATCATCTTGCCGCCTATTGCTACTGTGAGTTTACGCACCTCCAAAAATGCTTGCATCAGCTCCGCCGACTCAATAACCACAGCAATACCGGCACGCCCAGCAGCGCAGTGAATATACCCACAGGTAATTGCAGCGGCGACCACAACATACGTGCCAAAGTATCGGCCAGCACCAAAAAGCTGCCACCCAATATTGTCGACAATGGGATAAGCCAGCGATGTGCACTGACACCAAGGAGGCGAATGGCATGCGGTATCATCAAACCGACGAAACCTATGCTACCGCCGAGTTGCAGCGCCGTCACAGTAAGCACAGCAGCAGCGAAATACAATCCCGCCTGCCAGCGACCAACCGCCACCCCCAGTGCCGCCGCCTTGTCCAGCCCACCCGCCAGCACATCCAGCCCGCCAGACCACACCATGGCGCACAACCCTACTGCCAGTAACACAAACCAGGCAAATGACAAACCTTGCGCATGCGACAAATCCCCCATCAGCCAGAACAACATGCCCTTCACCTGCTCACCTTGCGCCAATGTCAGCAGCAGGCTGATCAGCGCGCCGCAACCGGCAGAAAGCACCACTCCAGTAAGCAGTAGACGGTATATATTTCGCTCTCCGTGTCGAAAGCCCAAACCAAATACCGCAACTATAGCCAGCAATGCACCTGTAAACGAAGATAACTGCGTGGTAGCCAAACCCGCGCCGAGCAACATGGCGGCCAGCGCACCTACCGCCGCACCGCCGGAAATACCAAGGATATAAGGATCTGCCAGCGGATTGCGCAATAGTGCCTGCAACAGTACACCAGATAAAGCCAGCAGCCCGCCACAGACAAATGCCGCCAGTACACGTGGCAAGCGCAACTGCCATAACACCTCTGTTGCAGTGTCCTCGTTATTGCCCAACAAAGCGTACCACACCTCAATCGGTGCAAGTGGCAATGAGCCGTTCATCAGGCCAAAGCCTAGGCTCAGCGGGACTGCGCATAGCAGCAGGGGAAAAAGGACTCGTGGGGACATTATTTATTTGGCATCAGCATTCAATAAAAAACGCACGGTTTAACGTGCGCTTTTTTAGGCATAAATGATCAGTTAGTCCTTCAGTTATATGCGCATAAATTATTTTAGCTCGATGCTTGTAGCGCCTTTTCATTCGCGTCTTGATTGCATATTTTCATTGCATTTCATCAATCAAATAATGCGTTTCCACAACAGAACACAACGTACCGATTATGGTGCGCTTGCCATATTGCACTAGCCTTCAACGCAAAGTCAAAATACGCCAGTCATGCTGTTCTGCATGCTTGCGTAATGTTGCATCCGGATCGACCGCTATTGGATTGTTTACTTTCGCCAGCAATGGCAGGTCGTTCAAAGAATCGCTGTAAAAAAAACTATCAGAAAAACTATTCCATCCCCATCCTCGTTGCGCCAACCAGCTTTCCAACCGGGTAATTTTGCCTTCACGGAAACACGGCACGCCAGATACACACCCGGTAAATTCACCGTCCTTCTCTTCCGGCTCGGTAGCAATCAAATGTTCCACGCCGAATTCACGCGCAATCGGCGAGGTCACAAAACTATTAGTAGCAGTAATGATGATGCACACATCCCCCGCCGCACGGTGCCGTGCTACCAGCTCTTGCGCAGGTATAGTCATCATGCCACGCACCTTGTGCTGCATGAAATCGTCACGCCAGCCATTTAATACCTTGCGCGCATGGCGCGACAAAGGTTTCAACTGGAAGTCGAGGAACTCATAAATATCCAGCGTTCCCGCTTTGTATTGCTCATAAAAAGCCAAGTTTTTCGTCTCAAACAGTTCGCGATCGAGCACGCCCTGTTCGATGAGAAACTGAGCCCACTCAAAATCACTGTCACCATTCAGCAAGGTATTGTCTAAATCAAATAGCGTAAGGTTCACACAGACTCCAGGTTAAAAGTTTGCATCACTTCTTTCAGCAACGGTATCGAGGGCGCACGCTGCAAACGCAAACACTGCGCGTCCAGAGCGTCCATCAGCCCGAGCAGTGCAGGCATATCACGTCGTCCGTGACGCAACAGATATTGCGTCACGTCGCGTGGCAGGATGAAGCCGCGCGCTTGTCCATGCTGCTCCAATGCTTGTGCCTTTTCTGCATCATTCAGCGCATGCACCTGATATACCAGCCCCCACCCCAACCGGGTGCGCAGATCATCACGCAAGTTTAAATGGGCCGGCGCAGATACACCGCTAACCAGCAACATGCCGCCGCTTTCGCGCACCCTATTATAAAGGGCGAACAACACAATCTGGGCAGCTGCATCTAGCAACTCAACATCATCCACTGCAATCACGGGAACCAAATCCGGCACAGCGCCATGAGCAAAGACTGCGGACTGTCCCAATGAGCGTGCCTGCTCCACTGCTGCCTGCATAAGATGGCTTTTGCCACAGCCCACCTCGCCCCATAGGTAGAAACACCGTTCATTCGAGGTTCCTGCCAATGCGTGGTGCAATGCCGAGAGCAACTCAACATTGCGACCCGGTACAAAATTATTGAGCGTAGGTAACCAGTCCGGAGTGATGTTTAATAATAATTGCGTCATAAAAAATGAATCACGATACGCGAATAGGGATAACTACCATGCCTGGGGCATGGTTCAATAAAACCAACAATGCTGCTAGCCCTGGGAAGCGTTCAGCAGCACGCGAGCGTACCTCCTTGTAGTACAGCGAAGCGTTGAACGGTCATTTGGGTTAAAATATCACTAACAAAATGGCCTGCACTGTATCCCGAAGAAAGCGAGAACTCAACTTGAGCTTACCTGACACACTTTCCTACCGCGACGCCGGCGTAGATATAGCCGCAGGTGATCGTCTGGTGGAAAACATTAAACCATTCGCCAAACGTACGATGCGCCCGGAAGTTCTGAGTGGCATAGGCGGCTTTGGCGGATTAGTCGAAATTTCTAAAAAATACCGCGAGCCGGTGTTGGTGTCTGGCACTGATGGCGTAGGTACCAAATTGAAATTGGCGTTTGAATTGAATCGTCACGATACAGTTGGCATCGACCTGGTTGGGATGAGCGTCAACGATATTCTGGTGCAAGGCGCAGAGCCGCTATTTTTCCTCGATTATTTCGCCTGTGGCAAGCTGGATGTGGATGCTGCTACCGAAGTCATCAAGGGCATAGCGGCGGGATGCGAGCTGGCTGGTTGCGCGCTCATCGGCGGCGAGACCGCCGAAATGCCGGGCATGTATCCGGTGGGCGAATATGACCTCGCCGGTTTCGCTGTGGGTGTAGTGGAAAAAACCAACATCATCACCGGCGCTGACATTCGGCCTGGAGACATCGTGCTGGGGCTCGCCTCCAACGGCGCGCACTCCAACGGTTACTCGCTGGTACGTAAAATCATCGAGCGCAGCCAACCCGACCTCAATGCTAAATTTGATAGTGAGCGCACGCTGGCGGATTGCATTATGGCGCCCACGCGCATCTATGTGAAACCATTGCTGGCGCTGATGCAAACCCTTCAAATAAAAGGTATGGCGCACATCACTGGCGGTGGTCTGCTTGAAAATGTGCCGCGTGTGCTGCCTTCCAACGTTACCGCCGTGATTGACGGACTCGCCTGGCACACACCCAAACTGTTCGAGTGGCTCCGCGAACAGGGCAACGTAGCGCAACAAGAAATGTACCGTACCTTCAATTGCGGCATCGGCATGGTGGTTATCATGGACCAGAATGATGCCGCAAACGCAATTGCCCAGCTGATCGCCGCTGGAGAAACCGTATGGCGCATAGGCACAATTGAAGCGCGGATAGGTGATGAACCACAAACCCGAATCTGTTAACGTAACGATAAAGTCCATCGTTATTCTGATTTCCGGCCACGGCAGTAACATGCGCGCGTTGCTCGAAGCCGACCTGCCCTGTAGGGTAGCGGCGGTCATCAGCAACCGAGTCGATGCCCCAGGATTGGAAATTGCCAAACAGTATGGAATTACAACAAGGGTCGTGGCGCATCGCAGCTATCCAGACCGCGAGTCCTTCGACTCCGAGCTAGCTATCTGCATAGACAGCTATCGGCCCGACCTTATCGTGCTTGCCGGCTTCATGCGCATTCTCACCCCTCAGTTCGTGGCTCGCTATCAAAACAAACTTATTAACATCCACCCCTCGCTGTTGCCCGCATATAGTGGCCTGAATACTCATGCGCGCGCGCTCCAGGACGGCGTGAAGATTCACGGCTGCACCGTGCATTTTGTTACCAGCGACGTCGATCACGGCCCCATCATCATCCAGGCCGCAGTGCCGGTACTCATGGACGATACCCCGGCAACCCTGGCAGCACGCGTATTACATCAAGAGCATCGTATTTTTCCGCAAGCCATCCGTTGGTTCTGCAACGACGACATCAGCCTGAGTGCGGATGGCAAGGTGCGAATGAAACGTCTGGAACAGCCCGATTGCACACTAATCTCTCCGGAAATGGAATACGCTAATGCGTAACATTATTTACCTAGCCAGCTTGCTATTACTTGTTAGCATGGCACCGCAAGCACTATTTGCTGCTACGCCTGCCTTACCAGTACAGTTCACCACTGTTGATGCCCATTACGATGTACTCAAAGGCAATATTAAAGTCGCGACCATTTCCGAAACCTATACCCGTAAGCAGGGCGGCTACCATATTGAAAGCGTGACCAAAGCAATCGGCTTGCTCGCCATGTTCAAAGCAGAAGTTATCCGCGTCACCAGCGAAGGTACCGTGACAACCAAGGGCTTACGCCCACATACTTATATTCAGGAACGCAAACTCGATACCGAGCGAAATACGCGCGCCGATTTTGACTGGAAGACTAAAAACATCACTCTGACTGATCGCACCGGGAAACGCACGCTGCCGCTACCAGCTGGAACTCAAGACCGATTAAGCGCGATGTACCAGTTCATGTTCGCGCCCCTGCAAAATGCCACCGAGCTCAACTTCGACATGACTAACGGCAGTAAAGTGGACGAATACAGTTATCGCATTACGCCCGACCAAAACATGACAATTCCGCTCGGTACATTTAAGGCATTGTACGTAGCCAGCCCGCCGCAAGATGGTGAGAATCAAACTGAAATCTGGCTGGCAACAGAACATGGCAATTTTCCTTACAAAATGATCATCACCGAGTCCGGCGGTGACAAATTTACGCAGGTATTGACCCAAATAAATTTTGAGTAGCAATCATTCTGGGCTATTTATGAAATGAATTCTGGCACGCCCACCAGCCGCATCACTCTTGCCATCGCGCTGTCCGTGCTGTTGCATAGTGCAGCATTGTGGCTCTTTCAAGTAGAGTTGCCGAATAGCGAGGCGCTACTGCCACCGCTTACCGCTAAACTCGAAGCGATACCACTACAAGCCGACGTGCCCACTCCCGAAGTTGAACCTGCAAGCCCGCCAACCGAAACTGACAGTACTGTAACGCCCCTACCAGAACCCGAACCGGAATCAATACCTGTTGCAGAAGCATCATCTGCTGTAGCAGCCACTCCCGAACCTGAATCAATACCTGCTACAGAAGCAGCATCTGCGGTTGCAGCCATCCCCGAACCAGAATCAATGCCTGCTATTGAAGCAGCATCTGCCGTAGCAATCACACCCAAACCAGCATCAATACCTGCTACAGAAGCAGCATCGGTTGTAGCAGCCGTCTCCGAGCCGGCATCAATACCTGCTATTGAAACGGCATCTGCCGTAGCCAAGGTAGGAGAACCCGTAGCGCACCCATTACCCAAACACGCACAGTTAAAGTTTGCCGTCTACTTGGGCCAGGACCATTTTCAGATTGGTGAAATCACCCATCGGCTTGAAATTATTGAAGATAAATATATCCTGAAAGGGGAAACGCAAACAACCGGACTAGCCCGATTGTTCAAAAGCTATCAACTCATGCAAACCAGCCACGGCAAGGCTGGCAACTTTGGGCTGCAACCCGAAGGCTACGAAGAAGAGCAAAATGTATCCAGCGGTAAACAAAAAACGAATGCCGCCTTCAACTGGGCAGGAAATAAATTGCATTTTTCTCACGGCGGTGAAACTGAGTTGCCTTCTGGCGCCCAAGATATCTTGAGCTTTTTATATCAACTCTCACAACTTCCTCTGCACAATGAAATTTTATCGATTGCTATCACCACTGGCAAAAAACTTGAAAAATATGAACTTGAAATCGGTGCAGAAGAGGAAGTTATCACCCAAATGGGCAAGTTGCGCGCATTGCCTTTGCGCAGGCTGCATAGCGAAGGGGGAGACGGTATGGAAGTCTGGCTCGGGCTGGAATATCGCCTGCTGCCAATCAAGTTTCGCCAGATTAAAGGTTCCGGTGAAATGATCTTGGAAGTTGTTATTTCTGACATCCGTGTCGCGGACGAATAAGAAATTCCAAAGTCATGAAGCCCTGTCCTGTAAACTTCGCCTCCATTCCTGTGATTGCTTCCATCACCACTTCAATATTCTTACCCTAATTTAGAACCATGCTACTGACCGAATATCGCCTAGACCTCGTTATCCAAGCCCTGCGTAGCATTCTGCCGCTGGAACATCCCGCTGACGCTGTACTGCGCCACTTTTTTCAGCGCGAGCGCATCGGCTCCAACGAACGTGCGCTGGTGGCAGAAACTGTGTTCGGTGTGTTACGTCACCGCCTGTTTCTGGAACATGCCTGCGTCAACCAGGCCACACCGCGCCGCATGGCGCTGGCTTATTGGATCAAATTCAGCGGCTATAACCTGCGCGAACTCACTCCGCTTCTGAAACGCGATGAAGCCGACTGGCTGGGGCAAGTGAAAGCCATCACTCTTGCCGAATTATCTTTGTCGGTGCAGGCCGAACTGCCAGAATGGTTGGTCGAACAGCTGCAAATCACCATGACAGATGAAGCCATCCTCATGCTGGGGCGCTCCATGCAGCAACCCGCCGCACTGGATTTACGCGTTAACACCCTGCTCGCCACGCGCGACGAGGTGCTGCAAGCCTTGCAGGCAGACGGCATGGACGCGCAAGCCACGCCTTATTCCCCCATCGGCATTCGCCTGAAGGATAAGCCATCACTCACCAAGCACCCGCTGTTTCTCGGCGGAAAAATAGAGGTACAGGACGAAGGCAGCCAGCTGCTTGGATTTCTGCTCGCACCCAAGCGCAATGACATGGTTGTGGACTTTTGCGCCGGCGCAGGCGGCAAAGCACTTATGCTGGGCGCCATGATGCAGTCGCAGGGCAGGCTGTATGCGCTGGACGTATCTGAAAAACGACTGGCCAACCTCAAGCCACGTCTGAAACGTTCGGGGCTTAGCAACCTGCACCCGCAACTCATAGCACATGAAAATGACAGCAAAATAAAACGTCTGGCTGGCAAAATCGACCGCGTTCTTGTGGACGCGCCGTGTAGCGGATTGGGCACCCTACGCCGCAATCCGGACATCAAATTCCGCCAATCGTCCCAAAGCGTGACTGAATTCACCCAGTTGCAAACCTCTATCCTGGCCTCAGCCAGCAAGTTGCTCAAACCCGGCGGTCGCCTGGTGTATACCACCTGTAGTTTTTTGCCCCAGGAAAACCGCGCGATAGTCGATGCATTTCTTGCCGACCATCCAGAATTCACGTTACGTCCTGCAGGAGAAATTCTCGCACAGCAAAAAATCCCGCTGGAAGCGGAAGAGTGCCTGCAACTGTTGCCGCAACTGCACAGCACCGATGCCTTTTTCGCAGCGGTATTGGAACGGGTCAAAGCGGTTGCCCCGAACAACGTCGATCCTGCCTAAGTTTGGAAAAGGTAACCAGGAATTTATTCGAGCAATTTTACTGGTAACTTACTTCACCTATTTTGCTGCATTTTCTTGATTGAGCGCCATGCTGGATTTCACCGAATACACCAAGATTTTTATCAGTCTGTTCGCCATCCTTGATCCGATCGGGATCATCCCCATCATCATTCTGTTCACCTCCGGCATGACGGCACCAAAACGAGCCAAGGTTGGCCGCGTCGCATCACTGGCGGTATGCGTCATTTTGCTGGTTGCGTTATTGATAGGTCAGCCACTACTGGTTTTTTTTGGTATCAGCATCAGTTCATTTCGCGTGGCGGGCGGCATTCTACTGATGTTAATGGCCTTCAGAATGTTGAATGGTAACCTCTACACCTCCATCGAAGCCGATAATGACGGTGCTGGGGGCGAAACAAGCTCGATACATGCCATCGTGCCGTTATCCATTCCACTGCTGGCAGGGCCCGGCTCCATTAGCGCGGTGATTCTGGAGGCACACAAGGCGCACGGCATTGAGCATTATTTAATCATGAGCTTGGAAATTATGTTGCTAAGCGTAACGGTCTGGTTAGCCTTCCTGATTGCACCGTGGGTGGCGCAACGTTTGGGCAAGATAGGCATTGACGTATTTACTCGGTTAATGGGCTTGGTACTCGCGGCCATTTCCGTAGAGTTCATTGCGGGTGGAATACGTGGCTTATTTCCTACTCTTGGCTAATCCGAACGGGCGGGTGGAACGAGGAACGCTGCTGTTAAAGTTTAAAGTGATATATTCAAAGCTCGCGTTTTTACCACAACTCAATCGTCAAAACGTATCGCCCGATAAGCAACGCCCACCACCACCAGCTCTTCTATCCCGCCGGGGATGTGCAGCATAACCACATCATCGGCGCGCGTCTTTAGCAGTGCTCGAGCGAGCGGTGATACCCAGCTAATCAATCCGCGCCCGGCATCCGCTTCATCCACGCCGACTATGCTGTAGATGTGCTCTGCGCCATCCTGCCGGCACACTGTGACTGTCGCCCCAAAGAATACTTGATCACACGATTCTCGCTGCACCGGATCCACCACTGCGGCGTTTTCCAGACGCTTGGAAAGAAAGCGGATGCGCCGATCGATTTCACGCAGGCGCTTCTTGCCATAAATATAATCCCCATTTTCCGAGCGATCGCCGTTGGAAGCGGCCCAAGTAATAGTTTGCACCAATACCGGACGTTCCACTTTCCATAGCTGATCAAGCTCATCTTTCATACGCTGGTAACCAATGGGGGTGATGTAGTTTTTGACTCCGGGCGGGAGGGGAGATACCGGCTGACCCTCTTCTTCGTCAGGACTTTCGTCCGTTTCCTTGGTAAAAGCTTTGCTCATGATCGCTCGCCCCTTTTGGATAGTCTCCACAATTTTAAAGACCAATCTAATTAAATGCCGTCATCTGTCATAAAAACGAGATTAGAAACTCAAGGTTTATAAGAACTCCTAATAAGATTCAAAGCCAACTGCTAGCGAGTTCCAACGCAGTGAACGCGAACGCCAATGCTCGCCAATGCTTTGCGTGAAATCGGGGTGAACCAATTTGGCGCGGGCGATTAGCCAGTCTTTGTCTTCATGTCTGAGATAGATTCCCTCGCACTCGCCCTTTCGATAGGCGCTTGGAGTCGTGGCAATCATTTGCTTGAGCGTACTCAGTCGGTAACGTCCCATTCCTATCTGATGAACGGAGCGCAAGCTAAGCTGGGACGCCAACGCATTACGCCGTGCTGTACTCCAGAAACGACGAGCATTGCGGTCATACACATCGAACACCAAGAAATAATCCGGCAAACCGGGATATTCCAGACTATGCACAGCGGCCACCCATTCACCGAACAACATCAGAGATTCGCCCAGCGCTTCGAATAGGGCTTCTTCGTGAATAGCCAGCCACTCATTCAGGCGTACAAATTGGCCAGTGAATGGTTGGGGTAAATATTGCCCCCGGTTTTGCGCCCTGACTTCGCCATCGCTTCCCACCGAAAATCCCAGATTGGCACCGTCGACTTTTTCTTCGAGAATTACGCCGTGCGCCAAGAATGCTTCGGCCTCGAATGCGGCCAGCACCTTGTCATCACGCGGCGTACCGTCACCGAGCCAGGCAATATGGGGGGTGTGGGGGAATCTGAAAAAATCTGTCATTTTCTGCTTTTCTCAGCAAATTTGGCTCGCGACCAATCTTCAATAATGGGTTCTAAAATTAGTTCTGCATCCTTCAGCGCAGTCTCCCATCCGTGCCAATCGGTATCTCCGGCAAATGCAATTGCACTTTCACCGTACTTTGCCTGAGCATCAAGTGCAGCGGCCACCATTTTTCGGTCTGCTCGGTCATGAACAATAGTTTGCAGAGGTTCATTCAAAACCCCGTCACCGTTGCTATCGTAAGCAACGCTCACTAGATCAAATGCGCACGTGTTCCACTTGTGCATCACGACTTGCATGCCATAGTCATTAAATCCAAGTTTATTTTTGTACTCCAATTCAATCCCGCCCTCGCCGTCAAGAATCAGATGGCTTTCAGATAGTTGAAAATCGTAAAGCCACTGCCAGACTTTCATCCTTAAGCCGGGCTCACTTGGAGTCGCGTCACGCGCAATGGGAGAAGAGGCGTCTACTGCGCTCGCCGCAATCAACACATTGGTGTCAACCACGTAACGTGCTCTCATGTTTTGCAATCCCGCATTTGTCGCTCGAACATCAGTCGAGCTTGCTTGCTGGTTTCGCCCATCGCGTCACCAAAAAACATGGGCGGCCATTCAGTCACACGCCCATAATCATCAAGTACCAATGGCTTCAGTTTAGCATCGGCGCCCTCGCGTCCGACAAAGTACAGACGGCAATCATTTGTTGTAATGGTTTCTTCGGCTACCAAAGTTTGCATACGTCTAAAGAGATGCTCTGAATGGGTTTCAACGATGAACTGAGTTTTCCTTGCGCGACTGACCTCGACAAATAATTCCGCTAGCACCGATTGCGCGAGAGGATGAAGATGAATCTCAGGTTCTTCCAGCAGCACGGTTGAACCTGCAGGCGCAAAAAATGCCAGAGTTAGAACCGGCAATACTTGAGAAATACCGATCCCCACATCACGCAAGTTAGCTACCACTCCATCTTTGTGAACTACAACTTCATAACGTGTTGAATGCCCCAATTGCTTTACTTCAATCCGTTCTGCAAGGCCCATGCGAGCTAGCCAGCCGGACACTTCCTGAATAATTTTGACGGTATCATCTCCATTCGATCGCAGCAAAGCGCTTGCAAAAATAGCATTGATCACACCTACTCCATCAATTCCCAACTCTCCAGGCTTGGTTTTATTCCAGACGTAATCGCGCTCCGGTTTTCTGCGTAGCGGCCCCAGGTAGGCAATACTTCCCAACTCTCGGCGAATAGCAAGGCTGATATCCTCCGCCATCGGCCCGTCATTCGAAAGTAACTGAATCGCCTCTGACGGCAATGCTATTGAACGTTCAGGTGCATATGCTTTGCTCTTACCTCTCGGTTGCGCCTCGTCTCCAACCATTATTGAGTACGCGCCTTTTTCGCGACGAATTGCTCGATAGCAGGATGACCCACTACGCAAACTCAATTCCTCTATTACGGCACTACCCGACGATGTTTTGCTGTAAGTAGCTAAGAATTCGCCTGATGCTATACGGTTTTTTTCAGCTGATGATTCCACATCCGGGCGCTGAAAATGAAAACCGATTTTAAACTGCCGAGGTGATGCATTACGATTTAACACATCGTCAAAGTGACCGAAATTGAAGTAGTCATTGGCTTCATCACCGCCCAGATTAAGGTGAATACTGCGATCTGGAGAAGCGGCAGTTTGCTTAAGCAACAACAATGCTTGAAGCAGAGATGATTTCCCTGATGAATTAGTGCCGAGCAACATCGTTACCGGAGCCAAAGGAATTTCAATTCTATCTTTTTGCAATTGTCCGGCTTCGTCCACATTCTCGACATCCCGCCAAGCCTTGAAATTTTTCAATGAGAGTTTTGTAAACATAGCAACTCCTTAATTTTCGATTTTCGTGGCAATTTTACTACCACGCCTGAGTTGTTTGTGGATTGATCGCTACGTTACGCGCGGATGCGTTCCAACAACTCACTGGCCGGTTCGTCTTTGAGGTCTTGCGGCACCAGTTTGCCGCGAAAAGCTTTGGCGAGCGTGACCGGGGTGAGTTTTTGAGTAAACAGGTATTGGGATCTTCTGCGAAATACTTTTCCGCCAACATGCCCAAGCGCGATAGTTGTTTATCGTGCTGCTCCAAGTGAGCAAAGTTTGTCTGGGGCAGTTTGGCCATTACGCTGATTGATTCTTTGAGCCGTTAAAGCTAACGCACAAGCGTGAATATTACGATATACCGAAAAGCCTGATTGATTTAAATCTTGCTTATCTCATCAAGTTCAAGATGCACCTTTGTCTGAGCACTCACGATCAATTCTAGGCACAGGTTTGTCTAAAGGGACGGTTTCAACCAGAAGTCTTCGATATTGACCTTCCCGAAACAGCACGGTAACCCAAAATTGCGAGTCTAGTGCAGCCATTAGTATCAGGTAACAAGAGTTATTATCGTTTCAGCTTTAATAGTGTCATCGTTCGGGAGATGTAAAGATGAAGGCTGAATGTCTAAAGTTGAGTAAAATGAGGAAGTTCAGGGAATTAAAATTGGAACAGATGTATCTCAGTTTGGACTACGACGAAAATTTTCCTGGTAATCATCAATAAGTTTTTTAACAAGCAAATGGGGATTATCCCTTTCATTTGGAGATAACCATGCAAGAACTACAAGAAGCCTGGATCGCATTTAAACTCGGCGGGATGATTATCGTGCCATTGTCTTTACTGGGGGTAATCGCTTTAGCCATTATGCTGGAGAAGGCATTCCTCTATTGGCGTTTTGCACGTCTTTCATATGACTTACTGAATCTTGTTGAAACTTATGGTTTCGCATGGGAAGACCTGGAAAAGATACTTTCCGGGCTGAACGAGCGTCATTACTACAAGCGGTTCTTTGAGGTGGTGATCGCCAACCGGCATCGACCTTCATGGTGGACTGAATCTCGTGCAGCTGATGAAGCTCTGGTGATTGAAACATCCCTCGCACGTCGGTTATGGGTGTTAGAAACAATCGTTACCGCGGCGCCTTTGCTCGGGCTGATGGGAACCATTATTGGAATGATGCATGCCTTCCAAATAATCGGCGGCAGCGGCATCGTCAATCCTACGGGGGTGACAGGAGGCGTGGCGCAGGCACTTATTGCAACTGCCGTTGGCTTATTAATCGCACTCATTGCTTTATTTGGATTTAATTATTTTTCTCGTCTGCAATCCCAAACAATGGATGAAATGGAGCGCCTTGGTACACGCCTGATTGATCACATCCGTTTGGATCAGCAGGAATAGCGCCCATGAAACTGCGTAAATCCAGAACGTATCGCAAGGGACGCATCGAGATCATTCCGATGATTGATGTGATGTTTTTCTTGCTGGTGACATTCATGCTGTCTTCATTGTCGATGCAGAATCTTGATTCCCTGCAGGTGAATCTACCTCAAGGAGAAGCCGAAAAGCTCCGTGCTGATGCACCGGTAACGTTGACGCTGACGGGTGACAGCAAAATCTTTATCAATCGTATTCCTGTAACACTGGAAACCCTGGCCACCACGCTCAAGCCACTGTTACAAGCTTCACAACAAAGCGTGGTCGTATCCGCGGACAACGAAGCACCGCAAGGCATAGTAGTGCAGGCGATGTTGCAGGCTCGATCCGCCGGTGCCGAACATTTTTTGATTGCGGTAAAACATAAATGACGTGGTAAGCATGTCCGAATCAAGATCGAAGGAGATTCGATTCTGGTGGCCAATACCACTGGCGGCCCTCATTTGGCTGGTCATCATTTGGGAATTTGGCTATTTCCTGAAATCTCCCAAGGAAGAAATTGTTTCTTCGCCGCCCATTGATGCACGCTTTGTAGAATTGCCCGACACAGAACCAGAACAAGAATCCTCACCTCCAAAATCGAATTCTCAGATTGAACCTCCTAAACCTGAGCCGAAACCCGAACCCGAACCCGAGCCGAAACATGAACCGCCACCTTCGCCTCAACCTCGGCCTATCGAAACAGAAATACCGATTAAGCCTTTACCGGAAAAAGCAGTCACAGAAACTGAAGTTCCAGTAGCTATCCGTCCAGCTCCAAATTCAGCGCCTCCCACCGATTTGGCAAGCTATATTAATGCCGCCAGAGCACGCCGTCAGGCAGCTGAGATGGCTGATGAACGAGAAAATACAGAAACCCTATCTAACCCACGCCAGCTTTCAGCTGACGAAAAAAGGATGGCTAACATCAGGCGCAACCTCCAGCCAGAAGGTATAAGCGGTGTGTTCCAAATTATCAGCATGGGGGTCAGGACCGCTCGATTTTCATTTCGAGGCTGGACAACAGACTATAACAATTCTCGACGTGAGGTTATCGAAGTCGATGCCGGGTTAAGTGGGGATGTGAAACGCGCAATTATTCGCAGGATGATCGAGCTGATTCGCAAACATTTCAAAGGGGATTTTAATTGGGAATCGCATCGCCTCAACCGCGTTATCGTTCTGTCAGCACGCATGGAAGATAATGAGGGGCTTGAAGATTTTTTGATGGTTGAGTTTTTTGGCTCGAGTTCAGGATTTTAAAGAAACCAGCTATTACGTTAAGGCCTCTTCGATACTAATCAATCTTCATCCAGCATCTTAAAGCGCTGTGCAAGGTAGTCAATCAAGGCACGCACTAAAGGTAGCAGGCCGCGGCGTGACGGGAACACCACGTGAATGATCTCGTGTCGAGGCGCCCAATCCTGTAGCAGTCGGATCAACTTGCCTTGGGCCAGTTGATCACAAACCATCATCGTCGGTAGCTGTACAACACCGACGCCGGCCAGTGCTGCATTCCGTAACGCGATCATGTCGCTAGTGACGAAACGTGGGGTGTGATGAAGGGCAATTTGTACCCCGTCCGGCCCGAACAAATTCCAGATATGGCTTTGCTGCCAAACGCCTAGTCCAAGGCTGGGCCAGTCTGTTAAATCGGCAGGTACCAGCGGTAAGCCATGGCCCTTAATGAGTATTGGGCTGGCGACCAGGCACTGGCTGCGATTTGCCAGCACACGCATCACCAGGTCGCTATCCTGAATCGGTGGCGGGCGAACCCGAATAGCGATGTCAATAGCCTCTGCTACAGGATCGACACGTCGATTGGTGGCTTCCAGGTGCACGGTAACAAGCGGATTGCTGGCCATGAAATCCGACAGTATCGCCCCGACATTAGCGTGCAGCAACGCCACCGGGCAGGTCATGCGCACGATGCCGCGTGGTTCTCCGCGTGTCACTTCGATCGCTTCCTGCGCCGCCTCGGCTTCCACCAGCATCGCTTTGCAGTGTTCGTAATAGGTCTGCCCGACTTCGGTGACAGAAAAATGCCGGGTTGTGCGCTGAATCAACCGTACCCCAAGCCGTTCCTCCAGCATCGCAATCCGGCGACTCAATTTGGACTTGGGCATGCAGAGCGCACGTCCTGCCGGAGCAAAGCCGCTGTGATCAACAACTTGGACGTAGTAGTAAAGGTCGTTCAAATCTTACATGGCAGCCTTATCGTTCACCAAATAGAACACTCATGGCGAATTTTACTGTCTACACAGGACATTGTTCTTAGTTTACCCTTCTGACAGCAACTAATTTGTCACTGTCACAAGGAGATGGCCATGAAAAGTATCCTCGGCGTTTACAACGCGCCCAGCCCGCATTGGGTCGGAGACGGTTTTCCCGTTCGTTCGATGTTTTCTTACCAGAGTCATGGGAAGCAGCTAAGTCCATTTCTGCTACTGGATTACGCCGGCCCGACCGAGTTCAGTTCTGTAGACCGTCCGCGCGGAATAGGTTCGCACCCACATCGTGGCTTCGAAACCGTCACCATTGTTTACGAGGGCGAGGTTGCGCACCGCGACTCTACAGGTCAAGGTGGTGTGATCGGTCCCGGAGATGTGCAATGGATGACGGCTGGTGCCGGCATTCTGCACGAAGAATTTCATTCCGAGGCGTTCACTCGTTCCGGCGGCATGTTGGAAATGGTGCAATTGTGGGTGAACCTACCGGTCAAGGATAAAATGACCGCGCCGGGTTACCAAGCTATCCTCAATCGCGACATTCCGGCTATCGCTCTGCCTGACGGCGCTGGCACGGTGCGGGTGATTGCAGGTGACTACAAGGGGCATGCCGGCCCAGCGCATACCTTCACGCCCATGAACGTGTGGGATTTGCGTCTGAATCAGGGCGGTGTCTGTGAGTTGTCCGTGCCGGATGGCTGGAACTCGGCGCTCATCGTTTTGCGAGGCACGGTATTGGTCAACGACAGCGCCATCGCACGCGAGGCGCAGCTGGTGCTACTGGATCGCGCAGGAAGCACCGTGTCTATCGAAGCAAACAATGGCGCGGTGGCGTTGCTGCTTAGCGGCGAGCCGATTGACGAACCGATCGTCGGGCAGGGGCCGTTCGTGATGAATAGTCAAGAGGAGATTGTCCAGGCTATCACAGACTTCAACAGCGGGCGCTTCGCGCAGATTCCTCACAATTAACCCGGCACGAATGATTCATGAAGCCGCGTGGCGGTTTTTGGATCGCCGAAATAACGGTGCACGCGTTCGGATTTTTGCTCAAGCATGCTCATGCGGTTAGTCGCAGCAGCTCTGAATTTTGCCTTGGTGCGTACGGGCACCTTTGAAGTGATGGCGTGCTTGAGATCCGTATTCAGTCTTTCTTTGACTGGCGCAGCAGTCCGTTCGTATTTTCGTTCAAACCGCGTTGCCACGGGCTGTGCGGCTCGCATCTGGCAGCCCATGCGCTTCTAGATTTAACCAACGAACGTGGCACGTGAGCCTAACGTTTGCCGGGCAACATGCCCTTCATACCGCGCATCATTTTACCTAGGCCGCCCTTGCTGAACATCTTCATCATCTTTTGCGTTTGTTCGAACTGGCTTAATAACTGGTTGACGTGCATTACCTGAACTCCCGCTCCGGCGGCGATGCGGCGCTTACGTGAAGCTTTAATGAGTTCTGGATGGGAACGTTCTTGCATTGTCATTGAATTAATGATGCCTTCAGTGCGATTGACAGAGCGGTCGTCCATCTTGGCGCCTGCGGCAGCTTGACCAAGTTGTGCGGGTAGTTTATCCATCAGGGCGGACATGCCACCCATTTTGCGCATTTGAACAATTTGCATCTTGAAATCGTTGAGATCAAATCCGTGACCGCTCTTTATTTTCTTGGCCAGTTTTTCAGCTTCGGCATGATCAATCTCACGGTGAGCATCTTCAATCAGCGACAATACATCACCCATGCCCAGCACGCGCGAAGCCATGCGTTCTGGGTGGAAAGCTTCCAGGCCATTGAGCTTTTCGCTTACGCCAACGAATTTGATCGGTTTGCCGGTGATGTGCCGTACTGACAAAGCCGCACCGCCCCGCGCATCACCGTCCAGTTTGGTGAGGATAATACCGCTTAGCGGCAATGCCTCGCCAAATGCCTTTGCGGTATTCACGGCGTCCTGGCCGGTCATGGCGTCCACAACGAACAGGGTTTCAATTGGATTAAGGGCAGCGTGCAATTGCTGAATTTCTTCCATCATTGCGGCATTGATTGCAAGACGACCCGCAGTATCCACAATTAGCACATCGTGGTGATGTTTACGCGCGTAATCAAGCGCCGCCAGTGCTATATCGCGCGGCTTCTGGCTGATGTCAGAGGCGAAAAAATCGATGTCCAGTTGCTGTGCCAAGGTACGCAATTGCTCGATAGCGGCAGGACGGTACACATCGCAACTAACCAGCAGCACTTTTTTCTTTATCTGCTCGCGCAGCAATTTGGCAAGTTTTCCACTCGTGGTCGTCTTGCCTGCGCCCTGTAAACCTGCCATCAGAATCACGGCCGGCGGCACAGTGGTGAGATTTAACGCATCGTTGTGTTCACCCATCAGCTTGGTCAGCTCGCGATGTACGATACCAATCAATGCTTGTCCCGGCGTCAGACTACTCAACACTTCTTGTCCCAGCGCAGCCTGCTTCACCTGGGCAGTGAATTCTTTAACCACGGGCAACGCCACGTCCGCTTCCAGTAGGGCTAAGCGTACTTCACGCAAGGCATCCTGAATGTTGCTTTCAGATAAGCGTGCTTGTCCCCGCAGGGTTTTTATAACGCCCGAAAGGCGTTGTGTAAGGTTGTCTAGCATGATTTCACTCCTGTTTTCCGCAGCATTGGCTATAGTGTAGAATCCGTGAAGTCTAAAACATCCTGGCTAAAAATGTCGAATCTTCCGCTTTATGTAATCACCTTTCTTGCGTACAGCGTGTTAGCGGTTCATTTTTGGCGTGCGCAATCTACTGGGAATATAGATGTCTTAAACCGTGGAATGATTGGCCATACCGTATTGCTGCCGCTAGCGCTCCATGCATACCTGCTGTATAGCAATATATTCAGTGGGGGTGATCTGAACTTAGGGTTAATTAATGCGCTATCGTTGATCTTGTGGCTGACCATGCTGGTGTATTGGGTAGCACGTTTTTTTTACCCGATTGCCAGCCTGCAAACTTTAGTGTTGCCTCTGGCAGCAGGAGGTGCGTTACTGCCGGTGCTGTTTCCTGCGACCCATCCGCTAACGAACAATCTTTCATTTATCCTGGAAGCGCATATTCTGGCAGCAATGCTTGCCTACAGTCTGTTCACCATTGCGGTGCTGCATGCGGGCCTGATGTCCCTAGTGGAAAAACGCCTGCACCAGGCTACGCTACCGCGTGTGCTGCAAGGCTTACCACCATTGCTCACCATGGAAACCTTATTATTCCGCATTATCGGCGCAGGCTTTGTGCTGCTCACCCTGACATTGGCGTCAGGTATTATTTTTTCCGATCAGTTATTTGGCACGCCGTGGCAATTCAATCACAAAATGTTGTTCGGCTTCATTTCATGGTGTGTGTTCGCAGTGTTATTGCTGGGTCACCATTATCAAGGCTGGCGCGGACGTACAGCGGTACGGTGGACAATGAGCGGTTTCATTTTTTTGCTGCTCGCCTATCTAGGTACTAAATTCGTGTTGGAAGTATTACTGCATCGTTAGTGTTATAGTATTTTCCAATTCAGAAATGAGTCTGAACGAAGGGTTTTGAATCTGAGAAAAGAACTATGTTCTGGTTCGGTCTAACTCATAGATGCTTCTTCGCTTTGCCTTGCTGACTTTATTTTTCATGCCTGTTTTTTCATCGCCGCAGAGATGTTTTTAAAACAGTTTTTTTCTTGCGTTGTTCAGTGCCAAGGCGGCATCATTGTCGCTCATCTTTGCTGCCTGCGCATCCAGTTGTTTGAAAGTGACATCCTCTTTGAGATACTCGCTGGCCCCGGGTATTGATTTGAGTTTCTCATAAGGTGTCATCATGTCTTTGTAGCGGTATTTCTTGCGTTCTTTTCCCTTGGCATCTGTAATTGTCTCCTGAAAAAAGGTTCGTGGTTGTGACGTAGGGGTTGAGGAATACGGCACAAAAGACGTTGACCAAACTGGCGCAGCATTGTGGGATATGCGCATAACCCAGATGTTTGCGTACCACGGCGGCGTTCTTTGACTCCGCCAAGGCGTTATCGTTGCCGTGACTTGGTGAACTCGCCCCGGAGCTTCTCCAACAGCTTTGCGACCTGATAATTGATGTACTCTGAACCGTTATCCGAATGGAACCCCAGGATGACAAACGGAAATCCATCCAGCAACTGCCGGATGACCGGCAGCAAATACGCCTCGCTGATCTTCTCGCAGGTGGTGACGAATTGCATCTGCGTCACACAGCCCACCGCGTTGATGTGGTACACGCCTTTTACGCCGTCCAGATCGCCTTGATGCACGCTGTCTATGCGGATGTAGCCCGGCACTCCGTTTGGCTGCGGGGCACGGCGTTTGCCGATGGGAATACCGGTGGGGTGCGTCTTGCTCCAGTACCGCCGTTTGTTCTGGTACGGCTTGCTCCCGCGCAGGTTGTAAAGGTGGGAAACCGAGATGCCCGCCAGCCGTTCAAAGTGCGCATCACCAAAAACCAAAAGAGCGCGTTCCATGAGCTTCTTGGTTACAGGCCCGGACAGCGTGCCATGCAGCACATCTATCTTGGCCAGCAAGAGCACGTCTGCTACGGTATAGCGATAGGTGAAACCCTGCTTGGGCGCGCAGGGCTGTTTCGATAGCTTCCCATCCTTGCGGTATTGCCGTACCAATCTGGTTACTTGCTGGCGTGATAGCCCGGTCATGCGCTCGATATAGCGCAGTAGTACGCCCTTATCTACCCGCCCGTGCGGGGCGTAGCCAAACCGCTTGAGGACGCGCCCGATAAACTGGTTACGCTCCACTTTTGGAACCCGAAATTCCACCTCCGATGTCCCGTCCAAAAATGCCTTGATCTGCACCAAGGTCTGTAGCTTTGCTTCTTCCATGTTGATCACCATGCTTCGCATAATGACCGACCCAGCAAATCAATTTCAGACTCATTTCATGTTGGAAATACGTCAACCCTTCAGACTCATTTCATATTGGAAGAGGCTGTGACTTGCCATACCTCTGTAAAGTGTCGTAAAATCTACGCCCTTTGGCATTTGCTAACGATTAAAGTATAAATTATGGTTATTATTCGATTTGCACGTGGCGGTTCCAAGAACCGCCCGTTTTTTAATGTGGTTGTGGCCGATTCACGCAATCGCCGTGATGGTCGATTCATCGAGCGCGTTGGTTTTTATAACCCGGTTGCTCAGGAAGGTCCTGAAGGCATGCGCCTTCAACTGGATCGTGTGGCTTTCTGGCAAGAAAAAGGCGCGCAACTGAGCGATGCCGTTGCCAAGCTGGTCAAGCGCGCTGGTGCCGCAGCAAAAGCATAACCAATCAGACCCCATGATAGTTATGGGGCGCGTGGCAGGTGCGCAGGGAATTCTCGGCTGGGTTAAGATTAAAACTTACACCGAGTCCGTGGATAGTCTTGCTGATTATCCCATTTGGTGGCTGGGAGACGAGAAACGTCCTTGGTGTGAGATAACTGTGGAAACTTTTGCTGTACACAGCAAAGGCTTGGTCGCCAAATTCCAAGGTAGTGACGATAGAACTACCGCCGAAAAATATAAAGGCTTGCTGGTGGCAGTGCCGCGCAGCAGTCTGCCTCAACAGCTTGAGGATGAATATTATTGGTCCGATTTAATCGGGCTAACGGTGGTTAATCTCGATGGCGCATGTCTGGGAGTGGTGGACAACCTTATGGATACCGGTGCTAATCAGGTGTTGTGTGTGCTGGAAAGCTTATCCAAAAGAAATCGAGGGGAATTACTAATCCCGTTTATCGCCAGCGTAATCCAGCAAGTGGACTTGACGGAAAAAGTGATACGTGTCGATTGGTCAGCTGATTGGGCAGCAAAACGCTGAGCAGCGGCGATGCGCTTTGATGTTATTACGCTATTCCCGGAAATGTTCGACGCGATTACCCAATATGGGGTAACCCGGCGTGCAGCGGAGCAGGGCAAGTTTGTGCTCCACACATGGAATCCGCGTGAATTCACCAGAGACAAGCATCGTTCCGTGGATGACAGACCTTATGGTGGCGGCCCTGGAATGTTGATGTTGGCAGAGCCACTAGCGCAGGCAATTGCAACAGCGAAACAAAGCCAAGCGCAAACTGGTGTGGTCAAAAGTTGTGTAATCCACCTGTCACCACAAGGACGACAACTAACCCACGCAGTGGTGAAGGAGCTTTTGGAGCGGAATGATGGATTGATTCTGCTGGCAAGTCGTTACGAGGGTGTAGATGAACGTCTGATACGACAGCAGGTGGATGAAGAACTTTCCATCGGTGACTATGTGTTATCCGGTGGCGAGTTGGCAGCAATGGTGTTGATAGACAGTTTGGTACGGCACTTGCCCGGTGTGTTGGGCGATGCCGAATCAGCACAACAGGATTCGTTTGTAGCGGGTTTGCTGGATTGTCCGCATTATACGCGGCCAGAAATTTTTGAAGGCGAAGGCATCCCGGAGATTTTACTTTCTGGACACCACGCCGAGATAGAAAAGTGGCGGTTGAAGCAGGCGCTAGGACGGACCTGGCAACGCCGCCCAGATTTGCTGGCACAACGCCAGTTAACAAAACAGGAAGCTCGGCTACTGGCAGAGTACCAGCAGGAACAAGCATCCGTACAACAAGAGGAAATAAAATGAATCTTATCGCAATACTTGAACAAGAAGAAATTGCCCGTCTGGGCAAAGTAATCCCGAGCTTCGCCCCTGGCGACACTGTTATCGTCAATGTGAATGTGGTCGAAGGTGAACGCAAACGCGTGCAGGCTTATGAAGGCGTAGTGATTGCGAAGCGTAATCGTGGCTTGAATTCATCTTTCATCGTGCGGAAAATTTCCGCTAGTGAAGGCGTGGAGCGTACCTTTCAAACGTATTCGACAGCCATCGCCAGTATCGAAGTAAAACGTCGCGGTGATGTGCGTCGTGCCAAGCTGTACTACTTGCGTGACCGTTCCGGAAAGTCCGCACGTATCAAGGAAAAACTCCCTAATCGTAAAGCGGTTTAAGTTTGCAGTTAGCTCATTCTTATTTTTATTTAAAATGAGAATGAGCAAATTGATTACCTCCGGCAAAACCGGAAGTTTACTGCCAGGATACTTCCAAAGCTCTGGTAACCCATAAGTCCCCTAAGGCTGGAGGGCTGCCTTGTCCTCTTTTTTGTAACGCCAATTCCCGAAATATCTCTTATGAATGCTTGCGTAATGTACTAAATAAATTTACTTGCGTCCGTCATTTGGGGATATAACTCTTATTGTTTCCAAGTCTCATATTGTCTGGGTCAGACCTTTAAAATTAGCCAAATATTCGTGCCAAATATTTGTGTAAGAAAGGTAAGTAATGAATTATCAGGCAAAGCTACCTACACCATTTGGTATGCTGGGTATCTGCTGTGAGGCGGATACGCTAACTGGTATCAACTTTCTGGAGTCAGATGCCACGCTACAATTGCCTAGCCAAGCGTTTGCTCGAGAGGTGTGCAGACAATTGCAGGCCTATTTTATTGATCCAAATTTTCATTTTAATCTTTCTCTCAAGCTAAACGGCACTGCCCACCAAACAAAAGTGTGGCGGGCAATATCTGCTATTCCACCCGGGAAAACACGTAATTATGGCGATCTCGCCACGTTGCTAGCTTCTAGCCCGCGTGCTGTTGGTCAAGCGTGCGGGTCAAATCCCATTCCCATTGTCATCCCCTGTCATCGCGTGGTAAGTAAATCTGGTATCGGCGGTTTCATACATCAGCGCGGGGGAAATGCGCTGGATATCAAACGCTGGTTGCTGGCATATGAAAAACAATCGAACTAGGGAAGGAGCCTGTAGGACTTAGCTCGTAATAAATTGATTACATTGAGATACATGGTATACATAGTATTTAGTGAAATTCATTTATACATAAAAATTCAGTTCCGACAATCTTTAGAGTTTGTTATTCATGAGCAAACGGGCGCAACTACAGTTAACATTCCGTATGCGGTGAACAATCACATAGATTTCTCGTTGCATTCAAAAATGACAAAGATGTATGAACAACACTGACATCCTGGATGAATTCTGCGATTGCTTATGGCTGGAAGATGGCTTGTCGCGAAATACACTGGAAAGCTACAGACGCGATCTATGCAAATTTATTTTCTGGATGGAAAAACAACATCACTCCTCCTTGCTAGAGGCCACACACGCTGACGTTCAAGGCTTTCTCGCTTATTTGGTCGTCAAACAAAAAGCTAAAGCCACCAGTACCAGCCGTGCCATATCAAGCCTCAAACGCCTGTTCCGTTACCTGTTACGTCAGAGCAAAATAGACACTGATCCCACCCTGCAAATTGCCACCCCCAAGCTGCCACGTAACCTGCCAAAAACACTCACCGAGCAGGATGTGGATATGCTGCTGCAAGCGCCTGATACGGATGCACCTCTGGGCATGCGTGATCGCACTATGCTGGAAGTGCTATATGCCAGCGGCCTGCGCGTGTCTGAGTTGATCAGCTTGAGCATTGCACAAATCAGCCTCGACATGGGCGTAGTGCGCGTGATGGGTAAGGGTAATAAAGAACGTCTGGTACCGTTGGGAGAGGAAGCGCTGGACTGGGTGCGCCGCTATCTGATTGATGCCCGTCCCGTCTTGCTGGGCGATAAATTAAATGCAGCGATGTTCGTAACTCAGCGTGGTACAGCGATGACGCGGCAGATGTTCTGGTATCTCATCAAACGCCATGCAAAGCGCGGCGGCCTACACAAACCACTGTCACCGCATACCTTGCGACATGCCTTCGCCACCCATTTGCTTAACCACGGAGCTGATCTGCGCGTAGTGCAACTGCTGCTTGGTCATGCCGATATTTCTACCACACAGATTTACACGCATGTTGCACGCGAACGGTTGAAACAACTGCACGCACAACATCATCCGAGGGGGTGATGGATGTAATACATCAAATCTAATCAGTCAAATCAGGAGTGATATTTCTACCGGCCAATGGTTCAGATGAACTAAATCTTAGTTAACTATTTTTCAGCTTTATAAAAAATATAAAATCAATCGCTTATCGGATGTCTATTCTTGATTTTGATGTTGCTATGGACTATAACCACCCCTTCAGTACCCCGAGCAATTTCAATCGCTTTTTCCTCTTCTGATAAAAGGTGAGCAGTACCGCTCAACCAAACAACGCCATTGTTATCTGTATCAACTTTAATACTCTTGAATTTGCCTAAATGTCTATCAGCGTTCAGTCGGGCTTTTATTTTACTTGTTATATCCGACTCCTTGACTATTGTCGTGGGGTCTGGCTGATCCATTTTTGGATCGGCAGTGAAACCTATACGGGGTATAACCAATATACCGACCATAAAACAAATTGTCGCAATTTTGATTTTCATGACTGTACCTCACCTCCAAAAATTAATAATTATTAAAGTAAAACTTCGTTGCCTACTTTTCAGTTCGCTAACGCTCATGGAACATGAAAAAATACCGAAGCCAAAATACTTTTCAGGTTCCGTGCAAAATTCTTGCACCTTGTTTTTTGTAAAAAATTCGTATCCTATGATGCCATGTTTTCAAGAACATTAACCACCAACTATGGAGGCATAAGTATGAGTAGCCCAATCTCAAGAAGTTTCCAAAATATTTTTCTGATTCTCGTCGCAATATGCGGCAGCGTTTGTTTACCTGCACTAGCGTTTTCACAAAGCAATATCGGTATTGAGTTCAAAGACAAAGATCAAATCGTCAAGATTTTGACTTTAAGCGATCTTGCTAGCGAAGTTACAGCAGTTTCGTTAACAGTTTTCGAGATTCACGAGAAAAAAGACCAAATCTATAAGGCTTATCCTGCCCGAGTGCTTTTTGACAAGACATTTGGTAAAGAGTGGCTGAAAGCAGAGGAGATCGTGTTCATTTCCATGGACGGATACCAAGCGAGTATTCCGGTAACAAAGTTTACCTCTCATGATGCCTATTTTGCCTTTGCTCACGACGACAACTCGCCCTTTACGATGACCAACATACTACAGAATAATGAGGTAGTACAACTCGGGCCGCTCTACTTAATCTGGGACAATATGAAATCAAAAGTGCTGCTTGAAGATGGCGCATCTGACATGCCTTACCAGGTGAAGAGTATCGAACTCACAACATTTGCGACTCGCTTTCCGAACCTTTCCCCGCCAGCCAAGGCATCCGCAGAAGTGCGGCGTGGTTTCTTGCACTTTCGTAAATATTGCATGGCATGCCATATGATTAATGGTGAAGGTGGCGGCAAGGCACCTGAACTCAATTATCCGACGAGCGTGGTCGAGTACATCAAGCCTGAATACCTGACACGCTGGATCGAGAATCCATCGAGTATCCGACATAACTCCTTGATGCCGGGACTGGCACAAGAAATCCCCAATCGAGCGAAAATCACAAAAGAAATCATCGCCTATCTCAAGGCAATGAGCGCAACGAAACGTAGCCCAAAACATCAAGACATCCGCTGAGCGTCAGCCTGCTGCTATAGAATGAACAAAGAAATTTGGATAGAACGCATTTTCTCTCAGCAAACTTGTTGCAGAGCATGACAGAATTTTTTTAAAGTTATACTGAAAATGCTCAGCTGCAAACACAGCTGATGAGAATTATTGATTCTTCGAGTTAAAAATTGACTGGTTTTACGATGAAAACTGAACAAGCTATCACTATCACGCTTTGCTGCGTGGACTGCATCAATCATGATCTTGCCATCGAGGCATTGAAAAAATCTAAAGAAAGAGGCGTCTTTGACCGCGTACTTTTCCTGACGGATCGAGATTTTACCCTTCCAGGTATTGAAACAGTAGAAATACCACCGATCCGCTCACGGCAAGAATATTCGATGTTCGTGCTACATGAATTGCATCATTATATTGAGAGTGATTTCGTTCTTCTTGTCCAGTGGGATGGCTACATCATTAACCCCAACGCATGGACGAATGAATTTCTAAACTTTGACTATATCGGTGCGGTGTGGGGTCATCACAAAGATGGATTCAGAGTGGGTAACGGTGGTTTTTCATTGCGGTCGCGTAAATTGTTACTGGCAACGCGGGAAATCCCGCTCAATGAAGAATTGGCCGAAGATGAGCTAATTGGCCGAAAATATCGCCCCCTGCTGGAGGAGCAATACCAAGTGCGGTTTGCGCCAGAATCCGAGGCAGAAAAATTTTCTTTTGAAACCACTTATCCCGCCTGCCAGCCATTCGGTTTTCACGGGTTATTCAACATGTGGATGGCCCTTGCTCCAAATGAAGTGGAAGAGTTTATCCATAGCCTGCCGTCCAATGTTACAAATTCCATCCAGTTTTTCCGGCTTGGAATGAATTACCGGGATTTGCGACAATTTCGTTTCGCTGGGGCAGTCTTTCAACGCATCCTTGAGAACAATCCTGAGCATTCAGAGGCCCGTAGTCAATTAGCGGCAATGGCAAGTCCCCCAGCTTCAAAATCGATAAGCCGAAACGAAACATGTTCGTGCGGTAGCGGTGAGCGTTACAAGAACTGCTGCGGAAAAATTGCCGTGACCTCTATACCACGTGGCGCAACCCGCGAAGAGGACATTCAATGGATGTTATCCGTTGCATTAAAGCACCATCAGTTGGGCCACATCGTTCATGCCAACACAATTTATGGCTTGATTTTATACGAACAACCGCAAAATGCCGTTGCATTGCAATATTCTGGGGTAATTGCCTATCAATCAGGCACCCACGAAACAGCCTTGAAACTGATTGAGCAAGCCATCCAGATTCAGCCTTTAATTCCAGATTTTCATAATAATCTAGGATTGGTGTATCAAGCCATCAGGGATCATCAACGGGCTGTCGAATGTTATCACCAAGCAATTGCACTGAACGCCAACTATGTCGAAGCATATAACAACCTGGGATTGATTCTTGAGGCAACAGGACGTCCTGCTGAAGCAGTTACGTATTACGAAAGAGCAATTGCCTTACGGCCTGATTTTGCTCAGGCACACTGGAATCTTTCACTGGCCTTACTCGTAATGGGTAATTTTTCGCGTGGATGGGATGAATATGAGTGGCGTCTGAAGGCGCCAGAACTGGCTGGTGAAGGAAAACGCTTTACCAGCCCGTTATGGAATGGCGAAGACCTTCACGGCAAAACAATACTTTTGCATGCGGAACAAGGTTTTGGCGATGCGATACAGTTCATTCGATATGCGCCACTGCTGGCTTTGCTTGGGGGGTACATCTTATTTGAATGCAAACCTGCGCTGAAACGTCTGTTTAAAGAAGTAAACGGAATACATGAAATCATCTTGCGAGGCGAGCCGCTACCCCAACACGATTTCCATTGCCCATTACTGAGTTTGCCATCCAGGCTCAGCAAAGCTGGGGTGAAAGCACCAGCAGCGGTCCCTTATCTTTTCCCTGATGAAGGCTTGGTTGAAGATTGGCGGAAACGCATACCGGATACCGGATCAGCATTAAAAGTCGGATTGATGTGGGCTGGAAGTCCCGGGAACAAGAACAATCTGAATCGCTCCATCTCCCTCAGCCAACTTGATTTACTGGGTACCGTAGAAAATGTGGTATTTTTTAACCTGCAAAAAGGCGCTGGAGAGGCCCAAGCTAAACAACCGCTGGCACATCTCCATTTCATCGGCTTGACGGAAGACATCGGGGATTTTGCCAGTACCGCGGCATTAATTGCCAATCTTGATCTTGTAATTTGTGTCGATACATCGGTTGCTCATCTTGCGGGGGCTATTGGCAAACCGGCATGGGTGCTATTGCCTTTTGCGGCAGACTGGCGCTGGCTGCTGGAGAGAGAAGATAGCCCGTGGTACCCGTCCCTTCGCTTGTTCCGACAACGCAAAATTGGCGACTGGGCAGAGGTCGTGGCGAGAGTGCGAGAGGCTTTGTGTACGATGGTAACGTAATCGTTAATAAGAATTTCTTTACATTTCTGGATTTAAATTAAATAGTCACAATTTACTTTCTGCCACTAACGCCGGATTCAACTGCGGATCATTGTACATTTTGAATTGGCGATAAACTTTGAAGTATGCCCGGCCCGCCTGCGTATCAGCTAGCAACTCGTCCAGGCAAGCACCTAAGTCGCTGCGCTGTTCTTTCAGTCGCTCCAATTTTCTATGGCACATGAAACGGTGAGCTTCATCAACTTCAATGCGCTCGGTCTGCTGGCGCATGGCGCATATTTTCAGTGCTAGAATCGACATTCTGTCCACCATACTACCAGCGGTCTCGCTATTCAAACGCGCATCTTTTGCTACGTTGACAATCGGTAAATCAGTTTGTACAGAGACAGCATCCACGAGCTTAAGGGCGATTAATAACTGTTCATCAATACATTCGATGGCATCGTTACGGGCCTGATTGTAGCGATCAATAGCGCGCTTATTAATAGCGATATCAATGTCACTGACCTTAATACGGCGAGCCAAATCTTCCTGCGCCCAAAGCAGACAGTTGTTGCAATGATTGTTAATGATCCACTTCCATAACTCAGTCCCATCGGTATTGTCTATGATCGAAGATGCAGACCAGGATGGGTTAGCCAAGTGAGTGTCGTGAAAAGTGGTCACAAAGTGGCTGGTAATCAGGGGCATATTTAGTATATTTGCTTTTTGCAGACTGTTATTTTAGCGGATTTAGCTATGTACTTGTCATCGCGAGTGCTTGGCAACCAAAACTATAATGTTATTACGGGAAACTTTGTTGATGAGTTGCCGAAGAGGGGATGCACCGATTACAAATTACGCAGGCAGATAGTTGATTCAGCATGTGATGAATTTCCGGCAGGTTCTCCTAGGAGGACTAAAACTGGTCGGCGGCGAATGAAATCTTGCCGACCTTGAATGTAATATGAAGCCAAATGACAATTTTTGTTGCTCCCTCTTGCAGTTTTAAGGGACAATTTGATTCTTTTGCCCATAACGTATTCACTTTTTTGCAAGGAAGATGTTGGTATGTCCGAGATCGCAAAGATCTATCAGCTCACCCCAGTTCTTACACAACCGCCCCTACGCTGGTATTTTGATCCAAAAATTTTGGAAATTGAACAGCGCATATTATTCGATGACGGCCCTGGCTATATCGGACACGAACTATTGGTACCAAACCTTGGCGATTACCATGTTCTGGATTGGATGGATAATGCCAAGATGTTGGTGCGTAATAAAAACGGAGTAGAGCTGCTCTCCAATATTTGCCGTCATCGTCAGGCCACCATGCTGGAAGGACGTGGTAGCGCGAAAAACATTGTGTGTCCGCTGCATCGCTGGACGTACCAGCTGGATGGCAAACTATTAGGTGCACCGCGCTTCCCGCAAAACCCCTGCCGGGATCTCAATAAGACTCCGTTGCAACATTGGAATGGCTTACAGTTCGCAGGTAAACGCAATATTACCAAGGATCTGGCGGATATCCCTGCGTTAAAGGAGCTGGATTTTTCCAATTATCAACTGGATCGTGTAGAGATAGATGAATATGCTTTTAATTGGAAGACTTTCATTGAGGTATATCAAGAGGACTACCATGTTGCACCGTTCCATCCCGGTCTGGGTAAATTCGTCAATTGTGACGATCTACACTGGGAATTCGGCGATTGGTATAGCGTGCAAACTGTAGGCATCAATCATGACTTGCGCAAAGTTGGAAGTGCCGCCTACGGCAAATGGCAGGAACAAGTGCTGCGATATAGTAACGGCACGCTACCTAGATACGGCGCGATCTGGCTGACCTATTACCCTAACATTATGGTTGAGTGGTACCCCAATACATTAGTGGTCAGTACTGTCATTCCGCGCGGGGTCAATGCCTGCACTAACATTATGGAGTTTTACTACCCAGAAGACATAGTGTTATTCGAGCGCGATTTTGTCGAAGCGGAAAAGGCTGCCTACCGCGAAACCGCGCTTGAGGACGATACCATCTGCCTGAAAATGCACCAGGGGCGCAAATGGCTATACCAGCATGGGATCGAAGATGCTGGACCGTATCAATCTCCGACCGAGGACGGCCTGCTGCATTTCCATGAGTTTCTGCGACGCCAGCTTGATCCGCATTTAGACAAATGATCATCTTAATCGCCACTAAAAAATTCCATGCATTGTCATACGTGTGCAGGCGTGACTCCTGTTTAGTTAAGCAGAATTATTTCTGCCTGCGCTGGATTAGCGTTTATTTTAACCATCTACTTAAATAATTTATTGGAATGGGCGCATTATGGATGCTAGTCGCCGGATTCTTTTTTGGCTGCATGGGGGTGTTTGTTAAACTCGGTGCAGAATATTTTTCTCATATTGAATTGGTATTCTATCGCGCGTTACTCGGGTTATTGATGATCTACGCGGTCATCCGTCAACAAGGGTTGTCGCTGTCTACTCCTTACCTGAAGCAGCACTTGTGGCGCGGCGTTTCTGGCACCATCGCGCTGATGTTATATTTTTACTGTATCACCGTATTGCCGCTGGCCACCGCAGTAACGCTAAATTACACTGCACCACTCTATTTCACTATCCTGACCATGCTGGCCTTCAAGGAACATTTCCGTCCGGCTCTCTCCACCGCAATCCTGCTGGGGTTCTGTGGCGTCATATTGCTACTGCATCCCACGTTGGCCCAGGATCAACTCATCCCCGGTTTGATCGGGCTGATTTCCGGCTTTTTGGCCGGCATCGCCTACCTCAATGTCAAGCAGCTTGGGTTACGTGGTGAGCCGGAATGGCGGGTAGTATTCTATTTTAGTCTGATTGCGGCTATTACCAGCGGCGGCGGCATGTTGCTCGGAACTATGCACCCCATCACTACGCCTGGTTTATTCATCTTGCTCGGACTCGGCAGCACTGCCACGCTAGCACAACTAGCGATGACCCGGGCCTACCGTACCGGGAAAATGCTAGTGGCAGGTAGCTTGTCCTACAGCACGGTGATATTCGCCAGCATATTCGGCATGGTCCTGTGGGACGAGGCATTGCCATTAATGGGATGGATAGGCATAGGACTTATCATTGCAGGCGGTGTGTTAAGCTTGAAACTGGCACCCAAGCACGGCGGCACATAACTAACGAAGAAGAGACTTAATATGATCACAATAGAACAAACCTCCACCCTGCTCAATATTGCTGTACTAGGCGAATTCACCTTGGCTGATTTTAAGCAATTCGAGGAACATGCACTTTACCTGCTTAAATCCCCCGGCACGGTCAATCTGTTGTTCGATCTACGTGACATGATCAGCTACACGGTCGATGTAGCATGGGCGGAAATCAAATTTTTCAATCGTGAACACATGCATGATTTCAGCAAGATTGCAGTTATTACGGATGATCAGTGGATCACATGGCAGGCTTGGCTATCGCGCATGTTCGTGGATGCGGACATATGTGTCTTTACTGACTATGAACAAGCTGAAACTTGGGTGACCACCGCTTGATTAGCTCTTAGTTATGTTAAAATAGTACGCTAATTTATAGCCGATATTTCAGGAGATAGTGAATGTTTCTAGGTTTTATTGATTTGCCTTGGTGGGGCTATGTAATTGTTGCACTGACTTTAACCCATATTACCATCGCATCGGTTACCATTTTTTTGCACCGCCATCAGGCACATCGCGCACTGAATCTGCATGCTATTCCCAGTTTTTTTTTTCGTTTCTGGTTATGGCTAACCACCGCTATCGTCACAAAAGAATGGGTCGCCATCCACCGCAAACACCATGCTAAATGCGAGACAGAGGAAGATCCCCATAGCCCGGTTATTGTGGGCATCAAGAAAGTGCTATTGGAAGGCGCTGCTCTTTACCGCAAAGAAGCCGAGAATCAGGAAACACTAGACAAATACGGCCACGGTACACCAAACGACTGGTTGGAAAACAATCTTTTCAGCAAACGCAGTGAACTCGGCATTGCGCTGATGCTGATTATCAACGTACTGTTGTTTGGCCCACTGGGTCTAACCATCTGGGCCGTACAAATGGCATGGATACCTATTAATGCAGCCGGTATTGTCAACGGTCTTGGGCACTATTGGGGGTATCGTAACTTCCAGACGGAGGATGCTTCCACTAACATCGTGCCGTGGGGTATTTTCATCGGCGGTGAAGAGCTGCACAACAACCATCATGCTTATGCTTCCTCCGCTAAACTTTCCAATAAGTGGTATGAAATCGACATCGGCTGGCTCTATATCCGCATTATAGAGACGCTCGGTCTAGCACAAGTTAAGAGGCGTGCCCCGCGAATACGCCTGAACCAAGCCAAGACTTCATGTGATATGGAGACCCTGCACGCCGTTATTGCTAACCGCTACGAAGTCACCGCCAGATATGCCCAATTACTGAAAAAAACTTACTCGATAGAAATAGCCCGGCTCAAGCTACAAGCCTCAGATAAAATTGATGTGGTGCGTATCAAACATTGGCTACACTTGGATGAGAATGTTTTGACAGAACAACAAAAAACGAAACTAAGTGAGGTAATTAAAGCTAGCGGTATCCTACAGACAACCTATACTCTGCGCCAAGAACTGGCCGTCATCTGGCAAAGCTCTACGGCGACCAAGGAGCAATTAGTAAAACAATTGGAAGATTGGTGTCATCGAGCGGAAAACAGCGGGATTGCAGCGTTACAGGAATTTTCCCAACGATTGAGGTGTTACGCTTAGTATATTTCTTTTGTGAGCCTAAACAAAAAACCCGCTTAAGCGGGTTTTTTCATACACTCAAACAAAGCGAAGGGTTTACTTCAGCTTGGTTTCTTTGTACATCACATGTTTGCGCACCACTGGATCAAATTTCTTGATCTCAATTTTTTCCGGCGTAGTGCGCTTATTTTTATCCGTCGTATAGAAATGACCAGTGCCGGCGCTGGATTCAAGCTTGATTTTTTCACGCATTTTTTGTTACTCCTTAGACGTTTTCGCCGCGTGCGCGCATTTCAAGCAACACCGCATCGATACCATTCTTGTCAATGGTACGCAATCCGGCATTGGTAAGGCGTAAAGATACCCAGCGATTTTCAGTTTCAACCCACAAACGACGACGCTGCAAATTCGGCAGGAAACGACGCTTTGTTTTATTATTGGCGTGAGATACATTGTTTCCCACCATTGGGCGTTTCCCCGTTACTTGACAGACGCGAGCCATAGCTATTTCCCCAACTAGTTTGCAAAAGAAGCGCGATTCTACTCTAAAACCTTCTACTTGATCAACCTACAGCTATCGCATCAAGTTAACGAAATTAACAATGCTGCTTTTTTCAACGTTAAATCTTCTGAGATATAACAACTTAAGATCCTCTCTCTCGTTCACACTCACAGCTGCACTGGGGAAGATTCCCCCTTATCTTTTAATTCCACATGCGCCCAACTATGCGCGAAAGTGATATCAAGGCGCGCGCCTACAGGTAAAACAGTGCTGTCTAAAATAATTGCGCCATGTGCATCACGCACCATGCTGTAGCCGCGCGCCAGCACCTGTTGCGGATCGAGATGGTCGAGGTGCTGATGTATGCTACCTAGACGCGCATTGTAGCGTTCCAGTGTGCGCTGCATGACTTCCAGCAGGTGGCGAGCCAAAACCGTCTGCCGCACACTAAGCTGCTCAATGTTTGGACACACCGTATGTAAACGTCGCTGCAACAACTGCCAACGCCATCGTTGACGCTGTAACATGTAAGCGAGCACGGTCTCCAAGCGTCGCTGCAGATGATCAAGGTGCTGAGTTTGTTGTTGTACTCGCTGTGCAGGATGCACCAAACGCCGCTGCAAGTAGTCGAGCTGCTGCATAACACGTTCGAATTGGCGCTGCTTGCCATGTGCTAATCGCTGTGCCCAATGGTATACGCGTTGCAATAATGCTTGCCGCTCCGGCACAACCAGTTGCGCTGCTGCAGTGGGTGTAGCAGCACGCTGATCTACAACAAAATCAGCGATGGTAACATCGGTTTCATGGCCGATGCCACTCACTACCGGAATACGACTGGCGACGATGGCACGCACTAGTATTTCTTCGTTAAATGCCCACAAATCCTCGATACTGCCACCACCACGACATAGCATCAGCACGTCGCACTCAGCACGCTCATTAGCCAGTCGAATGGCTTGCGCGATCTTTTGCGCCGCCCCCTCTCCTTGTACCGGTGTGGGATACAGCACGACAGAAGTACTGGGCATACGCTTAGCCAAGGTAATCAACACATCGCGTAACGCTGCTGCCTGCGGCGAAGTGACAATGCCAATTTGTACGGGGAGGAACGGCAGCGGTCGTTTTCGCGCAGCATCGAACAACCCTTCGGCTTCCAGTTTGCGTTTGAGGCGTTCGAACGCATCATATAACGCCCCCAGTCCTGCTGGCCGCATCTGTTCCAGCGTCAATTGAAATTCACCACGCGCTTCATACAACGTGGCCAGAGCCAACACTTCCACTTGCATGCCATTCTTGGGTTGCCAGTCAAGGTACTGGCTTTTGTGGCGGAACATCACGCAACGTACCTGTGCCTGCTCATCTTTCAGGGAAAAATACCAATGCCTGGAAGTAGCACAGACAAAATTGGAAATTTCGCCACGCACCCATAGCAGGGGCAAGCCGTTTTCCAATATCTGCTTAGCGGCCATGTTGAGCTCTTGCACACTGAATACATGATTTTTTTCATCTTCAACTAATTTAAAAATCATATTGACATTCTTTAATAATCCACAATTTTAGGAAGAGGGCATATTACACAAAAATTATAGCGCAATACTTTGGTGATATATAATATGCTTTTGTTTTTATTGTATATTTTAAATATATGCAAATTAAACAGGTGGCCAAAATTGGTTATATTATAAGCAGTTAAGCATTGTTTCTAATATCTTATCCACATAGTTATCCACACAATTTTTGTGCATGCGACAGTATCACCGCCACTTCGCTTTATAGTGCTGTTATCAAAACAATTATGATACGAACTTAAGGAACATTCAGGTTAAATTAGCTTGAGAAATCTTGCTCAAACAAGTGTGACCAGATACAGTTCCGCTTTGTTAAATTTAAGCATATTTTGGAGAAGTTCAGTGTTTGCTCTTGTAGAAGCGGCTGGTTGGCCGATTTGGTTTCTGATAGTTGCATCTGTGATTGCTGTTGCGTTAATTGCAGAACGCTTGATGACCCTGCGCAGCAAAAAAATTGCACCTGCCGAGCTATTCAATGAAGTGGTCCAGGAACTTAAGCAGCGCGGAGTCAGCGATGCCATGCTTTCCCGTTTAGAAGCAGAATCCCCGCTTGGTCGTATCTTCGCCGCTGGCCTCAAAAACATTAAAAGCCCGTCCACAGTGATGAAAGAGTCTGTCGAGGAAGCAGGACGCGCTGCCGCACATGAGCTTGAGCGCTTTCTCACTACATTAGGGACAATCGCTTCAATAAGCCCACTGTTAGGCCTGTTCGGCACGATGGTGGGAATGATTGAAATTTTTGGCGTGCAGAATACCGCAGAAAGTGCGCCCGCCGCACTCGCCCATGGCATCTCGATAGCCTTGTACAATACGGCATTCGGTCTGATGGTGGCTATCCCCAGTATGATTTTTTATCGCCATTTCCGCGCTAAAGTAGATGGCCTGACTATCGAGATGGAACAGCAAGCAATCAAACTAATTGAAATCATACATGGCGCACGCCGAGGTTAAGCCATGAATTTTCAACGCGGTCGCATGCGTGAGGAACCAGAAATCAACTTGATTCCAATGATAGATATATTCCTGGTAATCATAATTTTTCTAATGGTGTCGACCACCTACACCAAATTTTCCGAATTACAGATTAACCTGCCGCAGGCTAGTGGCGATGAAACAACTTCACAAGCAAAACAAATCAATGTGTCAGTAGATGCTTCGGAGCACTACGCCATCAACAGTGCGGCCACGACATTCAATAACGTGCAGAATATGTCGCAAGCGCTGCGTGCAGCCGCTGGCGAGCAAAAAGATCCGACCATCATTATTAACGCCGATGCCAAGGCACCGCACCAAGCAGTAATTAACATCATGGAAGCAGCGCGTCTTGCTGGTTATGGTCGCATTACCTTTACCACCAGCCGAAAATAACGGGCGACTAGGCTAAGCGAATGCAGTGGCTAGAGCAACACTGGTATCGCACCACTCCGCTACACCTCATCCTGTTGCCAGTCAGTTTTATATTCCGCATGCTGGCGGCAACTCGACGTGCGCTTTACCGTATCGGCATTTTAACGAGCGTGAAGTTGCCGGTACCTATCATCGTGGTGGGCAATATTACCGTTGGCGGTAGCGGCAAAACACCGCTTACACTATGGTTGGCGCAGCAATTAATTGATAGCGGCTGGCATCCCGGCATCATCAGTCGCGGGTACGGGGGCACCACTACATCCCCGCTGCCCGTGCATGCGTCAAGCAGCCCCGATGAGGCCGGCGATGAAGCGGTGTTGATGGCACAACGTAAGCTGTGTCCCGTGTGGATCGGGCGCGATCGCGTTGGCGTAGCTCGCGCGCTGTTACAAGCTCATCCTGAATGCGATATCGTGCTTAGCGATGATGGCCTGCAACATTACCGCTTGCAGCGCGATTTTGAAATTGCAGTAGTAGATGGGATACGTCGTTTTGGCAATGGCTTTCTACTCCCGGCCGGCCCGTTGCGTGAGCCCATATCACGCCTGACGCAGGTGGATGCCGTCGTTATTCATGGGGGCATGGCCACCAAAGACCAACACAGCATGCAACTCTATGGGGAAAGTTTTTACAACCTGCTCAATCCGAATACTTCTGCTCACGCTGCTGATTTTTACGGCCAACGTCTGCACTCCATTGCCGGGATCGGCCACCCACAGCGCTTCTTCTCGCATCTGAACCGTCTGGGATTGAAGGCACAAGCCCATCCTTTCCCCGACCATCATCGCTTCACGCCTGCCGATCTGGACTACACTGATGCAGACGCAATACTCATGACGGAAAAAGATGCGGTAAAATGCACGACATTCGCCAACGAAAAATGCTGGGTGCTACGCGTGGATGCGCAGTTGGATTCCTTGCTTACCCAACAAATCCTAGAAAGGCTTACTCCTGATGGACTCCAAACTACTTGAAATCCTGGTTTGCCCATTGTGCAAATCCCCGCTGGTTTATCGCAAAACCGAACAGGAATTAATCTGCAAGGCGGATCGTCTGGCATTTCCTATACAGGATGACATTCCCGTAATGCTGGCAGATGAAGCGCGTAAGCTTACTCCGGAAGAAATCGAACGACTTCGATGATAGCCTTTCATGTCGTCATTCCGGCACGTTTCGCCTCTACCCGCTTGCCGGGTAAGGCGTTATTGCCGATTGCCGGCAAGCCGATGGTGGTGCGAGTTGCCGAGCAATCCGCTCAAAGTGGTGCGCAGCAAATATGGATTGCCACTGATCATCAATCCATCATAGCTGCCGTGCATGAATATGGTTTTAAGGCTTGCCTGACTCACGCTCACCACACCAGCGGCACCGACCGCATTGCCGAAGTGGTGGAACAGCTTGAGTGGCCCGACGATACTATTGTAGTCAACGTACAGGGCGACGAACCCCTCATGCCACCCGCACTAATCAGTGCCGTAGCACAACACTTGTACGGCCACCCGGAATGCGCCATGACCACCGCCTGTCATCCCATCCATGATGAAGAGGCCATGCGCAATCCCAACATTGTCAAAGTGGTGCTGGATAAACACAGCAATGCCCTGTATTTCAGCCGTGCGCCGATTCCTTATCCGCGCGATGCGCACACATCTGGCACATCACAGCCGGAAAATCTCACGGTATTACGCCACATCGGTATTTATGCTTACCGTGCCGGTTTTCTGCGGACTTTTCTCAAACTCGCCCCTGCTGCCATCGAACAGATTGAGATGTTGGAACAATTACGTGCCCTATGGCACGGTTACAAGATTGGAGTAACCATTAGCGCAGACGTACCCCCCAGTGGAGTCGATACCGAACAAGATCTGCACGCTACCCGCAAGCTATTTGACAGCAAGCGTATAATCAACGACCAAATAAACGGAGCACCACCATGAGACTTATACTGTTAGGCGCACCTGGCGCCGGTAAAGGCACCCAAGCCAACCTGATTAAAGAGAAATTCAATATCCCTCAAATATCAACCGGAGATATGTTGCGCGCGGCGGTCAAGGCGGATAGCCCGCTAGGACAAGCAGCCAAAAAAATAATGGATGCAGGTGGATTGGTATCTGATGACATCATTATCAACCTGGTGAAAGAACGCATTAAAGAAGCAGACTGCGTCAATGGCTTCCTGCTGGATGGTTTTCCACGCACCATACCGCAAGCCCAAGCAATAAAAGACGCCGGCATCGGTATTGATTTTGTGGTGGAAATCGAGGTTCCGGATAGCGACATCATCCAGCGTATGGATGGTCGTCTCGCCCATCCCGCTTCGGGACGTACCTACCATATAATATTCAATCCACCCAAAATACCCGGTAAGGACGACATCACCGGTGAAGACTTGATACAACGCCCGGATGACCGCGCAGATACCGTCAGAAAACGTCTTGAGGTCTATCATGAACAAACTAAACCTCTCGTCGAATACTACTTAAATTGGGAGAAAAGTGGGTCCGCCAAGGGGAAGTCTGATGGTACGCACGCGCCGCACTGCATCAATATTCCTGGCATCGGCAGCGTGGACAGCATACGCGACCGAATATTTAACGCATTGGCAGCACATCAACCATGATCAGCAAACCTATCCTCACGCTTGACGATGCTAAAAAAATTGCTATGGCTGCCGAGGCCGAGGCACTACGCAATTCCTGGCGAGTAGTGATTGCCATCGTGGATGATGGTGGCCATCTGCTTTATCTTCAACGCAATCACGACACCCAGTTTGGCAGCGTGGAAATCGCCACCCAGAAAGCGCGGGCAGCGGTTGCCTTTCAACGGCCGACCAAGGTTATCGAAGACGCGGTAATGGGCGGTCGCCTGATTCATCTCGCCCTGCCGGGCGTCCTCCCTTCCGAAGGCGGGGTGCCACTCATGCATGACAACCAGATCATTGGCGGACTCGGCATCAGCGGCGTGCGCTCGTTTGAAGATGGGCAGATCGCGCAAGCTGGTGTGGCGGCATTGGGCTGATCCATGCTTTACACCCTGTCAGACCGCACACCGGAACTACGCGGACAACAGCATTTCATCGCGCCCAATGCCAGCGTCATCGGCTCGGTCATTCTCGAAAATAATGTCAGCATCTGGTTCAACGCCGTGATACGTGGCGACAACGAACCCATCCACATTGGTGAAAACAGCAACATTCAAGATGGTTCAGTGCTGCACACCGATCCCGGCGCACCGCTCACCATAGGCAACAACGTCACTGTTGGCCACTTGGTAATGCTGCACGGCTGCACCATCGGCGACGGCAGCCTAATCGGCATCCACAGCACCATCCTTAATCACGCCGTAATCGGCCGCAATTGCCTGATAGGCGCGAACACGCTGATTACCGAAGGCAAAGTAATTCCAGATAATTCGCTGGTGGTAGGTTCGCCCGGCAAGGTGTTGCGCAGCTTGAGAGAAGAAGAAATCGCAGCCCTGCATACCAATGCTGCGCGTTACGTAGGAAATCTTAGTCGCTATCTGAATTCGCTGGTGAGCATTACCTAAACCCGTTTTTCTAAACAGACAGCTCAGCACAAGCTGGACGAATTTAAGTGCTAACCACAACAGTTAATGTTTAGTCATGGATTTAGTGAACCCATATTGGTAGGGGTTTGCTGTAAACCGCTGCGGGTGTTCGAAATTCAAGCGATTTTCTCGGACGTGTATTTGGATACGACTCTTTGACTTATCTGGGATCATGCGTTCCAACATTTTATTCACGTCGTTGCGCTGAAAAGTCTCACGATGCCGGATAAACACCATCTTCTGAATTTTTGTGCTCTTCAAATCTATAGTCGAACACACATCACCCACGGATCAACTTATCCAGCACGGCTACGCCATCTTCATTCCACAGTTATTTAATCAGCTTTATTCAGTGTTGCGGGGATAAATCCTTCATTTGACAAGGCACGAATTACGCCTCGTATCAGATAGTTATTACTAAATCCAATGGTATATTGACGTGCGCCCTCCTTGATGGGCTGCAACATTTTTCGCTCCACCAATTTTTTGATTTGATAGGTGCGCTGGGCGGATGACATACCGGGCATACCAGCCGCCAGATCAGCAGCCTTGGCTACACCGTTTTTTACGCTTATGCGCAACACACTCTCTTCCATCGCCGTAATGAGCTGTCTTTCCTTGGCATAAAAAATTGCAGGTGTAAGAATTCTGTCGCTCAAATAACCAAGGTCAGTAAGCCGATCCACTTTACGTAATTCGTCCAGGATGCCTTGCAATACATAAATGCACCATACCTCCAATTCTTTCCCTGCACCGGAATCAGCGCGTGCCAACATGGAGTAATACTGATCGCGGTCATTGCAGAATACCGCTGTTGGGTTCAACACTCTGCCGCCGGTTTTTACATTGAATCCGTACTTGATCAGCAAAGCATAGGTTAGCAGACGAACCACGCGGCCATTACCATTGCCAAATGGGTGTATCCAGCTAAAACGATGGTGCGCCAACGCCACCTTGATGAGATCATATTTTGGTGGGTGATTTTCGTTGATGAACGCTACCAGATCCTGCATATAGTGTGGCACTTGGATGAACTCAGGTGGCAAGTGTTCGGACTGTGCAATTTTTACCTGCTTCTGCCGGTATGCGCCCGGCGTGGCATCTCCTTCACGTTCTAGCTCTTTTACCGCTATAGCGTGCAGCTCTCGGATGAAGTGCTCTGTCAGTCCGTCGCCAGACTGAATACTTTCCTCAATATACGCCATAGCCGCTTCAATATTTTCCATTTCTCGAAGTTGGTCAGAGGGAGCCTGTCGTGTGCCTTCCAGTTTGCTTTCCACATAGTCAGCTAAAGTGGTGTGGTTACCTTCGATACGGGCTGACCCCAGACTTTCTAACATGTGGAAGATGTACTTGAGCTGAAAAAAAACCTGGGCCGGGGTCGTGCCCTGCAGTTGCAGTCGGCGCAGGTGCTCCAGCTCCGTCAAAACATCTACCAGTGGTGAGTCAAATGACGGATTAAGCAATGTTAAATTATGGTGACTAAATATAGGCATGGTAATATTTTTCTGTAATGGTAGTTTTTTAGTATATTTAAAGTAACTACATTATAACAATAAAATCAGTATATTATTTAACAACTCTTAAAAAATTATCTTTAAATACGCCCAAAATTATGTTGACTGGCCTTGCTTGATGAAGTCGAAATGAATGGGTAGCTCTACAATCTTCGCCTGTCGTATTGCTACCGGCTGGCCTATTCCAGTCAGCGGGAAAATCCCAATGATCGTGTAATGCGGCACACAGATAAAATCCGTGATCGCCTAAAAGGCAAGCCGGGCATATTGATCGGGCATAGCAGCAAACCCCAAGAGATGTACTGACGTATTTACTAGCGACTGACCAATAAGCATGATGCACTTGTCGGCATATCACTGAACTGGATGCAACATCGAATGCGGAGAATAGAAAATAAATTGGGCGATATCCACTGATGATTTTGAATCTGTTTCGAAAAATCGAGGCATAGAAAATTTCGGGAGTCCTTTTGGGTAGATGGGAAGCGTAGCAGGTGAGCAGGCAAGGCTAAATCCACAGCCGTATTTTTTAACATGCCCCCCTTTATTTGATTATATGGGCCATTAAAAATGGAGTAAGATAAATTTCTACATTACCAATCAATGGTTAGATTAATAAATTCATATGGAGTTATTAACCACATGACAAAGAAAAACGCATTTTATGCCCAGTCCGGTGGCGTCACTGCCGTAATCAACGCATCGGCTTGTGGCGTGATCGAAACGGCCCGTGCACATAAGGACAAAATCGGCAAAGTCTATGCAGGCCGTAATGGCATCATCGGCGCGCTGACTGAAGATCTGATCGATACGACTAGAGATTCCGCCAAGTCCATTGCGGCACTGCGCCACACCCCGTCCGGTGCATTCGGTTCCTGTCGCTTCAAGCTGAAAGGTATTGAAGAAAACAGATTGCAGTATGAGCGGCTGATCGAAGTCTTCAAGGCGCACAACATTGGTTATTTCTTTTATAACGGCGGGGGTGATTCCGCTGATACCTGCCTGAAAGTTTCACAGCTGGCGGATAAAATGGGTTACCCCATTCAGGCAATCCATGTACCCAAAACGGTGGACAATGATTTGCCCATCACTGACTGTTGCCCTGGTTTTGGCTCGGTCGCCAAATACGTCGCCGTATCGGTACGAGAGGCCAGTTTCGATGTTGCTTCCATGGCCAAGACCTCAACCAAGGTATTCGTAGTGGAAGTGATGGGTCGACATGCTGGCTGGATAGCCGCTGCCGGTGGTTTGGCCTCGGATGTAAATTGCGAGCTGCCGATCGTCATCCTGTTTCCTGAAATCCCCTTCAATAAAGAAAAATTTCTGGCCAAAGTCGATGCCATGGTAAAGCAGCATGGCTATTGTTCAGTAGTGGTGTCAGAAGGCGTGCAAGGTGCGGACGGCAAATTTCTCTCTGACCAGGGGCTAAGAGATGCTTTCGGTCACGCCCAGTTAGGGGGCGTAGCGCCGGTGGTAGCCAACATGGTGAAGGAAGTGTTGGGTTACAAATTCCATTGGGCGGTGGCTGATTACCTGCAACGTGCCGCGCGCCATATCGCTTCCAAGACCGACGTTGAACAGGCCTATGCGCTCGGCAAGGCTGCAGTGCAGTTGGCATTAACAGGCGAAAACGCTGTCATGCCTACCATTGTTCGTCTCGCCGATAAGCCCTACAAGTGGAAAATTGGCGTTGCCCAGCTCAAAAACGTGGCTAATGTAGAAAAAATGATGCCGCGCAACTTTATCACCAAGGATGGCTTCGGCATCACTGACAAGTGCCGTGCATACCTCGCTCCGCTGATCAAGGGCGAAGATTACCCACCCTACAAAGACGGCTTGCCACAATACGTTCGGCTCAAGAATGTGGCGATCCCCAAGAAACTGGCCGAGTTTAAGGTATAGCTATTAAATACCGCACACAATATCAGTCAACCTATCCAATCCAATTTTTAAAAAGGGCGCCATAACAAACAATATCTACTACCCCGTTACCCCGGCTTTCGCGGGAATAACGGTTGCTGAAATGGCATTTGTCACGAATTACGTAAAGGTCAATAACTTATTTTGTTTTGGTTTTTTGTGTTTGTGTAATTTGCCGGTTCTAACAGGCTGGTTTAACTATAGGGAGAAACTTATGTCTGATGGTCTGATATTTACGCTGTTATGTGCAATGGCGGCGCTCATATATGGAGCGGTTTCTATCAAATGGATTTTGGTTCAGTCGACCGGCAACGATCGAATGCGCGAGATCGCTGCCGCCATACAGGAAGGCGCTTCTGCCTACCTGAACCGGCAATACAGCACGATAGCCATCGTCGGCGTAACGCTGTTTCTGGTAATTTTACTTATACCGGATCTGGGTTGGAAAACAGCTATGGGCTTCGCCCTCGGTGCGATTCTGTCGAGTCTAACGGGCTACATAGGTATGCACGTGTCGGTGCGTGCCAACGTGCGTACTGCACAAGCTGCAAACGCCGGTCTCAACGCAGCTTTGAATGTAGCTTTCAAGGGCGGAGCCATTACCGGCATGTTGGTAGTCGGCTTGGGTCTGTTGGGTGTGGCGGGTTACTACGCCTTCCTCACTATTTCGATGGGCAGCACTCCTATGGAAGCAACCCACGCCTTGGTCGGTCTGGCTTTCGGCGGTTCGCTGATTTCTATTTTTGCCCGTCTTGGCGGCGGTATCTTCACCAAAGGTGCTGACGTAGGCGCAGATTTGGTGGGCAAAATCGAAGTGGGTATCCCCGAAGACGACCCGCGCAACCCGGCGGTGATTGCCGACAACGTCGGCGACAATGTCGGTGATTGCGCTGGCATGGCTGCGGATCTATTTGAAACCTATGCCGTGACCATCATTGCCACCATGCTTTTGGGTGATTTACTGATGGCCAATTCCGGCTCAAACGCGGTGATTTATCCATTGGTGCTGGGCGGGTTCTCGATCATCGCTTCTATCGTCGGCACCTATTTTGTAACAGCTCGAGAGGGTGGCAAGATCATGAACGCACTCTATCGCGGCCTGATCGTATCTGCCGTGTTGGCGCTGATCGCTTTCTATCCCATCACCCAGTGGCTAATGGGCGATAACGGCGTTTATTCCGTTAACGCGTTATATGGTTCGACTTTTATTGGGCTGGCACTGACGGCCGCGCTGGTGTGGATCACCGAATACTACACCGCGACCGAGTTCAGCCCGGTAAGGCATATTGCTGAAGCCTCCACCACTGGCCATGGCACCAATGTAATCGCCGGCTTGGGCGTCTCGATGAAGTCGACTGCTGCGCCAGTATTAGCGGTGTGCGTGGCCATCTGGAGCGCCTATGAACTGGCCGGCTTGTATGGTATCGCTATCGCCGCGACCTCAATGCTCTCTATGGCGGGGATTATCGTGGCGCTCGATGCCTTTGGCCCGATCACCGACAATGCCGGTGGTATTGCCGAAATGGCCAAGTTGCCGAGTAACATACGCAACATTACTGATCCTCTCGACGCGGTAGGCAATACCACCAAGGCCGTGACCAAGGGCTACGCCATCGGCTCAGCCGGCCTCGCGGCACTGGTGCTATTTGCCGATTACACCCATGCGCTTTCCTTTAATCACCCGGGATTGACTTTCGATTTATCTAATCACATGGTGATCATCGGCCTTTTCATCGGCGGCATGGTGCCCTATTTATTCGCTGCCATGGGCATGGAAGCGGTTGGCCGTGCCGCCAGTTCTGTGGTGGTGGAAGTACGTCGCCAATTCAAGGAAATTCCTGGCATCATGGAAGGTACCGGCAAGCCTGAATATGGAACCTGCGTTGACATGTTGACTAAAGCAGCTATCAAGGAAATGATCGTACCTTCTCTGCTGCCGGTCACGGTTCCCGTAATCGTCGGCCTAACCCTGGGCGCACAAGCATTGGGCGGCGTGCTCGTTGGCGCCATTGTCACCGGCATCTTCGTGGCAATTTCCATGACCAATGGTGGCGGCGCATGGGATAACGCCAAAAAGTATATTGAAGAGGGCAACTTCGGTGGCAAAGGCTCGGAAGCCCATAAGGCTGCGGTAACGGGCGACACCGTCGGTGATCCGTATAAGGATACTGCTGGCCCTGCCATCAACCCGTTAATCAAAATCATGAACATTGTGGCGCTAATGATCGTACCCTTGTTATGAACCTCATTCAGTAGCACATTCAGGGGCTACCCATAAGCTCACTTTTCCTCGCCCTTATTTTCGATTCACTGAATGTTACAATTCGTTTCTTTCAACAATACCCATAAAAAAACTTACATCATGAGTTCAAGTTGGACAAGATTCAGGATGCTTTTTTCGTTGATCAAACCTATTCAAAATCATGACCGAGGTTGCCAACTATCAAACGCATCAACAAGACATTCGTTTTAATCTTAAGGAATAAAAAATGACAGCTCGCATCATTGACGGCAAGGCCATCGCTCAGGAATTACGCGCTGAGTGGAAGGTACGTGTGGATGCGCTAAAGATGCGTGGCATTACGCCTGGCTTGGCAGTCATCATCGTAGGGGAAGACCCTGCCTCAAAGGTGTATGTTGGTAACAAGGTAAAAGCCTGCGCCGAAATCGGACTCTATTCCGAACATATCGCCCTGCCCGCCGACACGCAAGAAACAACATTGCTGGCGAAAATTGCTGAATTAAATGTTAACCCGGCGATCCATGGTTTGTTGATACAGCTCCCCTTGCCCAATCACATCGACAGTCACAAGGTGTTGGAAGCCATCAGCCCGAACAAGGACGTAGATGGATTCCATCCGATGAATATCGGCGCATTGGTTACCGGCACCGCCTTATTTCCGCCCTGTACACCATCTGGTACAATGAAATTGCTAGAAAAAATGGGCATTGAAATCGAGGGCAAACACGCCGTGGTAGTCGGCCGCAGCAACATTGTCGGCAAACCAATGGCACTTATGCTGTTGCACCAAAGTGCTACCGTCACTATTTGCACCTCCAGGACGGTGAATCTTGGCAAGTACACAAGGGATGCTGACATTCTGGTGGTCGCTACCGGCAAGCCTCATATGATTACCGGCGATATGATCAAGTCTGGAGCAGTCGTGATTGATATCGGCATCAACCGTCTGTCCAATGGCAAGCTAGTGGGTGACGTTGATTTTGAAAGTGCAACAAAAGTGGCAGGCTACATCACCCCTGTGCCTGGCGGCGTCGGCCCAATGACCATTACCATGTTGATAGCAAATACTATACAAGCAGCAGAACGTGAAAAAAAGTAACAATAACTGTCATTCCAACACAAGCGGAAATGACTAACCCTAAATCAACTCACAAGGAAAGAAATGACTACAACTACTACCCCATCCGGACTGCAATATGAAGACATTACCGTTGGCAGCGGAGGCACAGCCCAAGGTGGGCACACGGTTACCGTCCATTACACTGGCTGGCTTACAGATGGAACTGTATTCGATTCCAGCAAAGAGAGACACGAACCTTTTCAATTCACTCTCGGCGCAAGAGAAGTAATCGCTGGCTGGGATGAAGGTGTACAAGGCATGCAGGTGGGTGGCGTGCGCAAACTGACTATTCCGGCATCACTTGGCTATGGCGCGCGTGGTGCAGGGCGCGCCATTCCACCAAATTCGACGCTGGTGTTTGAAGTGGAGTTGTTGGAAGCGTTATACGGGCGTGGATAAATCCATTAAGCGCGAATGTGCTGGTATTTAAATTGGAACTGCCGGGGGCTAAAAATATAGATGCAACGTGACAACTTTTTTCACCCTCAAAAAAGATCACCCGTGTAGGTATGACAATGTTTGCGCTAGAGTGCCAAATGATATGAGAAATGTTACTAAGGTAGATATTTCTTATAAAGAGCGGCGCGCTGTAAAAGGGTAATCTGATAAGAATAAAGGCTTCCTTTGTCAGGTTACCGTTCTTAAACATAACGAAAGGGAAAATCATGAAACTGAAAAAAATAGCTTGTGCAGTTGCACTGCTGGGAGCAGGAAGCACTTTCATCGTACCCTCAGCAATAGCCGCACCCGGAACAGGTCTATCTACTTATTACATCGGCGGCAGCGCCGGTCAATCGAAATACAAAGACATTCCACAAGGTTTGAGAAATGTCGATGACAAGGATACTGGGTACAAGGTATATGGTGGCTATCAGATCAACCCAAACTGGGGAGTGGAAGCCACCTATTTTGACTTGGGCAAATTTACGGGTAATGACACCGCATTTAATGGCAGTACCGTTGTTCCTGTCGGCGCATCTGCCAAAGTTCAAGCTTGGGGATTGGCAGGTGTTTTTACGGCGCCCATCAGTAATGGATTTTCGGTATTTGGCAAGCTTGGTCTGGCGAGGAATGAGCTAAAAACTAATGCTTCCGGTCTTGGTTTTAGAGCTCACCAAAAAGAATCCGGCACTGGCGCCAATTTCGGCTTCGGCGCGACATATGATTTCGTCCCGAATCTTGCTGTTCGTGCAGAATGGGAGCGCTTAAACAAGGTAGGTGATGACGCCACCACTGGTAGAACGGACATGGACTTTCTGTCAACCGGCATCACATTTAAATTCTGATGTTTTATATTATCTATGCACAACCGGACAATTGAATAATTGCCCGGTTTTATTTCGCTCAAAACTCTATCGAAAGATTGCATTTTCGCCATCATCGAAATAGAGAATACACAACTGGCCATAAATTATTTCGACTGGACGAGAGTTCAGCAGGTTGTAAAGTTAAATTTTGGGTCGGTCACGTCGTTCTTACTCGTCTTAACATACGGTTTCACGAATTGTGGCACTATCAGCTTGACCGGGTGGTCGTCTCTGCCAAATTTTCGCGCTCAGTAATACGTATTACCATAGGGTAAATGCTGAACCGCAGAGGTGTGAACCGAGCTCATTTGCGTTAGAATGCACGCGCGCCTCGGTAGCTCAGTGGATAGAGCGACCCCCTCCTAAGGGGTAGGTCGGACGTTCGATTCGTCTTCGGGGCACCAATAAAACAATGGGTTGCAGATATTCTGGTTATATTTATTTTCTATGGTGCTACACCAGTGCTACAGTAGAAAAAACAATAGGCAAAAAAAACCGCATAAAGACGGTTGATTAAAGATTCCCTGATTCTTGCCGTTAGAATAATCCCTTAATCAGATACAGCTAAAAAATCCGTCATTGCTGATGAATTTGATTTAGTAGCTTACTAAGTACCTATAAATCATTTGATTGTGTTCTTTTGATTACTGAAAAAAACCTTCAAAATTAAATGGCTATCAAAAATCAACAGATACCTACGACATAGCCTTATATAATCCGTGCTTGGCCCTTTAATGAGCCTGTAGCAAACTACAAGAATATACCATCCGATAAAATGAATAAATCTCCCAAGGAAAAACATTGGAGTGAAAAATAGTTACGATACGATGTGCAAATCAATCTGTATAGTGGGTTAAGCTGATTGATTAATAATAAATTTACAGGCTTCTTCTACTTCATTCGTCAATTAGATATCCTTATTGATTTAGAGTATGCAGGAATGCTTCATAGTAGCCGTATTTAGCAGAACGGAATTTTTTTATGCGACCTCAGTCACTACAACGATTCATTTAGTGATAATAGACATTTTTATATTCGACTCCATCGGGACGGGCATTAAAGTACGACAACTTATCAATCATGTATTGATCAAGCGACTTGACCCGTTATCTCTCTCGCAAGCAATCTGAAGCCAACCATTTGCACAAGGAAGTACACATTGAATTATGCAAAGTTTTATTCAGTGCTGCCATGCACTACCTTTTTCGCTTCATTAATCCTCTACATTAATAGCGTCCTCGCCAGCACAGACTTCATTCAAATTATAAATTCAGAGACAGCGCGAGTTTATTATCAATCTTCTGTTCAAGGCGGCGTACCAAATGCGCCCACTGTACTTAGTCTTACCACGAGCAACGAAATATCTCGTGATGCATCTACTAACTATTTTAAATACACGTCGCAACAAGGTGAAAAGTTGATTCTCCATGCATTCTTGAATACCCCGATGTCAGATCAACAAAAAAGTCGTTGTAGTGCAGGTGGCAGTTACCCAACACAGATTCGAGTTTATGACAACAACTTTGATCTAGTTCGCGTTACTTGCGGAGAAGACCTCACTTTCGAGTTTCCGCAATCTAATAAATATACTATTCAATTCTATTATCCAGATAATGGTCCTGGATATGGGTATGCGGCTTCTATAATCGGCAATTCTGTAGTCTCAGCGCCAAGCGGACCTGATGGAACACCCAGTAATCCCAAATTAATCAGTATGGAAAGCAACAATCAACTTTCAATTAATACTTTTTACAATTACTACCTTTACACAGCGAATAAGGGAGACAAGATAATCATCAACGTGGCCTTAGATAAGCCGCTAAGCCTTCAACAAAAAAGTAGATGTAGCAGCAATTCTGGAACTGGGTCAATCCCAAGTAGTTATGATACTCAGATTCACGTCCGCGACTTGTACTTGAATCGAGTTAGTGGAAATTGCGGAGATGAATTGTCATATACATTTGATGAATCTGGGCCACGGATATTTCATTTCGCATATGGATCCCAAAGTTCAGGTCACTTTGTCGCCACAGTTGTACCTGTTGATCCAAATGGCGATGGTATAGGAGATCCTGCTTTCTCACTTGACACTTCAGGTGCCTCACCGTTATACGGTTTATTTTACAATTCAAATGAATCTGGGTGGGGAGTAAATCTGATACAGCAATACAGTAAAATATTCGCAACCATGTTTACCTACAATAAGAGTGGTTCCCCAACCTGGTATGTTGCTTCTAATTGTGTAGTAGAAGACAACGGTTGCTCAGGTGAAATCTACGGAGTCACAGCAGGCTCTGAAATAACAAGCACATGGAACGGTGCTAACTTGAGTGTGTCACCTGTTGGAAATGTCTCCTTTTCGTTTACAGATAGAGACAACGGCACAATGACATTTAAAATCAATGGGGTGTCGGGGTCAAAAGTAATTAAGCGCCAGATTTGGGCTACTCATTAAGTTATAACTATTAAGGAATCAGCCAACTTGATTTTGTCAATTAATTTTAAGAGTAAGAAACAATCAATCTGGCTGACCTCTTAATTTTTATTAGGTTCTGTCGCATTTACGAAAGTATGGTGGACCCCTCCGTCAAGACAATAATGCATCGAGTTTAAGAGGGTAGCTCTTCACATGCAGCGGAATGGCGCTGCCCCAGTTTTGTTTCTGTCTTTTGTTTCTGATCAATTTCTTTTCTGGCGCCGTATTTGTCCACGATGCTTGCTCCGCCGCCGCACGCTGTCCAGTAGACCTTATCCGGGGTGCTGTAGTCCAGCGACTGGTGCGTCCTTTCCGTGTTGTAAAACACAAAGTATTCCGTCAGACCCAGCAGCAACTCCGGCATGGTGGCGTAGCCTTTCAAATACACGTCCTCATGTTTGACGCTGCGCCAGAGCCGTTCCACAAAGATATTGTCCAGTGCCCGGCCTCGCCCGTCCATGCTAATCGCGATGCTGTGCGCTTTGGGAACGTCAGTAAACACTGCACTGGTGAACTGGCAGCCTTGGTCCGTGTTGAATATCTCCGGCACACCGTAGGCCTGTATCGCTTGTTCCAGGCAGTCCACGCAGAATCCCGCATCCAGCGTATTTGACAGCCGCCATGCCAGCACCTTGCGCGAGTACCAGTCGATCACTGCAACCAGATACACAAAGCCTTGCGGCAGCCTCACATAGGTGATATCCGTACTCCACACCTGATTGGGGCAGGTCACGTTCACGCCTCTGAGCAGGTACGGGTAAATCTTGTGCTGCGGGTGCGAACGGCTGGTGTTCGGCCCGGGCGCCATGTCAGCCAATCCCAACATCACCATCAATCGCTGCACACGCTTGCGGTTGATCTTGTGACCCAAATCACGCAGGTAAATCTTGATCTTACGGCTGCCGTAAAACGGGTGACGGGTGTACTCAACGCCATCAACATCAATTCCTGCTTATCCGGCTTTGAGGCCACCGAAGGCGCATAGACAGTGGATCGCGCCACATCGGTCAGTTCACATTGCCCGGTCAGCGCCAGTGGCTCGGCGGCGCCAACCCATTGCTTGCGCACTTCTATTGGCTGATCCCGGACTTTTTTTTGAGCCAATCCAGTTCCATCTTCAATCGGCCAATTTTTGAATACAGTCGTTCCGGAGTGGACGATGGATCGATGGGTTTCGGTCTCCGCTTGGCATCAAACAGACTTCCTGCCTGCTCCTGCAATTCCTTCTTCCACAAACCAACCTGTGTGGGATGCCCCCCAAATTCCTGACCAATTTCATTCACCGTTTTGATTCCACGGGTCCCTTCGATGGCCACCTTGGCCTTGAATTTACCACTGAAATTCTTACGCTTCATTTCACTCACAACCCGCTCTTTTTACAGCAGGCTACCATCTTAATTCACTGTCCGGAAAACGGGGGGCACTATAGTCTCCGTGTAGTAATTTTAAGGATTATGTCGCTATTAGATAGCCGGGGCAGGTTGATGAACACCGATGTATGAGGTCGTGGCTTTGGTTATGGGGATGTACTACCGATTTGGCGAAACTATGTTTCGGCTCATCCGCGTCCGTAAACTGGGCAATGTGTTCACGCTGGCGGCTGTGGATACCAGCAAGGTGGAAGACTTAACGGTGTTGGTGCATACATCATTACGGTGTTGGTGCATACATCATTGGACCGTAAAGGGATTGGACATCTCTCCAATCCCGGGAGATTTGGTTTGCAGGAGTAAAATTTCGATTTTGATCTGTTGACGCCGCAAAAATTGTTGGCCGGAATTATTGAAGGCGGCAATAACAGATTACATCTGGCTTTGTAGCCAATTTTGGATGCCGACTTTTTGCATCACATCCAGTTGGGTTTCCAGCCAATCAATGTGTCCTTCAGTGTCTTCCAGAATTTTTTTAAAAATTTCGCGAGAGACATAATCGTTAGCACTTTCGCAGGCGGACATTGCAGCGACCAGATTTTCGCGTGCGGCCAGTTCTAGCTTGAGATCGCAGGCCACGCACTCCTCGGCTTTTTCGCCGATCATCAGCTTGCCGAGTTCCTGCAAATTAGGTAGACCTTCCAGAAATAAAACGCGTTCTAACAGCATATCAGCGTGCTTCATTTCTTCAATAGACTCATCATATTCATGCTTGCCCAAGCTATTGAAACCCCAGTTTTTGTACATGCGGGCATGAAGGAAATACTGGTTAATGGCAGTCAACTCGTGTTTCAGTTGACGATTGAGAAACTGAATGATTTCTGTATTGCCTTTCATGTTGGCTTCCTTAATTTATGGTCTCAACCAGATGGCTGGGTTGATGTAGCATTATTTTGACATGTTTTAAATCTGCCAGAACCTCATTCAAAACTTGCTTGGCATGACAGGCACATTTACCGCACTGCGTACCTACACCCAGACAGGTTTTTAAATCCCGCATACGACATGCGCCTTGACAGACGGCTTCACGGATGGCGGAATCGGTGATGCCCTTGCAAATACAAATATACATAATCCTAACCCTAACCCTTATCATATGCGGATCAGCTTGTTGTTGTCCAGCAATAAAACTATTTTTTGATGCTGGGCTGTCAAACTGCTCCACGACTGATTCATCTAGCAATAATGAGAATGATACTTAATAATGAACAAAACGCAACTAATTTGTTATCAGGGAGATGTTTAACGTGAGTGAAGAGGCTGGCGAGCCTCTTGCAAATGCAAGAAAGCCGAGAAAAGCAAGAAGCGCAACGCGCCTTACAGCGTGCGGTTGCTACATTCAAGTTATAATCCACACACCTACACAGCTTACATCTATTATGCAAATTACCCGAAGGCTAGAGTTTGATGCAGGCCATCGCATTCCCAGCCATGCTAGCCAGTGCCGGCATTTGCACGGTCATCGCTACGCCATTGAGATTACTCTGTCCGGCGAAATCATCACCACTGATGGTTTATCCGAACAAGGCATGGTAATGGACTACACTGAAGTGAAACGCATAGCCAAGGAACAGTTAGTGGATGCGTGGGATCATGCTTTCCTGGTATATCGCCGTGACACAGCGGTATTGGATTTTCTGAATTCACTGCCCAATCACAAAACTGTAGTTCTGGAAGTACCGCCTACCGCAGAAAATCTCGCTATGCTTGCATTCAAGCTGCTCGATAGTGCCTATCGTCATAGCTATGGGAATAACCTGCAACTGGAACGCGTGCGTATTTACGAGACACCTAATAACTGGGCAGATTGCCTGCGCAACTCAAGCTGACTTTGATGAATTGTTGATTGTGTGTTTGTACAATTTTGGCAAGATTCAACTCTTGAGCCGGGATCCCGTTTTGAAAACCCACCACACAACTGTTAGACATATGACAAGAAATATCAATGTCATACCAACGCTGATAGCCACGTTGACGTCAGCAACGTCATAAAAGCTCCATCGGAAACCACTGATCAGGTAGACCACCGGATTGAACAGTGTGATTTTTTGCCACAGGGGTGGCAGCATGCTGATCGAATAAAAACTTCCGCCTAGAAAAGTCAGTGGCGTGATGATCATCAAGGGTATGATTTGTAACTTCTCGAACCCATCAGCCCAAATACCAATAATAAAACCGAAGAGACTGAAGGTAACTGCAGTGAGCACCAGGAAAATAATCATCCACAGGGGATGCGCGATCTCGAACGAAACGAAAAGTCGAGCCGTGGCAAGAATGAGTAAGCCCAGGATGATGGACTTGGTGGCCGCAGCCCCAACATAGCCAATGACGATCTCCACATAAGAAATCGGAGCGGACAGAATTTCGTAGATAGTACCCGAGAATTTCGGCATATAAATGCCGAAAGAAGCATTGGAAATACTTTCTGTCAGCAGGGCTAGCATGATCAGACCGGGGACAATAAAGGCCCCATAACTGATACCGTCGATCTCCGTCATGCGCGAGCCGATCGCCGAGCCAAATACAACAAAATAGAGCGAGGTGGAAATAACTGGTGATGCGATGCTTTGCATCAGCGTTCGCCAGGTACGCTCCAGCTCGAAAAAATAAATTGCGCGAATAGCATAAATATTCATAATCGTCCGCTTACTAAATTAACGAAGATTTCTTCCAGTGAGCTTTGGCTGGACTGGAGATCCTTAAAGTCGATCCCATGTTTAGCAAGCTGTCGTAGAAGATCTGCGATTCCTGTCTGTTTGCCCTGGGCGTCAAAGATGTAAATCAACTCGTTGCCGTCGGCTGATAGTTCAAGTGAATATCCGGCGAGTTCCTCGGGGATGTGCGTTAGGGGAGATTGTAGATACAACTTGAGCTGTTTTTTGCCGAGCTTGTCCATCAACCTGACCTTGTCCTCCACCAGGATAATTGTGCCCTTGCTGATTATCCCGATGCGGTCAGCCATTTCCTCGGCTTCCTCAATATAATGAGTGGTCAGAATAATGGTCACGCCACTTTTTCGTAAACCCCGCACCATCTCCCACATATCACGGCGCAGTTCGACGTCAACGCCAGCTGAAGGCTCGTCGAGAAATAGAATCTGTGGTTCATGGGACAAAGCCTTGGCAATCATTACCCGACGCTTCATGCCGCCCGACAGTGTCCTGATTTTTGCATCTTTCTTGTCCCATAGGGACAGATCGCGCAGCACTTTTTCGATATAGGCCGGGTTTGGCGCTTTACCAAACAGGCCGCGACTGAATTTCACCGTGGCAAAAACAGTTTCGAAGGCATCAGTGCAAAGTTCTTGCGGCACCAAGCCGATTTTTGATCTAGCCGCGCGAAAGTCCGAAACTATGTCATAACCGTCGGCAAGTATCTTGCCCTGGCTCGGATTAACAATGCCGCAAATGACGTTAATGAGTGTCGTCTTACCGGCTCCATTCGGACCCAGCAAGGCAAATATTTCTCCACGCTGAATCTCCAGATTGATACTTTTGAGGGCCATAAAACCCGAGGCGTAGGTCTTGGTGAGATTTTCGACTGATATAACTGACTGCACGCAATCTCCTTAAATTAGTTCAATGGTTTGCTGCCTAGTCAATAATATAAGGAAAACGGCACGCCTACTGACGTGCCGCTTATGCCTACCCAACTAAATCACACTTGCGGATGCGCACGCTCTGCTTCGTTGTTCAATTTATTTAACGCATGCAAATAGGCCTTGGCGGAGGCTACCACGATATCAGTGTCTGCACCTTGGCCATTGACGATGCGACCGCCCTTGGATAGCCGCACGGTCACTTCGCCTTGTGCATCTGTACCGCTGGTGATGTTGTTTACCGAATACAGTTGTAATTCGGTGCCACTTTGCACGATTTGTTCGATGGCTTTGAACGTCGCATCTACTGGCCCCCCTCCCTGTTCCTCGGCGACTGATTCCTTTCCACCTATATTCAATCGCACCTGCGCCACAGGCAAAAGGCCCGTTTCCGAATGCGCGCGCAAGGATACCAAGCGATAATGTTCGCTAACTTGCGCTACCACGCTTTCACTGATTAAGGCTTGCAAGTCCTCATCATAAATTTCTCGCTTGCGGTCTGCCAACTCTTTGAAACGAGTAAAGGCATCGTTCACCACCTCCTCGTTGTCCAGCACGATGCCAAGTTCCTGCAAGCGAGTACGGAACGCGTTGCGACCGGAAAGTTTGCCCAAGGTTAATTTGTTCGTGCTCCAGCCAACATCTTCAGCACGCATAATTTCGTAAGTCTCGCGGTGTTTGAGCACACCGTCCTGATGAATGCCGGATTCATGGGCAAAAGCATTTGCACCGACAATCGCTTTGTTAGGCTGCACCGGATAACCGGTGATGCTGGATACAAGCTTGGAAGTTGGCACGATCTGCATGGTATCGATGCGCGAATCGCAACTGAAGACATCGCGGCGCGTCTTAACCGCCATTACGATTTCTTCCAGGCTGGCGTTTCCGGCACGTTCCCCCAAGCCATTGATAGTGCATTCAACCTGACGCGCACCGTTCATTACGGCAGCAAGAGAATTGGCTACCGCCATTCCAAGATCGTTGTGGCAATGGGTGGACCACACTACTTTCCCAGAATTCGGCACGTGCTCGATCAACTGTTTGATGCGCTCGCCCCACAAAACTGGGATGCTATAACCAACCGTATCCGGCACGTTCAGGGTTTTCGCTCCAGCTTGAATCACTGCATCGAAAATACGGACGAGAAAATCCATTTCCGAGCGCACCGCATCCTCGGCAGAAAATTCGACATCGTCGGTATATTCCGACGCGAGTTTCACCGCCTTCACCGCCGCTTCTACCACTTGGTCGGGCTGCATACGTAACTTCATTTTCATGTGGATGGGTGAAGTAGCGATAAAGATGTGAATGCGCCCCGACTTGGCTGGTTTGATCGCTTCGCCAGCAGCACGGACATCGTTTTCAGTGGCGCGCGCCAACGAGCAAATGGTAGAACTCTCGATGATTTGCGCAACGCTGCGGACTGCATTTGCATCCCCCGGACTGGCAGCAGCAAACCCTGCCTCAATAACATCAACGCCCAGCTTTTCCAATTGCCGTGCGATTCGTATCTTTTCTTCCTTAGTCATGGATGCGCCTGGGCTTTGTTCGCCATCGCGCAAGGTCGTATCAAATATTATTAATTTTTCTTTCATGCTGAACTCCATCGCAATTATTTAATTTGCATGATCCATGTCGAATAAAATTCGGCCGGATGTCATTTGCTTCAAAACTAGGGGGGAAGTATATTTAGCGCGCGACGCGCAGCAGCAGCAGTGCTGCCAGGAGGCTGGATGTAGAGTGTAATTGCAAGATGTGGCGAGAGAAGTGCATAGTTGGAATATAACGGCTTTTGTTTACTTACGCAATATTTGCGCTCTGCTCTGTTGCAAGCGTGCAAATGACACGCATCCGGCCGAACGGGCTTTCCTGGGGGGAAGCCCGCTGCACATATATTAGCTGTTACAGACTGTAATACATGTCGAATTCAACAGGATGAGTTGTCATGCGATAGCGGGTCACTTCTTCCATTTTTAACTCAATGTAGGCATCAATGAAGTCATTAGAGAATACACCACCGCGAGTCAGGAAGTCGCGATCCTTATCCAGTGCTTCCAAAGCTTGTTCGAGGCTGGAACATACGGTTGGGATTTTTGCATCTTCTTCAGGTGGCAAGTCGTACAAATTTTTGTCAGCAGGATCGCCGGGGTGAATTTTATTTTGTACGCCATCCAGGCCAGCCATCATCAAGGCGGTGAAAGCCAGATAAGAATTGGCAGTCGGGTCCGGGAAGCGAACTTCAATGCGGCGTGCCTTATCACTCTGCACGAAGGGGATGCGGATCGAGGCAGAGCGGTTTCGCGCTGAGTAAGCCAGTTTTACGGGGGCTTCGAAGCCGGGAACCAAACGCTTGTAAGAGTTAGTGCCGGGGTTGGTGATGGCGTTAAGCGCACGGGCGTGTTTGATAATCCCCCCAATATAGTACAGGGCGAATTCGGACAACCCGGCATAGCCATTGCCTGCAAACAGGTTTTTACCGTCCTTCCAGATGGATTGATGGACATGCATGCCTGAGCCGTTATCACCGACAATTGGCTTGGGCATGAAGGTTGCAGTCTTGCCATATTGATGTGCGACGTTGTGCACCACATATTTAAGCCTCTGGGTTTGATCGGCACGACGCACTAAACTGTCAAAGCGGGTGCCAATTTCACATTGCCCGGCGGTCGCCACTTCATGGTGATGTACTTCGACAGGAACACCGACTTCTTCCAATATTAAGCACATTGCGGAGCGCATGTCTTGTAGCGAATCGACTGGGGGTACTGGGAAGTAACCGCCTTTAACCGTGGGTCGATGGCCAGTGTTGCCATGATCAAATTTTTCTGCTGAGGACCAGGCTGCTTCTTCGGAATTAACCTTGCAGAAGCAGCCAGACATGTCCACTTGCCAGTTTACTGAATCAAAAATGAAAAACTCAGGTTCAGGGCCAAAGTAGCAGATATCGCCTAAGCCGGTAGATTTTAAATAGGCTTCAGCGCGCTTGGCGATAGAGCGTGGATCGCGATCGTAACCTTTGCCGTCGGAAGGTTCCACGACGTCGCAACTCATCACCAATGTGGTTTCGTCCATAAAAGGATCGAGAAAAGCGGATTCAGGATCGGCTATCAGCAGCATGTCGGATGCTTGTATGCCTTTCCAGCCTGCGATGGAAGAACCGTCAAAGGCGTGGCCGGATTCGAACCAATCATCACTATCTGACACCACATGTGCCGGGATAGTAACGTGCTGTTCTTTGCCACGGGTATCGGTAAAGCGTAGATCAACGAATTTAACTTCATTGTCTTTAAGTAACTTAAGAACATCAGCAACCGACTTTGACATAATCATTCTCTCCATAAATGTTAAGGACTAAACTAAAAAATAAACTGGAAATTGAGCAAACTTAAATTTGGGAAGCAATCACGAAGCGTTCCACTTTATATTCCAGCGCTAAAACGAGCATTTTGCCATATTCATAAGGATAAATGGATTTAAATGTGCGCTCTTTTTCGGGGCGTATGCGATGTGGATGCACTATTTTTGTGCTTGACTGATGATGTAAAGAGAAGAAACTGCAGTGAACATATCATCGTCATAATTTCGCCGAATTAGTATTTTAGAATCTTGATCGGGGTTTTATTCGCTTCAAGCTTATACTACCTTGAACAAGGTTCGGGCTGGTTGATCTGTCAGACTCACGGGTATAATGGACATTTTTTAGCCAGGAATAGAAATGAATCTAGATCGAGTTAATTCTGGTCGCGACCTTCCTAACGATTTTAACGTCATCATAGAAATACCCATGAATGCTGATCCCGTTAAATACGAAGTGGACAAGGAAACTGGCGCCATGTTTGTGGATCGTTTCATGTCCACGGCAATGCATTACCCGTGTAACTACGGTTATGTTCCACATACGTTGTCGGAAGACGGGGATCCGGTAGATATACTCGTAATTTCACCAGTACCGCTCATTACTGGTGTGGTGGTTCGCTGTAGACCAGTGGGCATGTTGAAGATGACTGATGAAGCTGGTGAGGATGCCAAGATTTTGGCGGTGCCTGTTGACAAGTTATGCAGTCTTTACCGCAAAATAAAATCGCATACTGATCTGCCGGAACTTGTGTTGTCACAAATCTCGCATTTCTTCGCTCACTATAAAGACCTGGAAATAGGTAAATGGGTCAAAATAAATGGTTGGGTCGGGGTCAAGGAAGCCAAGGCGGAAATCTTGAGTGGGGTTAAACGTTATAATTCAGCCAAGAAAAAACCGATGTTCTAATGGGGTTATTATATAAAATAATTATATAAATTATTTTAAGAAGCAAACTGAATTGAGTTAAGCGGCCATCTAAGCAAGTAAGGCGAACTATGTCTTTTTCTAAGATGCGACACACTTTAACTTTATGGTAACTGTGCTTTCTTCCTCTAACTTAATACATGGAATCTTTTCTCGGCCTGGACTTTGGCACATCTGGCGCACGCGTTTGTGTTGTGGACAAAGTCGGGGCTATTACTCATGAAGATCATGTTTTTTATCCTGGCGCCGCTTTACAAATTCATCTGAATTGGCGCGAAGCACTGCATACACTGCTCAAACGCCTACCCGCTACGATTGCAGCTGAATTACAAAGCATCGCTATTGCTGCTACTTCTGCCACAGTATTGCTATGTGATAAAGAATTGGAGCCGACTGCTCCCGCTTTGCTCTACTTCGATAATCGCGCACAAGAAGAATCGGAACAGCTAAAACAGCTTGCCCCAACGGGCCATATTGTTTGCAACGCAAGTTCAGGATTAGCTAAATTCCTGTGGCTGACAAAGCACACCGAACTTTCAAACGTAGCGTACTTTCTGCATCAGGCGGATTGGCTCGCTGCGCTACTTACCGGCCTGGGTGGCGTCAGCGATTATCATAATGCGCTCAAAAGCGGCTATGACACAGAGCGCCTGTGCTGGCCGGATTGGATTAAGAATTTACCGCATGCTAATTTGCTGCCGCAAGTTCTCGCTCCCGGAGCAAACATTTCTAATATCAGCTCATTGGTGGCACAGCATTTCAAGATTAATCCGGCGTGCAGAGTGCATGCGGGTACCACTGACAGTATTGCCTCTTTTATTGCCGCAGGCGTGCATGAACCCGGCTCAGCTGTCACTTCGCTCGGCACGACCCTGGTACTCAAGCTACTTTCGGAGCAACGTGTAGAAGCAGCGCAATATGGCGTATACAGTCATCGTTTTGGTGATTTATGGTTGGCGGGTGGTGCGTCCAATGCTGGCGGTGGCGTGCTAAGGCAATATTTTGGCGATCTGCAAATCGATGCACTTAGCCAGCGCATCGATCCGGCCATTGATAGCCAGCTTGACTATTATCCGTTGCCACGGCCTGGCGAACGTTTTCCGATTAACGATCCCACCTTGACACCACGTCTTACCCCGCGTCCTGCGGATGACGTACTGTTTTTGCACGGCTTGTTGCAAGGCTTGAGCCGCATCGAAGCAGCGGGTTACACCAAGCTCGCTGAACTTGGTGCAAGCTCGCTAAAATCCGTTACCACCACCGGCGGCGGAGCAAAAAATAAAGTATGGGAAAAAATACGCGAACGCTTGTTAGGCGTATCAGTAGCGGTAGCGGATCATACTGAGTCTGCCTATGGCGCGGCCCTGTTGGGCAAGCGTGGTTTATTAATAGGCAATCTCTAGAAAGCTCGTTGTTATTGAAGTCGTTGACATATGCTCTTTGCGAGTCGAGCCTGCCAATCTAATGGCGGTTTTGGAATGCCTGCACGTTGAGGTGTGCCCCAGATCGGGTTGGGAAAGTGTTTGTCGAGGGCATAGCGCGGAATGATGTGCCAGTGCAAGTGCGGTGTCAGGTTGCCGAGGCTGGCAAGGTTAATTTTGTCGGGCTGCATCACTACGCGTAGCGTGCTTTCCACGGCAAATACCACGTTCATGAGAGCATGCTGTTCGCCATCATTCAAGTCTGTCATTTCCTTGACGTGGCGGTTCCATATCACGCGACAGAATCCAGGATAATCGGCATCCTCAACCAGCACCACGCGACAAAGCTCGCTGCGCCATAACAGTGTTTCGCTCGTTGTTTGACAGAGTTCACAATTCATCATTTTTTCGTGCATATATTGTCAGTGATATAGAGGCAGTGCGGCGATGCGTCGCTCGATTTCGTTGGTCATTTTTATATAAGCCGGGCTGCCAATGCTGCCATAGCGGCGTTTAAATTCGATTTCCTGCATAAACTCCGGTAAATCCTTCACTTCCGGCATGATGTCAGATTCGCGCAAGCCCGCATTAAATTGCTGCTGCACTTTCAGCGCGTCATTATCACTTGTTGTGGCGAGTTCGCCTAAACGGGTGCCGGCACGATCTGCGGCGATGTCATTGAAGCTGAAGCCGCTGCCACCGCGAGAATCCGAAATTTCTTTGTATAAGCCGATAACATCCGACAGCGGGCTGCCGGCAGTAGCGGCAAGTGCCGCAGAAATCGTGAAATGCTGAGAGAAGTCTCCGCGTCCGCCCAGGGTCACAATGCGCGAAGTCGGCTTGGGCCATTGTATGGCAGCCGGAATAATGGCACCAAGCCCTTTGCCGTTTACATAAAACGCCATAACGATGATCGCGGCGCGATTTTCCGCTGCTGGATCGCCGCCGTTGTTTGTGCGTTGCGTGGCAAGTTCGAACAGCGTCCGCATCAGTTCATTTAACCGCAGGCTGCGTTTTGAACCAGGTTTGCCGGTCAGTTCGACCAGTCGCTCTTGATATGCCTTCAGTCGCTCCTGCTCCTTGGGCGGCACCAACAAGGCCTTCAGTTGATTGGGTAGCGCTTCGTTCCATTCGAAGACGATACGCAGTATGTTATCGCTTGTGCTCACATTCTTGATGACATCGGCAGCTGCCCCGTAGTCCTTATTCGCTTGCAACTGCTTAATGCCGAATTGTAGTAGCCAGTCCGCAACAAACGCGGGTACCGGTAACTTACCAATGTGTAGATATTCAAATCGTGGGAGTGCTTTCGTTTCGCGAAGTTTGGCGTCGATATTGAGATAGCGCCCGATTGGATTGGACGGTAACTCGACAGTTGCACGTATTCTGGCCATGCCTTGCTGTAAATCTATATTGGAGCTGCCCTTGCCGTAGCTATTGGCAAGATAGTTGACTACAAGGTCGAGATCTTCTTGGCTAATAGTAATGGTGCGCAGTACGCCTGCTTTCATTCTATGTGGATCGTTATGAAACAGTATGTGTTTGGCGCGGTCGATATGAGCTGGCGTAAATTGAGCAATACCCGTGATGAGCGGTTGTTTTTCGATACTTAAATAAATTGCAGATAGCAGCGCTAACCAGATAACGATGAACAGTATTAATGTAGTCCGCATTTGTTTATTTTTACTCTGTTACAAAAGTGCAAAAATCCGTTCCAAATTAAATCGGTACCACAGTCACATTATTTAATATCAATGCGACTGTGGTACCGATTTTATTTTTATAATCATGGGCGTATCTGCAACAGTAATGTTGCCCAGTTTTGCAAATGCTTAGTGCTTGACCATCCGACTGGCAGGGTTGGCGCGCAAGCATACCCTGCCAACCAACAATTCTAAAGTTAGCTACTGCTCATTTCCAGCATCAGCTGATTAATACGTTTCACGAAACTGGCTGGATCGTCAAGCTGACCGCCCTCGGCCAGCAAGGCTTGGTCAAATAATACCGAAGCCCAGTCATCAAACTTGTTTTCTTCGGCTTGCAAGCGTAATACGACCGGATGCTTGGGGTTAATTTCGAGGATAGGCTGTGACACTGGTGCTTTCTGTCCTGATGCCTTCAGTAGACGAGCCAGGTTGGAGTTTATGTCATGAACGTCCGCCACTAGACAGGCTGGCGAATCTGTCAGGCGGTGAGTTACACGTACCTCTTTGACACGCTCGCTAAGGCTGGTTTTAATCTTGTCGGTCAGCTCCTTGAATGCACCGGCATCTTTTTCCTGTTCCTGTTTTTCTGACTCGTCTTCGAGTTTGCCGAGATCCAGCCCGCCTTTTGCAACAGATACCAAATGCTTACCTTCGAATGTGGATAGATTACTTACTACCCATTCATCTACGTGATCGGTCAGTAACAGCACTTCTATGTCTTTCTTGCGGAACACTTCCAAATGCGGGCTATTCTTCGCGGCATTAAAAGTATCAGCGGTGATGTAATAAATCTTGTCCTGACCTTCCTTCATACGACTAATGTAATCGGCCAGAGAAACGGTTTCTCCTGGCGAATTAGTATAAGTAGAGGCGAGGCGCATCAAGCCAGCGATCTTGTCTTTATTAGCAAAGTCTTCGCCCACTCCTTCCTTCAGCACGCGGCCAAATACATCCCAGAACTTGGCATATTTCTCTGGATCCTTAACGGCCATATCTTCCAGTAGACCAAGCACTTTTTTCGTGCAACCAGAACGGATTGCTTCGATATCCTTTGATTCTTGCAGAATCTCGCGTGATACGTTGAGGGGGAGATCATTGGTATCAACCACACCGCGCACAAAGCGCAGGTAATGCGGCATTAGTTGGGTGGCATCGTCCATGATGAAGACGCGGCGGACATACAGCTTAATACCGTGACTCGCATCGCGCTCCCACAGATCAAAGGGTGCCCTGGCCGGTAGATATAGCAACAAAGTGTATTCCTGGCGTCCTTCTACACGCGCATGAGTCCATGCCAGCGGATCCTCATAGTCATGGCCTACATGTTTGTAAAAACCTTTGTACTCATCATCGCTGATCTCGGTTTTGGGGCGTGCCCACAGTGCAAAAGCTTGATTGATGGTCTCTTCTTCGTCCAGCACCTGCTGTGCGTTGTCTTTCCATTCCTCTTTTTTCATTAAGATAGGCTGAACGATATGGTCAGAATACTTGTGAATAATGGTGCGCAACTTTGTGCCATTTAACAAGTCTTCCTGCCCTTCGCGCAGATGCAGGGTAATAGCCGTACCCCGTGTGGCTCGCTCGACCATCTCAATGGCAAATTCTCCGCCACCGTCGGATTCCCAGCTTACCCCTTGATCGATGTTCTCTCCGGCACGGCGAGTTAACACGCTCACCTTGTCGGCGACGATAAAAGCCGAATAAAACCCCACGCCAAACTGACCGATAAGATTTGCATCCTTCTGCTGGTCTCCAGAAAGCTGAGTAAAGAATTCGCGCGTACCGGATTTGGCAATCGTGCCGAGATTGTTGATGACTTCGTCGCGGCTCATACCAATGCCATTGTCGCTAATGGTCAGCGTTTTCGCTTCTTTATCGTAGCTGACATGGATAGTCAGCTCGGAATCATTCTCAAACAAGGCTGAGTTATGCAGTCCCTCGAAGCGCAGCTTGTCGCAGGCATCGGACGCATTTGATATCAGCTCACGCAGGAAAATTTCTCGATTCGAATATAGCGAATGAATCATCAATTGCAGTAGTTGTTTTACCTCGGCCTGAAAGCCCATGGTTTCACGATTGCTGGTTACATTATCGGTCATTACTTTCTCCGTTATTTTTTAGACAGGACGTACGCATAGGTTGGGGTAGCCTTACGATTTTCAAGAGGGATTATGGGCATCTCTAGGAATTCAGATTTCATCTGCCATCTGCTTTAGCTGCTTGTCGCAAGAGTCGTCGTGCAGTGTCCGCATCGCGAGCGGCATCAATTTCCCGCATTACAGCGCCGACGTCGGCCTGCTTGTCGCTGTGTTTGAATTTGCCAGTCAGTTTGATTTCAGGGTGCAATTCACCGCTCTCATAGCGCGACCATATTTCTTTGCCATAGTAGGTAGAACGTAGTTCGGGGGCAAATTGGCCGAAGTAAATTGCCAGATTATCGACGTCTCGTTCCAACATTTTGCAGGCATTGTTGTTTGCGGCAGCATCGATTGCTTGGGGTAAATCGATGATGACCGGCCCGTTGCTGTCAACGAGGATGTTGTACTCGGAAAGGTCGCCGTGAACGATACCAGCACACAGCATGCGCACGACTTCTTTGATCAAAATTTGGTGATATTGTCGTGCGAGCTCAGCAGTCAGTACAAGATCATTGAGTCGCGGGGCGGGCTCGCCATTCGCGTCGGACACCAATTCCATCAGCAGTACGCCTTCGTAAAATCCATAGGGATGTGGAACACGCACGCCTGCAGCAGCGAGTTTGTACAAAGCATCCACCTCGGCATTTTGCCAGGCGGTTTCCCGCTCTTTACGCCCATAGCGGGTGCCTTTTTCCATGGCACGGGCCATACGGCTGTTTTTCACCTTGCGGCCTTCCGTGTAGTGAACGGCCTGATGGAAGCTGCGCTTGTTAGCTTCCTTATAAACTTTCGCGCAGCGGATATTTTCTCCACAGATCACAATATAGACATTGGCTTCTTTGCCGCTCATCAATTGACGGTCTACCTTGTCAACGATGCCATCCTGGATGAGCGGCTCAATTCTTTTTGGAGTTTTCATGTGATCAAGGTGTTACCCAGAGCGTATTTTACAATAATCTAAATAGTGTTTTAAATAGAGAGGCTTTGCTAACCTGATATTTTAAAGGGAGGGCTGGTATTCAATAAATTCCAATGCATTATCATCCGGGTCGCGGCAGAATAAGGCAGAGCGGCCGGACATACTTATCGTGTAGTCTATCGTGGCTGTATCCAATTTCTGCATTAATGCATTCAGATTGCTTACCGACAGGGCTATATGGCGGTCGCGTCCTCCGTGCGCTGGACGTTGCAGGTTTGCTTCCGGATTAGGAAGTTGCATGAGATGGATTTGTTGATGTACGCCCACGTTATACCACACGCCGGGAAAGCTCATCTCTGGGCGTTTGCTATCAGGTACCAGTCCCAGAATATTTTCATAAAAGATGCGCGCTCTATTCAGGTCTGCCACCAAAAAGGTGGCATGTAGCAGGTGAGTGATTTGCATAAGTTTTAGTGGTGTCCTGCATTATGCATAATGTCTAAGAGGGATACTGTCATTTTTATTCAGTATATTATGCGCAATAGATCAAAATAAAAAAGCGATCAGTCATCGATATTTAAGATGCCGGTTAGAGGATAGAAATGAAACTATGTCGGTAAAAAAATTTGATATGAACAAGATGTTGATGTTTTAACAATCGTGGCAAAAAACATTATATAAAATATTGCAGTTACATTGTCTGCTTTATACACAGGTCAAACTAATGGAATAAAATCTTGGCTATCTATAAATTGTTACTGCCTTGATAAATTTTTACTGGATTGATATAGGTACAACGAGCTAAATTTAATTAATCCTAAGGAGAGCATTATCATGAAAACCGGCACTCCCCAGCCGTTGGCAGATATACCAGCCGTGCCAGGCAATTCAGATGCACAAATTCAAGCCCGATATTCCATATCAGCGGATGGCAACGAAGTTGCCGACAGTAAAACCGGCCTGATCTGGCGACGTTGTCCAGAAGGTATGACGTTCAGCAGTAGTGGTTGTAGCGGGGTTGCAGCTGCTTATACTTGGGATCAGTCGCTGGCCTTGGCCAACGATGTAGCGTTGGCTAGTGGTAAGTCATGGCGTCTTCCCAATGTAAAAGAACTTTCAAGCATTGTAGATGCCAGTCTTGGAAATCCGGCGATTGATACGCACGCCTTTCCCGGGACACCTGCAACGCCTTTCTGGTCGGCTTCGCCGGTGGAGAATAATCCGTTAAAGGCTTGGTATGTCATGTTTTATGGTGGCTTTATGAACACTTACGTCTGTGGCGGTAAGCTTCAGGTACGCTTAGTGCGTTCTGGTCAGTGATGCACAGCGTTGGGGAAAGTGCGAAACGAAGTGACTCTAGAGTAGAATTGAACATTGACAAGATATCGTAATTATTTTACAACTACGCGTTATCCTATAGAGCGCAGCGTAGTTAAGTCGTTGTAGTGATTATTATATTTTTTGCAAAGCGCAGGTAATCCCTGTTAACTGATAACTAACTGATAGAAAGAAGATCAAATATGCAGAATGAAACTGATAACCAGCCGCAGGTAGACAATTCAGATGAGCAACCGCCAGCACGATTTGTCATTTCTGAGGATGGTACTGAAGTGACAGACAATAAAACTGGCCTAATCTGGCGACGTTGCCCAGAAGGTATGACAGCCAGTATCGATGGCTGCACTGGGATTCCTGGTGTATATGATTTGGAAGCGGCGTTGGCATTGGCTAAAAGCGAAGCAAAAGCCACGCGTCAAGCTTGGCGCTTGCCTAAAGTAGAAGAGCTGTCGAGCATCGTGGATACGAGCCGTAGAGATCCGTCAATTGACACAGCCGTCTTTCCCGGGACGCCAGGATCACCTTTTTTTACAGCTTCGCCAGACGGCGCCTTATCCTGGTTTGTCAGTTTCTACGTTGGCAAGGTGTTTAGCGAATATAGCGCCGTTCCTAATCACGTAAGATTAGTACGTTCCAGTTAACAGCCGTTTTTAAATGTTGAGATCAGGAAATATCAAGTTATATCGGCTATGAAATACAACCAGTGTATCTCGAATTAAATTCAATTAATTTCTTATAAGAATGTTCAATGCCACGGTTTGTATCTAAACGATTTTTGTATCTTTAAAGATATAAGCCGTGGCTTTAACTAAGCGGGACATTTCGATATTCATGAAAGCGGAAGATGTGCTCGATAACGGGCATGGAAAAAATTTCAGAAAAACGAGTGAATTAACGATCTCTAAAACATACCGCCCTTAATTTCCTTTCAACCTTTGTTGGAGTCTTTGCCATGCGCCTTGACCTTCGGCTGTTCTGCACCTTAGTTTGGCAGTTGCATCGACTGGTCAGTGTCACTCATCCCGTAAAAAAAATATGAAAGATATGCCCATTTTGGGGCTACCACTGATTTTGCTGGGCGCCCTGTGGGGAGCTGTCAGTATCGTTTTGCAGTCTTATCAGATGATCAATGCCAAGCGGGATCAGATCATGGTGCTTATCGAGTGCAAGAAGGCCTTTGCGGGGAAGCTGACAAATGCAGCGGGAGATTTTGTGGCTGCACCGGCCAAAGTACTCGATCAGTGCCAGTCATGTTGTTACGGGAAAGAACTCCAGCCGATTGATTTGTATTTCTCCAACCTTCTCCCGCTTTCCCTTGGACTCTGTCTGTTTCTCGCCATAGTTTCCTTCGCGGTCGTGTGTATTCCAACCTACCTGAATTCAGGCGACGCCGATTTTATGCGGAGAGTGCGTCGGATTAGCTGGATTACCGCATCGCTGCCTCTCTTCTCGCTCTTTGCGTTCGCCGTAGGCATGTTTTTCGATGTCTATCTATTTCTGTTTAAGCTAGGCGATTGGGTCTTGCCAAAATGAGATCAGGTTTTATGTTAGCGGCTACACAGTGGTTTATGACAATGTTTGGCGGCATTGTGTTAGCAGTTAACTCCGGCTGTGCTGTCCTTGACAAGAGCACGCCTGCTTGGCGAGATTACCCGGTAACCTTGAAAGGTGAGCCGCACATTGATTTGCACGTGGAAACGTCAGGTTCGGGTAAGCCGGTATTGCTAATTCACGGCTTCGGCAACAGCGTCTATGTTTGGCGTCATTTGGCTCCTGCGCTGGCCCAACAAAACCGGGTGATCGCAATTGACCTGAAGGGTTTTGGTGACTCTCCAAAACCGGACGATGAGCGTTATTCGGTCTACGAACAAGCACGGTTGATCCGCGATTACGTAGTGGATAACGATCTGAAAGATGTAACGATTGTGGGACACTCCCTCGGCGGCGGTATTGCGCTGGTGGCTTCGCTCTACCTGCAACAATCGGCCCCTGATCGACAGAGAGGCTTGGTGTTGATCGACGGTATCGCGTACCCGCAGCAAATGCCCATGTTCATTCGTTTACTTGCCACCCCTATACTTGGGCCGTTGGCCGTGAGATTGATCCCGCCTGAAATTCAAATTCGAGAGGTGATGAAATTAGTGTATGCAAAAAATTCGGCCGTGCCCGAGGATGCGGTTAAGGTCTACGCCAAGGCCTTGAAGACACCTGAGGGTCGTCATGCCGCAGTAACCAGCGCACGTCAGATCCAGCCGCCGGACCTGGAAGACCTTTCTCTACAGTATCCAAATCTCCGGGTGCCGACTCTCATCGTTTGGGGTAGGCAGGACAGGATTGTTCCGGTCAGCGTCGGCGAGCGACTCCACCAGGCGATCCCCGGCTCACGGTTGTTTGTGATCGACGACAGCGGCCATTCCCCAGCGGAAGAGCGACCGCAGGTACTCCTGCCTGTAGTGGAGTCCTTCCTGCGTACTCCTGCAACGACAGATTAATAGCCCTCGGCATTACTCACGCTGTACATCATGCGGTCAGCTTAGAGTTTTTTCGCGGCGTATTCAACGGTGCTGCAGAAATCGATTAGCCGTACGGAACTGAAAATACCCTAGCTGATGACATATCTGTGTACAAGATTCCGAGATAACGACTGTTATGCATTTGCACAAATTGAAGTTGGTACTGGTAAAAACCTATAAAATACCAATCCATCGGTAATTTTTGTTGAGGTTGATCTATTATGCGTATCACCCAAAAAGGGCTAACTTTTGATGATGTCCTGCTGATTCCGGCACACTCCAATGTATTGCCGCGTGATGTCAGTTTGCGTACCCAGCTTACCCGCAACATTACCTTGAATATTCCTCTGCTATCCGCTGCCATGGATACCGTTACTGAGGCGCGTCTGGCAATAGCTTTGGCGCAGGAAGGGGGGATCGGCATCGTACACAAAAATATGACCGCCAAGCAGCAGGCTGCTGAGGTATCCAAGGTTAAGCGTTTTGAAAGTGGGATGGTGAAGGACCCCATTACCGTCACACCCGGGATGACAGTACGCGATGTGCTGAACCTCACTCGCCAGCATAATATTTCCGGATTGCCGGTGGTGCAGGGGAAGCAGGTGGTCGGTATTGTGACTAACCGTGATTTGCGTTTTGAAAGTAACCTGGATCAACCCATCCAAAATATCATGACACCGCGAGAACGGTTGATCACGGTAAAGGAAAACGCCAGCCGGGATGAGGCGCGCGGATTGATGCATCAGCATCGTATTGAACGTGTACTGGTAGTGAATGATGCGTTTGAGCTGTGTGGCTTATTTACCGTAAAGGATATTCTTAAATCCAGCGAACATCCGCTGGCGTGCAAAGATGAACTGGGACGTTTGCGCGTGGGTGCCGCGATCGGAGTGGGCGAAGGCACGGACGAACGCGCTACTTTATTGGTAGAAGCCGGAGTGGATGTTCTCATAGTCGATACCGCTCATGGTCATGCACAGGGCGTACTGGATCGTGTTAAGTGGGTAAAGAAAAATTTTCCGAACGTGGATGTGATTGGCGGAAATATTGCTACTGCCGCCGCCGCCAAGGCCCTTGTGGATCATGGCGCAGACGGCGTTAAAGTCGGAATTGGCCCCGGCTCGATTTGCACTACGCGCATGGTCGCGGGTATCGGCGTGCCGCAAATATCGGCTATCCAGAATGTGGCGGACGCACTGCAAGGCTCCGGTATAGCGCTCATTGCAGACGGTGGAGTGCGCTATTCCGGCGACATCGCAAAGGCGATTGCAGCAGGTGCGCACGTCGTGATGTTGGGTGGACTGTTTGCCGGGACAGAAGAAGCGCCCGGTGAGGTGGAGTTGTTCCAGGGCCGTTCCTATAAATCCTATCGCGGCATGGGCAGTTTAGGCGCGATGCAGCAGGGTTCCAGTGATCGTTATTTTCAGGATAGCGAAGCCAATCAAGAAAAATTGGTGCCTGAGGGAGTGGAAGGACGCGTGCCTTACAAGGGTAGCGTGTTGGCGGTTATCCACCAACTAATGGGGGGGCTACGTGCCAGTATGGGCTATCTGGGTTGCCCGGATGTCGCCACAATGCATACCAAGGCTGAATTTGTGCAAATAACGTCTGCCGGTATCCGTGAATCACATGTCCACGACGTGCAGATCACCAAGGAAGCACCGAATTACCATATTGATTAGTTGTGGTTAGCGATTAGTTATTAGCTGTGGTGAAAATGGCTGAATACCGTAAGCTGAAAATTTGGTAGAGGCCAATCGCTCTGTCTGTGGGCTGGTAACACTTGTCGCACCCAACAAAGAATTAATAATCTACTCTTAATAACTTACCCTGATAATTTTATGTCCCATCAAAAAATTCTGATCCTTGACTTTGGATCGCAATACAGCCAGCTCATAGCGCGCTGCGTGCGCGAATCTCATGTTTACTGTGAGTTGCATCCATTCGATGTAGGTGATGAATTCATTCGCGATTTCAAGCCGGCAGGCATCATTCTTTCGGGCGGCCCTAATTCAGTGACGGAAGGTGATGCTCCGCGTGCACCGCAAGTAGTATTTGAACTGGGCGTGCCGGTGCTGGGTATTTGCTACGGTATGCAAACCATGGCCGCGCAATTGGGTGGAGAAGTGGAAATCGGCCAGGTGCGCGAATTTGGCTATGCGGAAATTCGTGCACGCGGCCATTCAAAATTATTTCGCGATATTCAGGATCGTAACAACGAGGCAGGCCACGGCTTGCTGGACGTATGGATGAGCCACGGCGACAAGGTCACTTTGCTGCCGCCGGGTTTCATGGTGATTGCTTCCAATGCAATCACGCAAATTGCCGGTATGGCCGATGAAGCACGCCGTTTCTACTCCGTACAATTTCATCCGGAAGTGACCCACACTCCGCAAGGGAAAGCGATAATCAGCCGCTTTGTGCATGATATTTGCGGCTGCGGGCAGGACTGGAATATGCCCGATTACATCGGTGAGGCGATAGAAAAAATCCGCGACCAAGTCGGTCAGGAAGAAGTCATCCTTGGCCTGTCCGGCGGAGTGGATTCTTCTGTGGCAGCCGCATTGTTGCATCGTGCCATCAGCACCCAACTCACCTGCGTATTTGTGGACAATGGCCTGTTGCGCTTGAATGAAGCCAAGCAAGTTATGGAAACTTTTGCTAAAAATCTGGGCGTGAAAGTTATCCACGTTGATGCTGGCGCGGAATTCATGAAACATTTGGCAGGTGTATCTGATCCAGAGCAAAAACGCAAAATTATCGGGCGCGAATTTGTCGAAGTATTCCAGCGCGAAGCTGCCAAATTGCCACAGGCTAAATGGCTGGCGCAAGGCACGATTTATCCTGACGTGATCGAATCGGCTGGCGCCAAAACAAAAAAGGCACACGCCATCAAATCGCATCACAACGTCGGTGGCTTGCCCGATACCTTGCATCTTAAGCTGCTGGAACCGTTGCGCGAACTGTTCAAGGACGAAGTGCGCGAACTCGGCGTGGCGCTCGGCCTGCCGCGTGACATGGTGTACCGCCACCCATTCCCGGGGCCGGGGTTGGGTGTACGCATCCTCGGCGAAGTCAAGCGAGAGTACGCCGACTTGTTGCGCCGTGCTGATGCAATCTTCATTGAAGAGCTACATACGTCCGGCTGGTATGAGAAAACCGCACAGGCATTTGTTGTATTCCTGCCGGTAAAGTCGGTGGGCGTGATGGGCGATGGTCGAACTTATGAATGGGTGGTGGCGCTACGTGCGGTGCAAACACAGGACTTCATGACCGCACATTGGGCAGAATTGCCACATGCCCTACTGGCCAAAATATCTAACCGCATTATTAATGAAGTGCGAGGCATTAACCGCGTGGTTTATGATATTTCCGGGAAGCCGCCTGCGACTATTGAGTGGGAATAGAGGTTAGGTATAGTTGCTTGTTATTAAACGATAAATTTTTAAAAATTGATATTTTATTTCAATAAATTTGGTTAAAAACCACCGTCTTTAGACGGTGACTTTAAAATTGCTTGACTGAATCATGGCATTGCAAAAACTTGCAAGACGAAATTATGCACAGGGCAATGAATAGAAATTAGGTCTTTAATTATAAGTACCAAGCTATATCAAGGCGGTTCCTGATACCGTCAGTAAATATTAAGTAGCTGTTCTGACCTCTCTGAATGTACCGGAGCGATTGAATATCGAAAACATGAGATGAGACGGCTTCAGTTTCCTTTTGCGTTGGCTGGCTTTCTGTTTCTGTTAGGGCTGGCTGGCGTAGTCACAGTTGCGTCGGCTGGAACCGAGAAATATGACTATGACCCATTGGGGCGGCTGATTCGTTTCATCAACCCGCAAGGGCTGATTACCCGTTATATCTACGATGGAGTTGGAAATATTCTTAGGGTGTAAGGTGGCTTGCAGCCACAATCTCCCGTTATTGGTTCGGTATCATCTACCCAAGTACGACGGGGTGGGAGCCAGCAGATCACAATAGTGGGCGACGTGCTGAGCGGAACCAGCATAACGCCGCCAGATGCAAACTTCAGCATCTCTGGTTTGCAGACTTTAGACAAGCAAATCAAATTTTTGCTTAGTGCCAGTGAACTTGCCCAGCTCGGTGCCAACACGTTCAAGTTGACTAGCTCTGAAGGTTCATCTAATTTTGCGATAACAGTCAATCCTGCCCTGCCAAAACTGGCAATCAGCCCCATCCCTATTGCTATTCCGCCGAACAATACACCCTACAAATTCATCGTGGGGCTTGGCAATCAGGACAACATTGATCACACCATTACTCTGTCGACAGCTGATACAAGCATCGCACAGCTTAAGTCCACCACTGTCAATATTGCGGCCGGATCGACTGAAGTCACAACCGAAATCACCGGAAAGACAGGTGGGGTAACAAGCCTGTCGGCCAGTTCCCCCGGTCTGCAAAGCATTGCCATCCCGGTTTATGTCACCGCAGATTTTGCAGGTATTAATATCGCCCGTGCGTTTAATCTGGGTGTCACGCTTGAATCGATTGTTGTGCCACCGAGCACCCCCACCAGTTTGTCCTTACAGTCTCCGTTAGTGGGAGTTGCCCGTGGGTCGCTTATTACCGGAATAGCGCCTAACGCTCTTTCAATTGGGTCAGGCCCAACATCGGTCATCGTTTCAGGCATGGGTCTGGAAAATGTCACTGGAGTAGAAATAGTCCCATCCACCGGTTTGACACTGGGTTCCATTACAACAGCGACAAATGGTAAATCGGTATCGATACCCATCACAGTGGCGCAGGATGCGCCCACAACCCTAAGGCAACTCATCCTGAATGGCATTAACAAGCCTTATTTTTCTGCTGAGCCTGGACAAGATAGGTTGTCTATTACGCTTCCCGTACCAATCATTACGTCTGTGGATCCGTTATTTGGAGTACTGGGCACCAACAATATCCCCTTCATCGTTCGGGGCAAGAATCTTGACGGTATACAGAGCATACAGTTCAGTCCGGCAGGGGGCATTACAGTGGGCGCCTCACCTGTTATCAGCGCTACTGGCGATGCGGCGAGCACCTCTATTCAGATTGCAGCAGACGCAACTATCGGTGACCGCGTGGTAACAGTGACCACGTCTGGCGGCACTTCCTCTGCCACGTTGGACGTTTCGAATACCTTCAGAGTAGTTAACGAAATTACTCAAATCGTCAGCCCTGTAAGCGCGCCCATCCTTGGCCTGCTCATGCAGCAAGGTGCCGGAACGGGGACTGAATTGCCGGTCAGTGCCTATTCATTGCCAGTTGGGGTCAGCATAGGCTCTGTTGTGAGCAGTATCTCCCCAAATGCAAAATCCATCGGGGACAGCTTCACGCTAACTCTAACAGGCAGCCAGCTTGAAGGGGTAACGTCCGTGCAAATCTCTCCCTCAGATGGCCTGACAATAGCAACGCCTAGCCCAAGTGCTGACGGAAAATCGGTGAATGTAGCTGTCAGCATTGCCATGACTGCGCCCCAGACCATACGGCATGTCACCGCCCTGGCTGGCAGCAAATCAATTCCGTTCTCGACAACTGAAGCTGGGCAATTCCAGGTCACCTCAAAACTGCCCAGTATCGATTCGGTCGATCCGCTTTATCTAGTCATAGGCGGCGGGCAAACCACGCTAACAGTTCGCGGCGTCAATTTCCAGAACGTTCAGCAAGTCAGCTCCGTTCCACCGAATGGTTTGACTATTGGCTCATTACCTGTCGTGAACGGTGAAGGCACCGCTCTTACCGTGGGCATCGAAGCCGCGAGCAATGCCACGCCCGGCGCGCGCACCCTCGTCGTGACCACATTTGCTGGACAGACTTTGTCCGCGCCCAACGTATCGAACACCATCACACTCATCAGCACTGCCGGTTCTGTCATTACCCCGATCAGTTCGCCCCTTCTGGGCGTCAACAAGCTCGATGACACAACCGGAACGACAAGTACGGATTTTGGCCCCTTCATCGCACCATCTCTGGGTGTGGTATTGCAGGATGGAGCCACACCCCCACCCGTCGTGCTGCCGATCATTACTCTTAATCCTAATCTGGGTGTGACTTATGGGCGTGTCGCATTTAGCGCAACAGTAGATACGCCAATCCTTGGAAGTAGTGGAACGCTCATAGTCACTGGATCTGAGCTTAGTGGAGTGAACAAGTTTACTGTCAGTCCGGCAGATGGCATTACCTTGGGCGGCACCGTTACCGTTAGCGCGGACGGCAAGCAAGCCAGCGTTCCAATCAGCTTTGCATCCAATGCAACGGTCGGCACCCACAAGATTGCCCTGTTCTCAAACACCGTCCAAGTGCCTTTTTCCGGGGCAGGATCAGATAGGTTCTTCCTTGCTGTCGGATTGCCGCATATCGATTCTCTTGACTCCATCCTGATTCATAAAGGGGAATCCATCATTCTCACCATTCGTGGTCAGAACCTGACAGCCGTCAGCAGCGTGGTGATCGAGCCTGCCGCAGATGTATCAGTCGTTTCGCTGCCCGTGGTAAATGCATCCGGCACGGAAATAACGGTTAGCCTCACGGCTCCGACTGGCGCAGTTACTGGGGCGCGAGTGGTTAGGGTTGTCACCCCGGCCGGAGTGACAGATGCGGTAGCGAGTCCAAACAACACACTCACCATCCTGCAATGAAACCTTTTAGAGTCACGCAGTATTTTTCAAATTAAGGAGATGACCATGAAAATCAAACTCACCCTCGCAGCCTCGGCAATACTTTTGGCGCTGGGCTCCAACGTGGCTCAAGCATTTACCAGCGGGAGCACGGGTACCGATGGCGCATTCAGCCCCACGGTAAACACACAGCTCACGTTACCTGCCAGCGGCGTATTCAACTTCACCTCGGTTAATATTCCGAACGGGGTAACGGTGACTTTTAAAAAGAATGCACTCAACACCCCAGTGATTTTACTGGCGACCGGAAACGTGACCATTGCAGGTATCGTTGACGTTAGTGGCACCAACGGAACGGCAACGGGCGCAAGTGGGGATGGCAATCTCGGAGATGACGGTCTGTCGGGGAAAGGGGGCCCCGGCGGCTTTGACGGCGGACGTGGTGGTGCAGCGGGAATTAAAGATATCACCAATACACAAGGTAGTGGCGGAACGGGTCTGGGGCCAGGTGCCGGAGCCGGTGCACAGGGATGCTATCACGTAGCCGGGAATAATATCTATGCGTTAAGAGGCGCATCGGGCTCTTTCGGTGCGGTAGGAACAAATGGCAGTGGCGCGGGTGAAGGTTTTTGTACAACACCCCAGAACAGCAACGGAGTTAGCAGTATTTCTGTGCTTGCTGGTTCAATCTATGGCTCGTCCAGTCTAGTGCCCATGATAGGCGGCTCGGGGGGCGGCGGTGGTTCGGGTGGAGCAGCCTTTGGTGGCTCTGGCGGCGGAGGGGGGGTGGCGCCCTTCTCATCGCCGCCTCGGGAACTGTGTCGATCAGCGGGCAAGTTCTCGCCAATGGTGGAGTAGCTGGCATCCTTAGTGGCGTAGACGTGGGTGGTAGAGGTGGCTCTGGCAGCGGCGGTGCGATCAAGATCGTTGCCACCACCATTGCCGGTAACGGTGCTATTACTGCAATGTCAGGGGACAACCAATCAACAGGGAGGATCAGACTAGAATCCGAATCCATCACCCGTACCTCGGGCACCAATCCCGCTTCCACCTTTGCGGCACCCGGGCCACTGTTCGTGGCAGGTTCGCCCACACTGATGATTACCAGTGTGGCGGGCGTGGCGGCGCCCGCGATTCCCACAGGAAATGCAGATATCGTTCTACCCTCCACCACGCCTAACCCGGTATCGGTGGTGTTCAAAACCACCGGGGTTCCTGTGGGCAATACAGTCAAGCTGACCGTTATACCGGCGCAGGGCTCGCAGATTATCGCAATCAGCCCCGCGTTGACGGGCAGCACGGCCAACGCGAGCGCCACCGTGAGTGTCAGCCTGCCCTCTGGTCCCAGCACACTGTCGGCTACCACTGCCTATACGATAGTGGCTTCGCTCGGAGATGCCATGTCCAACTTTGCCATGGGTGAGCGCGTGGAAAAAGTGGTATTGACCTCAATGCCTGGGCAACCGCAGCAAGTCACGCTGGTTACGGCAACGGGCAAGGAATATGCGGCCCCCCCAGCTGCCTTGGCTATGCTGGCGATGAAGTAAACGGAAACAGGACAGGTGATCCCCATGCGAAGTCAGCATCCAAGCATCAGCACTTCGGCTGTCAGGTCAGGTTGGCAGCTCATTTTTATGGCGATCATGCTGCTTGCAGGTTTGAGTTCGGGAGCGCAGGCAGCGTGGGAATCTGGTACTGCCGGTGAGTCCACTCTATCGGTTTCCAATGGGCCAAATGTTCTGGCTCTGGCCAAGTCGGCCCGGGTATTGGCAATAGGACAGGATAACAATGCAGGCATAGCCTTGTTGAATCCCGACAGCGGCGCAGACATTGGCAGCATTTCGTTAAGCACCAAACCCATCGGTCTGGCATTGAGTGATGATGGTAAGGTGATATATGCCCTGCTGCAGGGAAGTACGGATGTTACCGTCATATCGGCAACGGGCTCCACGCTCCCCCAAACAATCGCTATCCAGGCCAACTGGCCGGTAGGCGGCAAGCCTGTTGCACTGCTGGCGGATCAGAAACAAAAGCGGCTTTATGTGGCCGATAAGGAAGGGCGCTTGCTGGAGTTGAATCTAGACACCGGCGCTGTTCTTCGTACGCTTCCGATCAACGGCAAGCCAGTGCGGCTTGCTCTGGTATCCGGAAGTCCCCTTGTTGCTGGTTGGCACGCAGAGCGGCGATATTCTGACTGTCGATCTCACGAGCCTGACAGTAACCAAGACCATGCCCATCGGTTCCCAAATCGATGGGCTGCTATGGTGGGATACCGATTCCCTTGCGCTGGTCTTGCCCAAGAACAAGGACCAATGGATGCTGATTGATCCAGTACAAGGCCTTGTCGACACCGCAAGCGCACTTGATGGATCGGCTAACCGTGTTGCAGTGGATATCCAGGGTGGCAACGCATTCATTGCCACGCAGGACGATATCAGTGTCAACCTGATAGATCTCAAGCAAAGCTTGAATCAGGGCCGACATCTGCTGGTGGATAAACCCGGCGATGTGGTATTTGATCCTTCGACGAAGGTACTTTACACATCACTTCCGCTGGGTGACAAGCTACTTAAACTGGACCCGTTGCAGGCCAAGTGGGCTGTGCCGTTGAGCATGCGTTTCCGCTATCGCGACGTTGCGGTGCATCAGAGCCAGGGTCAGGCTTATGTCGTAACCGAACGACTGAAAGGGCTATTGTCGCGCTGGCGCTTGTCCGATCGTTTCCGTAGCGTGCTGCCCCTCAACGCAGGCGCCCGCAAGATCGCCATCGATCCGGTGTCCAATCTTGCAGTGCTAGGACTCACCACGCCATCCGATGAAATACGGTTCGTCGATCTGTCGCCCGCTACGCCCAAGCTCCTTGTTGACCGCATTCAGATGGGCGCGGAAATACTCGCCATCGCTACCGATCCCACCCGTAAACGCAGCCTGGTGCTGACCGATAGCGCTCAGGGTATTCGTGTCCTCGACAACACAGGTCGCAAGCAATTAGCGGCGCTGAACACAGCCGAGGTCTATCGCGCCCTCGCTGTGCATCCCGGCATGGGTGCAGCCTTCTTGTTGAGCCAGAACCGACATCTCGCTATTCTTGACCTTGCAAGTCTGACGATCACTTCAAGTCTGGAGCTGGATTTTGAGCCGGGCAGCATCGCAGTGGATGAAAATCTTGGTCTGGCGGTGATCTCCAGTCCCAAGGAAAATGCCCTGCGGGTGATGAACCTGAACTCCATGACTTTCGTCCGTTCCGTCAGTTTGGCCCAACACCCTGGGGCGGTTGCTGTCCACCCGGATTTTTCGCAGGTGGTCGTGGCCAGTCAGGAATCTGATCTCCTGAGTCTGGTTGATCTCAAGGATGACAAAGCGGCAGTGCAGGAATTTCCAGGGGTGCCCCGCCCTCTGGCACTGGCCATCGCAACCCCGACCAATTAGGCCCTGGCGTTGTCAGGGGAAAAGGACGATCTGCTGTTCGTCGATTTGCCCAGCCCCAAACCCTTGCTAAGTACCATTAACCCAATTGAGATAGCTTCCGGCTCGCCCGCATGGGTGCTAAAGGTGCAAGGCTCCCGCTTTGTCAAAAAATCGTCAGTGCTGTGGGGTGCAACTGCGCTGACTACCCGTTATGTGGACCCGAAGAATCTTGAAGCGGATGTGCCAGCCACGCTTGTCAATACGGCTGGCGAAGTTCCGGTTACTGTGCGCAATCCCCAGCCGGGAGGAGGCGATTCAAATTCACTCACCTTCACTGTGAAGGCCCGTGTTCCGGTTCTCAGTTCGATTACACCCAACACCCTCAAAGCCAATAGCACAGACCAGGCAATCAGCCTTTCCGGGCAAAATTTCTTGTCCAGCTCTTATGCGCTATTCAACAATCAGAAAATCCCCACTACGTTCATAAGCAACACCAAGCTTAATGCTACAGTTCCGGGCAGCCTGCTGGCATTGGCAGGCAATGCCACGGTAGTCGTTTTCACGCCGTTGGGCGGCACCTCGTCCAGCCTGCAAGTCCAGATTATCTCCACCGCCCCGGTGCTTGGCATCTCCGGCATTAATCCGGATCACGGCCAACCCGGCGCCCAGGTCATCATCAACGGCACCGGCTTTGACCCCGAAGCCGCAAAGAACACAGTGAAATTTGCGAGCGACGCCGTGGCTAGCATTACCGCCGCTACCGCAACACAATTAACCACAGTGGTTCCGGCAAACGCGCAGTCAGGCTCTGTATCCGTCACCAACAGCCTCGGCGTGGCGACATGGCCGTTGTTCACTATCAATCGTGACCAGGATTTAAATCTGACCGCTAGTCCCGCCACCATCGGCCTGCTGCAGGATTCGAGTTCCTCCCTATCCATCCAGCTTGCCAGCAGCGGCAGCCAGAATTTCATCGGGCTGGCCAGCCTATCCGCAAGCGGCTTGCCAGCCGGCGTCACGGCGAAATTCGAACCTGCCTACCTGACTGCCAACCAGTCTGGAGTACTTCGCCTGCAAGCAGCATCGGGTGCGGCAACCGGGACCTTCCCCATCACACTTACTGCCATGGCTAATCTCTCCGGCGTCGATCAGCCGCGCACTGCCACGGTGAATGTCAACGTACAGGCCAATAGCGGCGTCACGGGCGTGAAAGGGCGCTTTGTCACACCGGCGGGGGATGGTATCCCGGATGTCAGGGTGAGCTTCGACACCAAGACCACCACAACTGACAGCGCGGGCAACTTCCTGCTCACCGGCTTGCCTTCAGGCAAGGTGGAACTGAGGTTTGACGCGACCGAAGCGCATCCTCTTTATCCAATCTGGCCAAATATTGTCAATCTGACGGCTGGCCAGATCAGAGTGTACGACGACTGGATAATCAGCTCACCGCCCAGCGAAGACAAATTCAAACCCATTGCCACATCCAATCAGCCTCAGTCAATTACCGATGAACGTTATCCGGGTCTTGCAATTACCATTCCCGCCGGTGTAACCATCATTGGCTGGGATGGGGTGAAAAAAGACCGCATTGCGGTAGAAAGGCTTAGCCCGGATCGTCTGCCGGTTGCACCACCGCCCATTGCTACCAATTCGGTATATCAGCTTTATTTCGGCACCCCCATGGGCGGCATCCCCTCGGCGCCCATTCCGGTGACATTACCCAACGATATTGGCCTGGACCCTGGTGAGAAAACCGACCTCTGGTATTACGACGGCAGCCCCATGGGCGGCACTGGTGAGTGGAAAGTGGGCGGCACCGGTACAGCGTCGGCTGATGGCAAGGTAATCGTCACTGATGCAGGTTCCGGCATTCCGCGCTTCTGCGGGGTGTGTGGATTGCCCTGTTTTGCAATTAACCAGAATAATCAAACTTCAACACCGTTCCTTCCTAAGGGAGCTGCTGAACCGCCGGCTAAAACTTGCAAGCCGGTCAGGCTCGCTACCGGGCAGGAAACACCCTCCGAAACCGATCTTTATGTCACCTCGGTCGTCGATCTTGTGGCGCACCGGTCGTTCAATCCCTACGACCCGTACAACAAGATCGCCGGTACGGTGCTGAGTCTGGGCCTAAACTGGATCTTGAATTACGATATTACCTTGCTTAACCTCAGCTCCAGCCTGGTGCGGCTGATTGAGCCGGGTAATGTCCGTACCGACTTCACACCTGATGGACAAGGCGGATTCAAGACTACAAAAAATAGTACCTATGATGGTGCCGTTCTCAAACAGGACGGCACTGGCTGGATACTCACCTTCAGTGATGGGAGCCAGTGGTATTTCGCGCGTTTTGGCGCGGTGGGTCTGCAATATCTCGTCGAACAGCGCGATCCTGCCGGCAAGTCTCTCACTATCCTGTGCCGATTCGATGGACGAATCCAGAATGCCACCAGCGGTTTGCGCGCGCTACACTTCAACTACGGCATCAATGAATTCGTTTCTTCGGTGGAAGACGACATCGGCCGCAAGGTTCAATACGCGTACAACGCGGACCACCGGATTACCCAAGTCACCGCGCCTGACGGCGGGGTGACCAGCTACACTTATCAGGACGACACTAGCCAGCCTGTCACCCAAATCCCGACCATACTACCCGCCGTACCCACCAAATCCGACGTTTGCCTTGGTTTAGCACCCAACCCGCCCCTGCCTTACCGGATCAAGACCATCACCAATCCGGGCAAGACCCGCCCTATTACCATGTATTACAGCAAGAGCGGGCGGGTGCTGCGGCAAGTGCTGGAGGGCGGCCTGGAACTGAAATTCTCGTACAAGCTGACCGGCGCATGCGCTGCAACTGTGGGGGGTGAATATCAGGTCAGCAGCGAAGACTGGGCACAAAATCAAGTCGGGCAGTTCATTACCCGCCCTGGCGTGGTGGTGGAAACCACCGTAACTGACGCGCTAGGCAATAGCAATACTCAGCGTTTTAACAACGCTGGCCTCGCGACAGAAACCGTGGACAGTCAGGGCCAGAAAGTGATCTACACCCGCGACTTGAATGGCCGCATCACCACCATCAAGGACACCATCGGACGCACCATACATTACGCCTACGATGCTAACGGCAACCGCACGCGCACCACCGATCCCGACGGCCGCTTTACCGATTACACCTTCGATCCAAAATGGAACACCATCACCAGCGTTACTCAATATATGGACAATGGCGACAAGGTGACCCGCACCATGGAGTACGACCCAAACACCGGTCGCATACTGAAAGGTACCGATGCGCTGGGAAATTCCACACGCCTCACTTACACAAGCAGCGGCGAAGTCAAGACCATTACCGACCCGCTGGGCAACGTGGTCACCTTGAACTATAGCCCGGAAGGCGATTTGGTCAGCCTCAAGGATCCGCTGGGCAATACCACTACCCTCCTTCACGATCTGGCCGGGCGCGTCACCCAGGCAACCGATCCTTTGGGCTTTTCCAACCAGAAAACGTTAAGCCCCATTGATCAGGTCACCCAGGTGGAGGATCCCATGGGCGGTAAGACCCAGATCAATTACCGCACAGACCGCAATCTAGGGTCGGTGGTCAATCCCCTGGGCAATACCATCGCAAGTTACGATTACGACCCGGCAGACCGGTTAACGAAGAAAACCGACTCTAAGGGCAAGGCCAGTACCTTTGCTTATGACGTGGCGGGTCGGCTGGCCAGCGCTACCGACGGCAAGGGCCAAATGTCCACGCTTGCCTACGATGCTGACGGTCGCGTGACCCAGATCAGCCTGCCTGGTGGCACGACAAGTTATTTTACTTACGATGCAGTGGGTCGGCTCATCGCACTCGAAGAAAAGGGTGGCGCCAGCCCTAGTCGCTTCGACTATGTGTATGACAACCGCGATCTGCTCACCCAGGAAACGATCCACCAGCAGGGTGGCAGCCATGTCATCACGTACCAGTACGATGCTCTGGGCCGCCGCATTGCGCGCAAACTGGACAACCTCGACACCACTGCCTACGACTATGACAAGGCCGGACGGGTGATTGGCATCAAGTTCAATAACGAAGCGCCGGTCATCTACGACTGGGACGCCGCCAGCCGCCTCACTGTCAAAACCCTGTCCAACGGTGTGCGCATGGAATACCAGTACGACGCCGCATCGCGTCTGCTTGGAATCACTTATCGCAAACCCGACACCACCATCATCAACAGCATTGCCTATAGCTACGACGCCAAAGGCCAGCGCACCAGCAAAACCACTATGCTGCCCAGCCGTGACGAAACTCCGTTCACCGCCACCTACGACGCGGCTGACCGTATGCTGACCTTTACCCTCACGAGCAGCGGCGAAATCTTCAATTTGGCCTATGACGACAATGGCAACTTGGTCAGCAAGATCAGCCAGACCACCGGGCAAGCAACCACGTACACCTGGAATACGCGTAACTGGCTGACGGCCATCACCGGACCGGGTCTCACCGCCAGCTTTGCCTATGACGCGCTGGGTCGACGCATCGAAAAAATCGTCAATGGACAGAGCGTTGGGTTTCTCTATGATGGTAGTCAAGTTATCGCCGAGCTGGCGGGCAATACCGTCAACATCAAATTGTTGTCGGGAATTGTCGTCGATGACATGCTGGCACGGTACACTGCGGCGGGGACACGACATTATCTGACCGATGCGCTGGGTAGTGTGGTGGCGATGCTGAAGGATGACGCGAGTGTGCAGAATTACTATGCATACAGCCCCTATGGCGAGACGACACCCTCCGCAAATGATGACGGCAATTCAAGCGAATATACTGGGCGGGAAAATGATTTGACTGGAATGTATTACTATCGTGCCCGGTATTTTGATCCGGTTTTGAAACGGTTTATTAGTGCTGATCCGATTGGGTTGGGGGGTGGGTTGAATTTCTATATCTATGTGGGGGGGAGTCCAATGAGCAGGACAGACCCGACAGGGCTTTATTGGTTTCGGCAACCTTGGCAAACACCTGGTACCATCGGACGTCCCGGTACCCTAGTCCCGCCAGGTGGTGCCGTCAGTGAGTTCATTGAGCGGTATGTGCCAGCAGGTTACACGTTTGGCGAGACACATGACGCTTTCGTGGATTTCTCAACCGGTCACGGAATCCCAGACTGGCTGGCTAATATTCCTTCGATGCTTTATGTATTGGCGGTGTCAGTGGAAATAGAATGGTTGAGAACCTGGGGAATTCTCGATCAACCCACCCCTTCAGCGCAACCAACTCAGTGCAAATGAACAAGCTCCAGGATGCAATACGGCTAACCAGCGTCGCGTTCGCCCTATTGGCTGTATTTAGCACAATTTTCTGCGGCCCAAGCTACGCAGATGAGTTGCAGCCTGGGAGTCGATACAAAATTGTCCGGTCTTTGTATTTGATGGCTGTATTTGACAGCCTTAACAATAAGCAAGTCAGCAGAGAGACGGCACGTGCATATTTGCATTCAATGCAATACTACAAGAAGTCTTGGGTGGCGTTTCAAAACGAAGTGCCGGTAGGCACGATCATGACCATTATTGGGCCGGCACCGAGAGTCTGGCATTTGCCCTTTTTTGCCAATCGATACTTTGTCCGATTAGACCCCGACGTGTCGCGGGGACTTGACGTTGTGCTTGAACTTAATCGAGGAATTGAGGGAGGCCTGGATGGTTTAAATTCAGAATTATTTAGTCGACTGTGAAAGCCCGACTGAATGAAATGAAACCCAACATCGCAGGTTGCGGACGAACAGAAGCGATTAACAACGCCTTAATGGCTAGATGTATTTCGTTTAGAACAGACAAATAATAGGGGGATAAAATGAAAAAATTTAACTTGATAGCATTCACCGGAATCATTTTTGCCATGGGCATGGCAACTACGTTTGGCCAGGCGTTCGCTGCGGTGATTTACCAATCCGCCAGTCCCGGCCCGGCTGACTGCACGGCGGGTGGCTCCACTCTCGATAACACCCAGTTCCTCGGTGCCCGCTTCAACTTGGGGTCGACAACAACGCTCACCGGGGTGGGCGGGCGCGTCTGCGGGTCATCTGCTGCGGATGATTTTTTCGCCGCCATCCTGCCTCTGACCGGCCCCGGCGCGTTACCGGGTTTTGATCCGCTGGATCTGGTAAGCAATGCGCTGGCGTCTGCGACCTTTGTGCCGGGCGACGGGGGTAATGATGTGACGATTCCGTTTTCTCTCACCTTGGGGCCGGGTAACTATGCGCTGGTGTTCGGTGCAGGCCTGCTTGGCACCAGCGGGTTTGGCTGGATGCCGGAGACCAACACGGATCTACCGGGCGCAAGTTATTTCTTCGCTGGCGTTGATAGCGGTGGTGGCACGAGCAGTTGGAATGAAGGTGATTTCACCAATACCCGCTTTTTTGTCATGGCAGATGCCTCAACTAACCCAATACCCGAACCCGCCACAGCGCTGCTGGTGTTGTTGGGCATTGGCATGACAACATGGAGCCGGCGCGGTCGACCCCCGGTTTGATTGCTCCACTGGTTTTATTTACTCCGTGATATGCGTGATGCAAGTTGGATCATGAGGCGCGAATTTTGCGCCGTTATGATCGCGTTTATGCTTCTGCCTGCCGCGGTGGATGGGCGAGTGAATGCCGCGAATCTTTCTACTCAGACTGCCTGGCCGCAATGGCTGCCTGCGGAAGACAGGCAAGCCCAGCAGCAGCCAGCAATACCGATCCGGTTATCGAATCGTCCCTTCCCGCGCAGGATAAAACGGCCAAGGGTGCTGCTTCATGGCAGGCGAACTGGACGCGGGAGCCGGCTAGCTTGGTATGGAACGACTTTGCCCTGAAGCTGGTGGTGAAGTACCGGCTCAACCCGTTGCGGGCAAGCCGCACGTTGGCGCTGCTTCATGTGGCAAATTATGAAGCGGTGCGTCTGGCAGCGCGCGAGAAATTGCCGAAACCGGCGCAAGCGCTTGCGCTGCATTCCGCTGCTTCAGCCATGCTGGAATATTTGTTCCCGCTGGAGTCGCCGGGGCGTTATCAGTCCTTGGGCCGGGCCGCTTATCTGGCCTATACAACTGACCCACCGAAGCTAAAGAGTTATGACCAAGCTTGGGAATTGGGACAGCAGGCGGCCGCCAGTTTGATCAACCGCGCCCTGCTGGACGGAGCCAGCCTGACCTGGAACCCGGCTGACCAGCCGGCGATGACACCTGGCCACTGGCGCCCCGCGCCGCCGGTATTTGCCCGTTTTCCGACAGCGCCTCTTGCGGCGCGCTGGCGCACCTGGCTGGAGGCGACGCGGGCACTGGGGGCGCCGCCACCAGTGCTTTATGACAGCCCGGCCTATTGGGACGAAACGCAGGAGGTGCTACGGGTAAACAAGGCACTGACGTTGGAGCAAAAGAAGATTGCGGATGACTGGAATCTGGATCAGGGATCCGTGACCCCTGCTGGAGTGTGGAACATGAAGGCCGCAAAGCTGATAGAGAAAAATCACCTGGACACAGCTGGGGCCGCACGCCTGTTTTCTGCCCTCAATGTGGCCATGGCAGATGCCATGATCGCCGCATGGCGGGTCAAGTATCAATTTTGGACGCAACGTCCGGTAGCGGCCATTCAAGATAAGTTTGACCCGAAATTCATGCCTTACCTGGTTACGCCTTCATTCCCGAGTTATGTTTCGGCACATGCGACGGTATCCGGCGCCGCATCGGTAGTACTGACAGGATTCTTCCCGGAAGCAGGCGACGAATTGCAAAAAGCCGCCGCGGAGGCAGCTCTGTCGCGTTTGTATGGCGGCATACATTTTTCGAGCGATAACAATCAGGGCTTAGCTCTTGGACGCAGAGTTGGGGAGATTGTGCTGCAACAGTTGCGTCAAGCCGGTGCGAACAATTCACATAAGGCCGGCAAAGGGCTTAGAACGCAAGGTAATTAAACATTCCCTGACCCGCAGCGCACTTGGGCCTGATTGCAATAATGGCCGGCCCGACCAGATCATCCGGGAACATCCAACTCGATTCGCTCACTTCGGCATTGGACAGCAGCTTGCCAGTATCCACCGCATAAACCCAAAGATTATGGGACTGGGCGCTCTTCGGGCCGATCCACAATAATTGTCTTTTCCCGCTTGCATTAATGATCCTGATGTTGGAATCAGTGCCGCATGCCGGCGCAGTATCGATGTCGAATTGGTGTATGGTAGGTATGCCTTCTGCCGTGCCACAAATAGGCGTAATTGTGGCACGCACATGAGCGCGACTCTCGGTTAGCGCCTTTGCCGGGAGAAAACTGGGAGTTGATACTTGGACTTCGGCGCTGAATACCTTCTCGCCTTCGGGTATCCGGCTATCAAGCTTTATCTTGTAGGCACTCGCGCCCGTTATGGGCTCCCAAGCAAGGTTCGGGCGGCTGTCGCTAGTCTTGGGGGTATGTGGCTCAATGACAATCACTGGGCCGCATGCATCTGGTGGGGAAGTTGCTTCAACGTAATAGGGAAGTAGACAAACCAACGCAATGGCAAGGGAAGTGCGACTTGGCTGCAAGAAATTAAGCCTATACATAGGGAAGATAGATTGAGGGATTAGTTTCTTATTGACCATGAAACTTCTGGAGGAACACAAAACGTCCATATGGCTGCCCGTATGGAGAAGATGAGTCTTGGTAATATGGCTGCACACTGAGGCGTTTAAGCAATGTGCTCATGCTTGCGTCCCCTTGATAACTGCGCCTGGATTATGGTTCGTTCTTCAAACCTTAACTGTGTGTGTAGATTTTTAAAGTGCAACATTTTCTCTCAAAAATGTTGCACTAGGTTTTTGAGCGCGCCCTACATTATTTAACCTTAATTCCATCATATTTGAGAATTTAATTCAGATGGCCGCAAGGAGACGTTGCCAAATAAAATTCTCTAACATAAATCAAAATCACTTCAAGCGATCCTTGATCTTAGCGATTCCTGCCTCTGCGCACTGCTCATCGAGGTGGCCGCCAGGCGCACCGCCGATGCCAATGGCACCAATTGTTTCGCCTTCCACTTGAATGGGTACTCCGCCACCCAGGGCAATGAAATCATTTATGAAGACAAGATTAGCAGCTGCGGGATTTTTCTGTGTACTTTCCATTAGCCGCGTGGTCGAATTTTTGGTTGTAAGAGCGGTGTATGCTTTCTTGCGGCTGCTATCGATTGAATGCGGGCCCGCGTTGTCTGCACGTTGTAGAGCCTTGAGCTGTCCAGCGCGGTCGACCACAATTCCAGTGACGTTATAGCCTTTCGAAGAGCAATCAGCGACGGCGGCGGCAACAGCTTCAACTGCCAGTGCGGTCGGGATGTCCCTGACGATGCGAACCTGTGCGTGAGCATTGCTGGCAGTAACGAGTGTTGCGAAAATGAGAGTGCTTGTGACGCGTGAAATCATGATAGTTCTCCTGGTGGTTGAGTTTATTAAGTGCCTCCTAGGAAGCTTCTAAAAAATCCTGGGGGGAGTAAATATTCGGTTACATCTTTAGTTAATGTTGCGGTTGAGGAAAGCTCAGCTAGGTTAGTCTGCCTACCTGTAATTTGCCGAGCTAGCGAGATAGAAACCAATATGCCCATTAGCAATAGAATTAATGATGGCTTGGCATATCGATGTCTGTAAATGAATGATCAGCTCTAAACAAACCTATTGTCAATAAGATAATCAGTTGAACTTATTCAGAGGGTCCGAATTTGACGTTGTCAGGCATGGCGTGATTGCTATTGAGCTGATAGCTCATCAGCCTAATTGCCCCGTTCAATACTGTGGCGGCGCTATTTTGTAGTCATACTTGGTCGTCATAATGCGCCGATATGAATCTAGGAGCCGTGCGCGCGCTTCTACCATTTTAGCGTTAGGGGACGAGAGCGCTTGTCTCAGATAATTGAGTATTTCCAATGGGTTTGTCGGCCCCATGAGTAGATCGGCCCCGGCCATAAATGCCGCGAGCGCAGCATCTTTTTCCGAAATTTGCGGTGTGAGGCCACGCATCTCGATGGCATCGGTAACGATGAGTCCATTAAAACCTAGCTCTCGCCGTGCAAGCCCTTGCAGAATGGGTTCAGAAACGCTGGCCACCAAACCGGTAGCGTCTAGTGCGGGGTATGCGACATGCGCAGTCATCAGTCCGCCAGCACCCACTGCAAACGCCGCGCGGAACGGTTGTAAATCGGCCTCGAGTTCGGCGCGCGTGGCTTTGATCACGGCGCCCGTTTCATGACTGTTGTCTTGCGTGCGTCCATGCCCCGGAAAATGTTTGACGACCGCGATTACACCACACGTCTGTAGTGCGTTTACAGCGATTGCGACGGCCCGCGAAACTATTTCAGGTTTGGAAGAGAAAGCGCGATCGCCCAAATACGGTCGTGCTGGGTAAAATCCCAGGTCAGCAACAGGCGCAAGATCCATGTTTATATTGAGTGCTGCCAACTCAATGCCGATGGTGGTGTATGCTTTTTCAATGGCATCCTGGCCACGCAACGCAAGATTACGTGCTGACGGAATCATGACCGCCCCCTCAAGCCCTCGAATCCGTGAAACGCGCCCCCCTTCTTCGTCGATGGCGATGAAGGGGGGAATCCGCAATACGGCGCGAATATCGGCGATTAGTTTGCGTACCTGCTGTGCGGACGAAATATTGGCGCCATAGAGCACCACGCCCCCGGGTTGTACGTGGGCAAGCATCGCGCGCGTGGAATCGTCGAGCTCCAACTGGTTGGAGCCATCCTGGTGGTAGCGGATGTGTACGAGTAACAATTGCCCTATCATCGCCGCATCAGTCGCCACCGGAACCACATAATGAGGGGAATCACCGATGATGACCTTGGCTGTCGACAGTTCTGCTATGGCCCACAGCGACAGTCCAAACGTGCACATTGCTAGCAGCTTGGAGAGTCTTACACAATTAAAATTGGCATACGTAAATCTCATGTGTAGACGTTTCAGGGGGTGATCCTTTATTTTGGCTTAAACTAAGTAGTGAGGCTTGGGCTGCGCAAGGCATGAAGCCTTGCAGTCAGAGACTGTAGCTAACGTTTTTGTTTATTCGCGGGTCGAACTCCCGCTTTTTTATTCCCCTACCACGACTTTGTTTGAATTACTCAGAACGAAATATTTGGCCATGCAAAATTATTTCCAGCCTGGACTTCAAATGCTGGGCTGATTCAATATTGCCTTTTGCGGCCTGAATTTTCCCCAGTATATCCAGGGCGCGAGAGTTGCCCGGGTCAATGTCAATGGACTTGTTCAAACAGTCGGTTGCGAGGTCGAACTTATTCAGTCTAATGGCAAGAATACCGAGATCAAAATAAGCCTCATCATTTGCTATAGGATGGGCAAGTGACATAACAAGCTGTTCCTCAGCTTCAGAAAAGCGTTTATTCTCAACCAGAAAATTAAGCAATTGCAGCCGAAGTTCCAGACTCTCTGGAATTTGTTCGAGCCCAGTTCTGATGCCTCTTTCTGCCCCCGTAGCATCTCCTAGTATCAAAAAAATAGCTCCTATGATTCGGGCTATTGCCGGGGAATCAATTTTTGTCTGTTTGGCAAAATGCGAAGCGTGGAGACCAAAATTGCTTGACCTGCTATTTATTAATGCTACGCGAAGGTGTAAATGTGTTGTGAGTGGCCAAGGATCTCTTTTTAAGGCTGAGAGATATGTTTCTGCGGCAGGTCCAATTTGATCAGCTGAAAGCAAGGCATGCGCAAGTCTTGTGAAGACCCAGGAAGACACGTTGGGCTCTGCGGCTATGGCACGCTTCAGCGACTCAATTTCTAGTAGCAGGTTGCCTTCAACACACGCATTGCGAGCCTCATCAATCGCTATTCGCGCCATCTCTGAAATTGATAGATGAGGATGGAGAAATCCTATCTGACCTCGTATACCTGCTACGATGTGTTTACTCAAAATCCCGAGAGATGGGTTTCTTACGATCGATTGGTGATCACCGGGAATGTCAATAATTTCAACGCCATTTTTGGAGAGGTACGACCAGCCACCTGTTTTATCCGAAAGGGGCAAATAGACACTGTCCCTGGCCCTGAAATATCGAAGGGGCCCTTCTATAAGACGCGGAAGGTATAGCTTGTTTAGCAAGCGATGGTGTTCAATCACATAATCAGTGCGCTTCGTACTGTCAACATTGAAATCGCGATGCATGAGTTTCGCCGTGATGTCGATGATTGACAGCGTCCCTACTGCCAGTCCTGAGGCGAACAATTGCCTTCCCATTTCAAAGGCGATCATTCCACCAAACGAATGCCCCGCAATGTGATAGGGACCTTGGGGCTGGACCGTTTGCATTAACGTGCAGCATTCTCTTGCGAGTTCTGGAATGCTGTGAAACCGGAGTGTCCAGTTAGCCGGGGCGGTTATGTGAAATGTCCAAACGGAGAACTCCGGGCCCATTTCAATTGCCAGGTTATGAGCGTAGCCGTTGTTTCCCCACAATCCAGGCGTAATGAATACCCCCTTCCCAGATGTTCCTGTCTGTACCGGAACGATTGACAATCGACCTGAGCTGGCGGGGTTCGTTTGAACAAAAGCCAGAACATTTCCAAGGGTAGGCGCGCGCGCAAAGATGGCTGGGGGAAGGCTGATGCCTAATTTCTGCTCCAGGGCAACAGTAAACGTCAATGCGCCCAAAGAGTCGCCGCCAAGTTCGAAAAAGTCGTCTGTCAGGTTAGGGGTCACACCATCAAGTAAACTGGCCATCAGTGCGGCAATCTTGTTTTGGAGTGTTTCAGGTGGCTTGACTTCCAGAGGAGAGGGATGAGATGTGTCAGTCCGTATGAATATCTCAGCCAGTCGGCCGCGCTGCACTTTTCCGGAACGAGTTCTTGGTACTTCCTCGGGTTTAATGCAGATGCAACGAGCCAGGCCAAATCCGAATCGGTCGACGCAAACCTTTCTGATTAGCGATTCGGTTGTACTAAAATCGACATTCGTCTTATCCGTTGCATAAACCAATGCTGGGCGCTCGATTTGTCTGCCATCATCAGCCCATGGAAAAACATAGGCCAAGGATATTCCCGGAATCGACTGTATGACAGAATCAATTTCACTACAGGAAAACTTGAGTGCGTTTACGAGGATGACTTCCTTTTCTCTTCCTGTCACGCACAAGCAGCCTCCCCGCAAATAGCCTGTATCACCGGTTCGAAACCAGCTATCAGCAGTAAAAATCAGCTTATTGAGCTCGGGGCTTCCATAATATCCGGAGGTCATCGTCGGGCCGCACACTTCAATCTGCCCAATCTCTTCTTCTTGGCATAGGCTTCCGTCTTGATCGACAATACGAACGCTATGCCCTTGCGTCGGAAAATCGATAAGTGGTGGTTCATGCCCGTTGTTGTGCAACGCTGGCTGGAATGATCGTTTACCGCCTGCAACAGGTCCGCATTCGGATAGTCCATAACCCAAAATAATCGTTTCGGCAGGGGCACCATTACCCACAAGGACTTCGATAAATCGGGTACAAACCTTTGCCGAGACCATTTCTGTGCCAACGCCCACACGTTGCAGACTCGAGAGGTCCCAGTTGGATGATGAGGCCGCATCCGCGATCAACTTCATGCCAAAATTACTCATTCCGGCATGAGTAATACTGTGGGACTGAATTAGGTCAAGCCAACCCAATGGCTTTTGCACAAACGATTCTGGCGATAGTTGAATCTTCAATCGTCCATTAGGCCCCGCTACCCCCAGCCCCATGACATGATCCAGCGGCATCCAATTCAGAAATCTCGTCTGATTGGGAGCGGATGGACCCGCTGGCCACCAACGGTGCATTAATGCCTTGCCGCTGAGGGTAACGAGTTGCGGTAGGCCCGTCGTACCGGAAGTTGAGATAAGGACCGCTGGAGCGCCCCAGTCAGTTGAAGTAATTCCTTCAGCAGGCGAGTATTCACGAAGCTGATGAAATGAAATCTGCCTTCTTCCCTTGTTCCAGAACAGGTCTTCGTCATCAGAAAGAATCAAGGGCTGAGCGAGAGTCGCATGGATTTTATCTAGTCTGTCCTTAAACTCATGGTGCGCACGGACATTCCACCGACTGAAGGTGAGCGGTACAGCCACCATGCCTCCCAGCAAGGTAGCCCAAAGCGCTGGGATAAATGTTGCTGGATTTCCGGCATCAATAATCAGCACATTTCCGCGCTTACAACCCGACTCTTGCAGTCCACGGAGCATGCATAGTGCCCTGTTCCAGATATGAGAATAGCTGAATTCCTCGGACGCTAGGACCCCATTTGAAAAAACAAATGCTCCATTAAAATGGTTGGCGAGTGCCAGCTGTAAAGCGTCCTGTAAGCTCTGGGGCATTGCAAAGTCAATTGCAGCGCCAATTGCCAAAGCTGCTTTAGCCTCAGTCCCCATAAAGTGTATTCGGAGTTTTCAATTAATGCCTTTCGGCAGTATGTTTCCTGGAAAGTATCTAGTTATTTTTTCAATCTCGTCAAATACATTCCGACGTCCTGCTTCAGTCTCGTACCAAGTTTTACTCGTGTAGTGAACACTTGGATAAGTTGCTATTCCAAATTGGACGCCTTTGCCAAACACTTTCTGTGCCGTTAACAATGCGCGACGGCTATGAAAATGGATTGAGACAATATTTACTACAGATCGGGTTATTTCAATGTTGTTGGCTTGGAGAAGGAAAGCTGCATTGGAGAAGTTTTCCGCAGTATTACTTGAATCTGGATCAACCAGAATATCTGAATCGGGTATTCCTATTGATTTGGCTTTCCTGTACATCTTGAGTGCTTCGATTGCGTCAATTTTTAGATTGTAACCGCCGCACAAGATCAGCCTCCCAGCAAGTTCCTGACGGTACAGGTCAATTGCCCTTGCTAATGGGCGCTCCCATAAACTCATCCCCAAAACAATAGTGGCATCAGCTTTCAATACGTCATCAGGAACGAAGATGAACTGCGTCAAGACGCCCATCTGGGATGTTATCGATGAATTGTGTAAGAATTCCTGCGATGTATTCATGCAATTCTCATACAGTGCCCTGTGGGAAAGGATTGAGCTGATAGCTCATGTTTTGCTGGGTGAGTAAGCTGAGCGGGGGTGGTAGCCGCTTATCGTTATGTTCTTGCTGCAGGCTGTGGGACATACCGCTTACCCCAATAATCTCGCAAATTTTGGCGGCTACGTCCAGTTGTGCCGGAGTTATTTCATCGTTACGAGGTGCCGAATAGCGGGTTTCGCCACTCAGGTACATATCAATCTCGTTGGCAAGGGCAATCATCTGCACTTCGGCATCAAAAATAGTAAATCGCCCGACATCCGTTACCCTAACCTGATTTCTCGGCGATTTCGTTCCTTTGAGCGTATAGCCTCTGACCAGACGCTCCACTTTGTTGTCTTCTCCACCGAGTTTACTGCAAACCTCGTCATGCGCTGCCTGTTTGCCTTCCGGATGGGCCGGGCAATGAGTGTATGCCGCGTGCAGCAGCCCTGCCATTACCACTTCAATTCGAAAATCATAGCGCAGAAGTACGCTGGCGGTACCTGCTAGATGGTTAATGAAGGGCCGACCACATGAGCGATATCTACCCGTCATGAGTGCTTGTGCAGTGAAATAGGCCTCGCTTAGTAAGGTAAGTTCTGCGGCTTGATAGCCGTGCTCTATGGCCATATCCAGCAAGCCTGAACGAGTCTGCTGTAGCTCTTCTTTGCGCATAGTAGTGTTCCACGCCTGGCGCGGAGGGATATTTGTTCTGAGCGGATCGATGTGGCCAACATGCTTGCTCAGAAAAATACGTACTTGGCCAAAGGAACGTTGGTCGTCGCAAACCCCCCATTTTTTTGCAAAATTTAGAATGCTTTGTTCGCCCGCATCCCGCGACCAGCGTACTCTAAAAATGGGAAGATCCTCCAGCAGAAAATCGGCGAAAGCAAGGTAGTTCACACGTGATGCAGGCTCCAGGTAAGTAGCGTAACCCAGCCGCTTAGCTGCAAGTGCAGCATCAATATGTTCATGGACAGAGATGATTCCATCGTCAAGCAGGCCATGCTCCTGCAGGAGTTGGGTGCGGATCAGCATGCAGTGGTATTCAACATAATCGCAGGGTTTTCTGAAGAGCTGTTCCTGCACGTCCTCTGGTCGGCGATTGAAGAGCAGATGCTCCTCTTCCATGACCAGTCCATCACGGCTGACGTCTGGGTGAATAATAAGCCTGCCGCCCGCCATGTGGATTTTTGGCGTGGATTTGCCGTCGCCCCAAAGGTACAAAGGCCCCACAATGCCAGCACCGGTCTCATCTGCGCAGGCAACCAGCTTCTCCAGCCAGCCCGGTTCAACCTGAACGTCGTTGTCGATGAATACGGTATATTCAGACGATATGCGATCCAGAATTTTTATTCTGGCTTGATTGGGCCAGAGCGGGTCTTCGGTGTGTACCAATTCAATTCCGTATTGGTGGGCCAGCGTTTCAAGTTGCTCACGAATCCAGACTGGCGAAAGGCAGTCCACGAAAATGAGGCGGAAAATGGGGGGTGTGTTGGACAGGATAGACTTTAAGGCTTGGATCGTCAGGCTGTGACGTTCCCGAATCGTCATAATGATCGTAACGCGAGAGTTGTGGTTGGCCTTAATCATGGTGGGTTCTTGATTTGGCCGGATAGCCCCGCAACATTCCTTAAAGCGACGTCCACTGCCGCATGGGCACGGTGCCAGTCGCCCCAGTTGTTGGACACCTGTAGTGGAGGGAAGTGTTGCTCGGGCAGTGACAGGCAGGCGTCGGGCGAGTGCATCGGCAGTCGCCTGAAATATCGGATTGATTCCCGCTTGCCGGGCAAAGGCAAGTGCTTCTTCGTATTGATGGGATGCCTCTAGAATGAGTGCCATGGTCATGCGAAACTCGTCGACTGACGGATTGATTTCGATTGCCCGTCGAACCAATTTTTCTGCCGTAGCCAGCTGACCGTCGTGAAGGTCCAGTCGGGCGAGCCCATGCAAGGCACTGGGGTCATCCGGGTACGCTTCAAGCGTTTTATCAAACAAGGTGCGGGAAAGTGCAAAATTTCCGTCATGAAAGGCGCGAACTGCCCCCATGCACATCTCAACAAGGCGGCGGGTATGATAGGACGATGCGCCGGACCATTTTGATCGCAAAATATTTTCCGAACGTTCGAGGCGAGGTATATCCCGAGTTGCTTTGGAGCCTGTGCCCGAGGTGCCCAAGTAGGGGTGATAATTGAATCCCACAACCGGAACGAATACAAAATCGGAGTGCTCTGCAATTTGATTCAGAAAATCGCGATCCTCGCAAATTTCGAGTGTTTCATCAAAGTGGCAGCCTAATTCAATGACTTTGCGGCGAATAATCGCCGCTTGCCAGTAAAACAATGGTCCGAAGTACATCAATGCGCGGTTGAACGGGCTACCAAACAACTTTTCGACCTTCCCGTTTTCATCAAACACTCGGGTTCGACCGTAAATCAGTAGTGCTTCGGGATGGGCATGGGAGGCGTTCAGCATGGCCGAGAGGAAGTCAAAATCGTAAGTGTCGTCATCGTCCAGAAAGCAGAACCACTCACCATTTACGGCTTGCAATCCTTCGTTGGCGGCTTGGGGTCGCGGCAAACGGCGGTGGCCGCCGACGATTCGTATCGAATGGCCGGATTGCCAGGTTATAGCTGGCAGCGCCGGGTGGCTTCCGCCCGTTGCATCGACCACGATAACCTCAACGTTTGGATAATCCTGCCCTGCGATCGATTCCAGCGCCAAGCGAAGTTCCGGTCGCCCCATGCTGCGCACGATGACCGATACAAGTGGTAGAGTCGACTTATTGCCAGGATACATAGCAAGTACTTTCTATGAAGCAACGAGTATGAAAAGTGCTGAGGATATGAGTATAAATTCGTCGGGGCAGTTATGGCAAAAAACCTAATGATGAAAAGAATAGTTCTGCCATTTTGTTTTTGATTTTCTACGTAAGCTATAACAAATTTGCTTGGCGATCTTCATTTGTGAAGAATTGTCCTCGCTCCGATTATCGCGCCAGGCCACATAAATATGGAATTCAATGGATTAAAAATAGAGCAGCGAGCCCAAGGAAAATGAAGAAGCCGCCGCTGTCTGTAATAGCGGTAAGCATTACACTGGAACCGATGGCCGGGTCGCGCCCCATACGCTGCATGGTCAGCGGTATCAGTAAACCAGCCAATGCGCCAAGGACTAAATTGAGCACCATGGCAATAGTCAAAATTACGCCAAGTAGTACACTTTTATATAGGAAGTAGGCGAACAATCCCGCTACACCGCCCCAAATCAGGCCGTTCAGGCCACCGATGGTAATTTCTTTGCTGATTAGCCGCCGTGCATTAGCTTGGCTAAGCTGCCCCAGTGCCAGCGAGCGGATGATAATAGTGGCGGTCTGGTTTGCCGAGTTGCCAGCGATACCTGCCACGATAGGCATCAGCGCCGCGAGTGCGACAAGTTTTTCGATAGTATTTTCGAATTCGCCTATCACGCGTGAGGCAAAGAATGCTGTACATAGATTGAGTGCCAGCCACATCCAGCGATTTTTTACGCTCTTCCAGACCGAAGCAAAGATATCTTCTTCTCCGCGCAAACCGGCCGTATTCAAAATGTCGCTTTCCGATTCTGAACGTATATAGTCCATCACCGTGTTTACGGTTACGCGACCAACCAGCTTACCGTCCTCTTCTACCACAGGTGCTGAAACTAAATCATAACGCTCAAATGCCTGTGCTGCTTTTTCCGCCTTGTCATCCGAATGTAATTTGATGGTATCGGTCAACATCAGCTTGCTTACGGGCACGTCCGGTTCATTTACCAATAAGCGATTAAGCGGCAAGACACCCTTAAAAAAATCGTCTCTGTCTACTACGAATAGCTGGTCAGTATGATCGGGCATCTCGTCGAAACGACGCAGATAGCGTGATACGACTTCCAGCGTGACATGCTCACGGATGGTCACCATATCGAAATCCATCAGCGCGCCTACTGCATCTTCCGGATAGGACATCGCCGCGCGCAATTGCTCGCGTTCTTCAATGGTGAGAGACTTGAATACATCGCGCATCACTGCCTGTGGCAAATCATGCGCCAAATCGGCAATCTCGTCAGTATCCAGCTGCTCCGCCGCCTCGCGCAGTTCCTCGCGACTCATGGTGGCAATTAATGATTCACGCACTGAATCGGAAACTTCGATCAAAATTTCGCCGTCACGATCGGCCTTGACCAGATCCCATACCAGCAAACGCTGCTCAATGGGTAGAGCCTCCAGGATAAAGGCGATATCGGAGGAATGCAGTTTGCTCAGTTTATCTTGCAGTTCGGCCAGATGCTGCTTGTGCAGTATATTGCCCAACAATTCGTGACGCTCTTGGCGTGGCATTTCCTGCTTGCGCGCCAGCATTTCGACCAGCTCGTGCTTATCCAGCAGGCTTTGCACCTGATGCAGATGCTCCTGCACGTTTTCTGTGTAATGAGGTTCGTGGTTTTTGGTCATAATGCGGAATCTGAAGGACTACGACTATTGTAAAGAGGTTGGATGACAGGCGTGTGAAATAATGATCAATTGTGTTGATGTGACCAATTTGACTGGTAAATTGCAGCGAAAGTTGCCGAATTGATCGCAGCTATGTTTGATTATTGAAATGCTACTTCGTAATTCTATTGCCGATACTGCTTGATTAGATTTCAGCGTAATATCGATTCAATGTTTCAGCCAATACGTTTGGTATTTTTGATTTGTTCACGCTGTATATGAGTTTTGTTTTATACGGTTGACGTGCGGAACCAGCTATTTAGAAACTGTTTTAAGTGTCTGTTCGATTTCGTGTTCTGCAAATGACTCGTATATACTTATCCGGTGTGTGTTTTTTACGTACATTTTTGATTTCCCCAATGGCTGGATATATTTTTGTAATCAATAACTTGAGTTGATTAATACTCATTTCAGTTGGAATGGCTATATTAAAATAGCAATGATTATTAAAATTGAATCAATATGTGGTTATGTCTTTAAGATTAGAGCTGGTTAGATAATATTCAGTCTGTAGCGCATCGCTTCGTTTGCGCACGAAATAAGGTACGTATTAAACATGAAAATTCACGAATATCAGGCCAAAGAAATCCTCCGCCAGTATGGTGTGCCTACTCCACGCGGATCGGTGTGTTTCAGCGTGGATGAGGCCATTGCCGTCGCACAGCAGTTGGGTGGCGCAGTGTGGGTGGTGAAAGCGCAGATTCATGCCGGTGGGCGTGGCCAGGGTGGCGGGGTGAAGGTGGTGAATTCGGTGCAGGATGTAGGTACGCGTGCTGGAGAGATTTTTGGCATGCAGTTGGTTACACACCAGACTAATGCTAATGGGCAATTGGTCAGACGCCTGCTAATTGAGGAGGGCGTGCAGATTGCAAAAGAATATTACGTAGGAATGGTAATCGATCGAAGCAAGCAGCGTGTCGTGCTGATGGCCAGTAGCGAGGGCGGAATGGAAATTGAGGCAGTCGCTGCGCATTCCCCTGAAAAAATTCACAAGGTTTGGATCAACCCTTCGTCAGGACTGATTGATGCTGAGGTAGACGCTGTGGCGCGGCAGATTGGCATCCCGAGTGCAGCACTTGCTCAGGCGCGTGCCTGTTTTCAAGGCTTGTACCAGGCTTTCGTGGAAAAGGATGCGATGCTGGCAGAGATCAATCCGCTTGTGCTAACTGCGGATCAGAATTTATTGGCGCTGGATGCAAAAATTAATTTCGATAGTAATGCGTTATTTCGTCATTCAGAAATTGTGGCGCTCCGCGATCTGGATGAAGAAGACCCAGCCGAAGTGGAAGCTTCACAATTCGGCCTTAGCTATATCTCACTGAATGGCGACATTGGCTGCTTGGTGAATGGTGCCGGGTTAGCCATGGCGACCATGGATATCATTAAGTTGTATGGGGGCATGCCAGCGAATTTTCTTGATGTAGGGGGAGGCGCCAGCAAGGAAAAAGTAACTGAAGCATTCAAATTGATGTTGAGAAATCCGAATTTACGCGCAATTTTGGTAAATATATTTGGCGGAATCATGAAGTGCGATGTGATTGCTGAAGGCGTGGTGGCAGCGGCGCGTGAAGTGCATTTGAAAGTACCATTAGTGGTGCGTCTGGAAGGTACTAACGTTGATCTCGGAAAAAAAATTCTGGCTGAATCTGGCCTGCCAATTATTTCTGCCGGGGATATGGCTGATGCGGCAGCGAAGGTTGTTACTGCGGCGAAGGGGGGCTAATGTCCATTCTTATCAATAAAAATACTAAAGTAATGACGCAGGGCATGACTGGTAAAGTCGGTCAATTTCATACATTACATTGTAAGAACTATGCAAATGGAGTGAATTGTTTTGTCGCTGGAGTGACTCCTGGCAAGGCCGGACAAAGTTATGAGGGTATTCCAATATTCAACAGCGTAAGGGAAGCGAGTGCGCAAACCGGGGCAACGGTCTCAGTGATTTACGTGCCTCCTCCCTTTGCTGCCGCGGCGATTGACGAGGCGGTGGAAGCAGGGCTGGAGCTGGTGATATGCATCACAGAAGGGATACCTGTACATGACATGCTACGCACGCGTTACAAAATGCAGGGTAAGAAGACATTGCTGATTGGCCCGAATTGTCCGGGGCTGATTACACCGGACGAAATTAAAATTGGCATCATGCCCGGGCACATCCACCGCAAGGGACGTATTGGCGTAGTGTCACGTTCGGGAACGTTGACTTATGAGGCGGTCTGGCAGCTGACTGAACTGGGTTTCGGGCAATCTTCCTGTGTCGGAATAGGCGGCGATCCGATCAATGGCATGAAGCATTTATCTGTAATGAAATTATTCAACGATGACCCGGAGACCGATGCTGTGGTGATGGTGGGTGAAATTGGTGGCAGTGATGAAGAAGAATGCGCGCGCTGGATTAAGAGCAATATGCAAAAACCCGTGGTCGGCTTTATTGCTGGGATTACCGCGCCGCTTGGTAAGCGTATGGGACATGCTGGTGCAATTATTTCCGGGGGGCAGGGCGGTGCCGAGGACAAATTGGCAGTGATGGAAGAATGTGGCATACAGATTACGCGCAATCCGGCTGAAATGGGCAAAGTGATGAAGCAGGTTTTAAAAGGGTAACTCTCTGATAATGTGTATTTTATCCACTTCGTAATTTAGGTTGTCAAGAAAAAATCATCGCTCCTGATTTGTTATTCGTCTATTTGGTAATTTTAAGAAGTTACGATACTCATGTAGCTCGCCGTACAAACAATCTCACAAAATTTGCTCTTCAAGCTGGAATCTGCCACTGACAAAAGGAAGAAGAATGATTTTAGTAACAGGTGGAACCGGTTATATCGGCTCGCATACGGTTGTTGAGCTGATGCTGGCTGGATTCGAGATTTTGATTGTTGACAATTTTTGTAACAGCAAGGGAACGGTTCTTGAGCGTATTGAGCGTATTGTTGGGCGCCGACCGGGATTTGTAGAAGCTGATATTCGTGATCGGCAAGCGATGCAGGCACTCTTTGCAGGGCATCATTTTGATGCGGTAATCCATTTTGCTGGTTTGAAAGCGGTAGGCGAATCTGTGGCACAACCGTTACGCTACTATGACAATAATGTCTATGGTAGTTTGGTGTTGTTTGAGATGATGGCCGAAGCGCAGGTAAAAACGCTGGTTTTTTCTTCTTCTGCTACCGTTTATGGTGATCCTGCGACCGTTCCAATTCTGGAGAATTTTCCACTTGGTGCGACCAATCCATATGGTAGAAGCAAGCTGATGATCGAGGAGGTGCTCCGTGATCTTGCGATAGCTGATCCTTCATGGAGCATTGCGTTGCTTCGTTATTTTAACCCTGTGGGCGCGCATGAAAGCGGACTGATTGGCGAGGATCCCACTGATATTCCGAATAATTTGATTCCTTATATTGCCCAAGTAGCACAAGGTTGGCGTGAGGTGCTGTCGATTTATGGTGATGACTATTCAACCACTGATGGCACTGGTATGAGAGATTATATTCATGTCGTTGATCTTGCTATTGGTCATGTCAAGACTTTGAAAAAGCTGGCTGATCAAACGGGAGTGGTTGCCTATAATTTGGGCACGGGGCGGAGTAATAGCGTTTTGGAGATGGTACGCGCATTTGAGCAAGCCAGTGGGCGGAACATACCCTACAAAATAGTAGGGCGTCGCCCCGGGGATATCGCTACATGTTACGCAGACACTACGTTGGCGGAACGTGATCTAGGTTGGAAAGCTGAGCGAACTATAGCGCAGATGTGTGCTGACTCTTGGAGATGGCAGTCTTTAGGAAACCACGATAACCTTTAAATTTGCGTATCACTTTCGGCATTCTTGCTGCATTGAACACCTCCGTTTCATGTTTAATCAAACGTTGGTGTCCATTTTCTTAGCTTATTACATCAGCATCGCCGGTTATGACGTACAGATTATTTGGCGACTTGTTTTTCGCGGATCTCATCCAGCGTTTTGCAATCTATGCATAAGGTAGCAGTGGGTCGTGCTTCCAAGCGGTTCAGTCCAATTTCTATGCCACAATTTTCACAATATCCATAATCACCACTGTTTATTTTACCCAGCATTTCGTTGATTTTCTTGATCAGTTTGCTTTCACGATCACGATTACGCAGCTCTAAAGTCATGTCTGATTCTTGACTTGCGCGATCATTTGGATCAGCAAACACAGTGGCATCGTCCTGCATGGAGTGCACCGTACGGTCAATGTCTTCGCCTAGGCCAAGCTTGATGTTGTTCAGAATACTGCGGAAATGATCCAGTTGCTTAGGGTTCATATAAGTTTCCCCCTTTTTTGTTTTGTAAGGGGCAACGGGCTTTGTGGGTTGTACCGACATCAAATATCTCCAGAAATATACAAACAAAATTTAAAAATCGCGCTTTAATACCAGAAATGCAGCGCCACCGCAACTAAATTCGCCCATTCACTTGCATAAAAAACGCCTGAAAGCCAAGTTAAATAATTAATAATAGTTTGTAACGTGAGTCAGGTTTTGCAAGTTATTGCTATGCAATATCTTAGTAGAATCACCTCGTTTAATTTATAGAACTATGTGTAATTACAAATATTTATGAAATATTTTAGCTGCGTCTGAAGACGCAATGTTGAATATGGTATTTGCGCTTATAAAATTAAAACTCCCTGCGCCTTCAGCATGGATACCAATTGAATAAGAGGTAGCCCAACTAGAGCGGTAGGGTCATCACCCTCCATGCGACTGATAAGTGCGATGCCTAAACCTTCTGATTTCGCGCTACCTGCGCAGTGATAAGGCTGCTCTTTACGTAAATAAGATTCGATCTCGTCGTCGCTGAAATTGCGAAAACTGACGTAATTTATCGCCATTTCAGTTTGAATTTCGTCGTTGCATGCATTTAACAGAGTCAGTGCAGTATAAAAAGTCACGCTATGTCCACGCATAGTACGCAATTGTCGTACAGCATTTTCATGAGTGAGAGGTTTGCCTAGCTGTTCCTCGCCTAATAATGCAACCTGATCTGAGCCTATAATCAAAGCATTTGGATAATGGATCGCCACTGCGCGCGCTTTTTTACGGGAAAGCCGCCATGCGACTTGCTTAGCACTTTCACCAGGTAGGGAGGTTTCGTCTATGTCAGGAGCAGCAATTTGAAATGGGATTTTTAAACGTCCCAAAAGCTCACTACGGTAAATCGAAGTAGAAGCGAGAATAAGCGGCTGATAATTCAAAAAATTCCCTTAGTGGAGACTTTTAAAAACTGAGAAAAGCGCCTGCACAAATTCCATGATAACCCTCGCAGCATGTTATCACTATCTGGTAGTACGTTGCACGGAGTATCTACCTTGTGCTTGACGGAGGGCTTTAGAGTTTCTGTAGCCGAAAGGTTTTTGAAGGGTTTGGTTGAGGTAAAGATTAGCGGGATATTGAAGTAAATGCGCATCCTACTTTAAGCTTGTGGGCAAGGTAGGTATTTTGTCAGAAATCTTCGCACCAAACTGCCACCGACTGTAATCAAAAAAATAGAGGCACGAAAATCGTACCTCTATTATTTTTATACGCCCGCTAGTAATAGACAATCAGAAAAGCGTACGTTACTTAAAGCTTACATAAAAACTAGAAGTTCATTGATCCATACACCCAGAATTTATTAGTATCGATACAAGCCGGACAATTCACATGATCAACAGCACCATCTGCCTTAAAGTGAGCATATCTAGATCCTACGGAATAGGTTTTGTTAATTGCCTTCGTCGCAATCAAATCGTATTCTTTTCCATATTTGTTACCGCCACGGTCTGCTCTGAAATCATGGTAGTCAACTCCGAGAACAATGCCTGCTACTGTTGTCCTTACATTCCCGTAAATATCTTGAAGACCATTTTTTGGGGTAACCAAGAACACATCAGCCCATCCATTAAATGCAAACAACGTAGCCAATGGGGTCTGGAGAGATTGTTGTCCATTGCTACTTAGTAATTCATATCCCAATTTGAATTGGGCAACTTTAACGTCTACACCTCCTTCAAGTAAAGTATAGTGAACGCGGTAATTTTTCGGATTATCTTTATAGTCGGACTGGCTTGCATATTCTGCGGCATATAGAAGCTTGTTATCACCCATCGGAGCGTCCCCTTTAAATCTGACGCCCACAGTTCGCGTTGAGTTAGCCAGACCAAAAGCTCGTGCAGAGGGATCATAATCCAAGAAATAACCATAACCAACCACTTCAGCAAAGCCCAATCCTTTGTAGTTTACGTTAAAGATGGGAGACCTCATGTGATGGTTGCCCAAGAACGAGCCAGTTCCGTTATCAATGGAGGCGTCACTGAATACACGGTTCGCATTGGTAATAAAAGCTGCCGAGATTGTAGTATCAGGGAGCGATTTGTTGACAACTGATAAGCCATCATAAGTTTGCCAGTTTTGACGCCAATCAACGTTACCAATCCAGCGATCGTTGTCATATCTAATGAGCTGACGGCCAAACTTTAGTTTGGTCTGCGGTACGCCACTGTAACTTAAGTAAGCTTGATTGAGTTCAGTGACATTTGCATCTGCCACAACAGAATAATTAGTCTTGCCATTTACCCTGCTATTGTAAGCATCGTTGGCTGAGATATGTTCAATTTGAACCATACCACCGAATCCCATATATTCTGCTGTCTCATAACCCAAGCGCAATCGGAGAGTTGAGGCATTCGCCTCTTTAAGACGAGCCCCGCTTGCTGGGTGTGGTTGATCAACATTTTCATAGCGGTATTGCAAATTGGCGGTAACCTTGCCACCAGTTATGGCTTCGGTCAAGGTATCTGCAGCATAAACCTCTGGAGCCAGAGCGAGTAATGCCAGTGGAGTAATGATTAATGACATTTGCTGAAATAATGTTTTATTTTTGAGCTTCATTGTGTTATCTCCCTTAAAATGAATGTTATGATGGTTTTTTATTAGAAAACATTTAAATTGTTACTTTCGCATATTTTGGTACGTTAAACTCGACTGGACTCATCAATCTTCAACTGAAACTACCAAAATGGTAATAATTAGGTAACCATTTAAATTTAATAGTAATTTATAAAATTACCAATAATTTAGTCGTAGCTTAGTGATGGTCAGTATATAACGTTTAAGACTATTTGTTCTTAATTTATAAGAATAAATTAAGAAATAGTGGAGTTATATAGGTGAACTTAAATTTCAATTGCTTAAGGTGTTTCTTGAATGATCTCAAAATCGTGCGTAATGTCCGCCATTTTGCTTAGCATAATGGAGGCTGAGCAGTATTTTTCTGCAGAGAGATGGATGGCGCGCTCGACTTGTTCGGATTTAAGATCTTTGCCAGTCACGATAAAATGAAAATGGATTTTGGTAAATACTTTTGGGTCTTCTACAGCCCGTTCGGCTTCGATTTTTACCATGCAATTGGTTACATTCTGGCGGCTTTTCTTAAGGATGTGAATAACGTCGTAAGTGGTGCAACCCCCCGTGCCGAGCAGCACCAGTTCCATTGGGCGTGGCCCGAGATTACGGCCGCCACCTTCAGGCGGACCGTCCATCAGGATGGCATGACCGCTTTCGGTTTCGCCTAAGAAGGAAACCTGCTCTACCCATTTAATACGCGCTTCCATATCGCTGTTACCTTTTTATAAGTTTCCAGTTGAATATAATTATTGTCGTGAGGCAGAAATATAAGGGCTTTCTAAGAAACACACTCAATCTATTGCCGGATTTTGTTGCTGCAGGATCAGCCCAAACTGAGCTGCTCGGCGATGTAATTGCTTGATGACACGATCTCGGTACTGCTGCTCATAGTGATCGGCATCAGGATCTTTGTAATCTATACCAAACCGCATTGCGTTGTAAAACAGTATGGCAATTTTACGTGCCGTCGCTGTCACAGCTTTTGCATTGCCAATACGTGCTGCTAGTCGTCGGTAGAATGCACCAAGTGCTGTGTTGGTGCGTCCCACGGTAACTGCCGCCAGCCGCAATGCGACCGTAAGCCGATTGCTGGTCTTCCGGGTATGTGCTGATAGCACCTTACCTCCGCTGATTTTGCAACCCGGTGAGAGCGTCAGCCACGACGTAAAATGCTTTGCGGTCTTCCAGCGTGTGCGGTCGGTGCCACATTCGCCAACCAGTCTCAGCGCCAGGAAAGGGCCTATACCATGAATTTGCGTCAGATCAGTACCCGCCAACTGGTACATGGCCGTGCGAACATCGAAGTCACATCGTTTGGCTGCTTGGTGCGGTGTCGTGCTTTTGGAAGCGGTGTTGCCGGAATTTGACGACTGCAGTTCAGCGCAGCAACGACTTGCTCTATCTGCATGTCGCATTCAGCCACACATTGCTGGTAGAAATCATAGAGAGCAAGTGCTTGTTTGAGTGCAAAGACATGTTCGGGTTGATAATTGCCTACGAGTGCGGCACGTACCGTTTCAGTTGTGGCCTTGCAACGAACATCTCGCATCTCAGCCAATTCATCAGGATTTCGCTCACCCGCAACAATGGCACGAATGATCTGCATACCAGTGACACCGGTGATGTCGCTTATGACATGGTGTAACTGAAAATTCATGTAGGTCAGTGCTTTTTGCATGTGCTGTATATGTGAAGCGGCATAATCCAAATACCGTTCGCGTGAGCGCAAATAAGACCGAAGTGCTGCGATTTCTCGTCCGGGGCGAAAGCTGGCACACAACAAACCGCAAGCGTGAAGTCGTTGCAACCACTGCGCATCGTTGACATCACTCTTTCTGCCGGGTACGGCGCGCGCTTCACGCGCATTGGCTAGGATGACATTGATGCCATGTAATTCAAGTACTTCATATGCAGCCACCCAGTAAACACCAGTCGACTCCATCGCGACTGTCTTGATACCAACCTCGGTTAACCAATCTGCCATACGCAGCAAATCGCTTGTAAACGCCTGAAATGTTTGTACGGGCTCGTCACATAGGTCAGACCCAACAGCAACAACGTGAAAGCGAGAACCTATGTCGATACCTGCGGCAAATTCATTAATAATGGGCAGCCCTGTGGGCTTAGTTCTATTTCCTGGCATGATCCACCTCCTGATTAATAAAACGCAAGACGGGGGACTCGGATTAAATCAATTTCCTAAACGGGGTCACCTTGCGATGCCGCCACAGACGGGTCCGCAGCTTCCCCTGGACCATGTTTTTTGGCGGGGTTAAACCTCCAAGAAGCTGTCGGCCACTGTCCGCGTTCACGCAGTGTACTCGCCAGTGTTTCTATGCATAAGGGGCGCGGCAAGCCGGGTGGGCAGTTCTTTAGAATGTCCTTAATATATAAATAATGTGCCATATTTTAACCGATACCATAGCAGCCCTCTGCATAATAAAAAACTGATTGCATGACGTCCATTTGTTATGAAAGATGAAATTTGGGGATGATCAAGCGTATTGCAATACCCGCTTGTACCTCGGATGTAATACCCTAGAAAAGAACATCTAAATTCTGGTTGTGGAACAGGGCGATATTTTGGTAGAATCGCGCCCTTAATTTTTGTTGAAGGGTAGTTTGTTTATGACGACTGTGCGTGTTAAGGAGAATGAACCGTTTGAAGTTGCAATGCGCCGCTTCAAGCGATCAGTGGAAAAAACTGGTTTGCTAACTGAATTGCGCGCTCGCGAATTTTATGAGAAGCCTACCGCAGAACGTAAACGCAAGTTGGCTGCTGCCGTGAAACGGCATTACAAGCGCCTGCGTAGCCAAGTTCTGCCGCCGAAACTATATTAATCCTCCACAGCTAGCGACTACGCGTTGATGCGGAGCCTCCCGTTAAGTTTTCCGCGAGATTGAACTCAACATGAATCTGACGCAGCAAATCAGAGAAGACATGAAGACCGCTATGCGCGCTAAGGATTCGGTGCGTCTCGGTACTATCCGCTTATTGTTGGCTGCAATCAAACAACGCGAGGTAGATGAACGCATTGAATTATCAGATGCCGATGTCATTGCAGTCATTAATAAAATGATCAAGCAACGGCGCGATTCAATTACTCAGTTTGAAGCGGCAGCTCGGCAAGAATTGGCCGACATTGAGAAGGTTGAAATCAGCGTATTGCAGACATACATGCCGCAGCCGATGACTGAAGCCGAAGTGGAAATCGCAGTCAACGATGCGATTGCCAGTAGTGGTGTTCAGAGTGCCCAGGAAATGGGCAAGGTGATTGCGCTCCTCAAGCCAAAACTGGCGGGTCGAGCAGACATGAGCCAGGTTTCAGCGCTGGTGAAGGCCCGTTTATCTCAATAACATAGTAAATTAAGCATGTTAAGTATTTCTTAATATTAAGAAATGCGAATATTATGCTGAATTGCACTAGTCGTAATTGTAGTCCACTACCTAATCACCCAGTCATTTTCGTCTTCATGAAAATTATAGCTGCGGTGAACATGAATCTATCACTAAGTACGTTAAATCAATAAGTAACATTTATTAGGGTAAATAACGCATTGGTAAACGTGAGGCGGAGCTAGGATGATTCCAAAAAGTTTCATTCATGATTTGCTCAACCGTCTCGACATTGTGGATGTAATCGAGCGTTACGTTCCGCTTAAAAAAGCCGGCGCTAATTATGTTGCCTGCTGCCCTTTCCACAACGAAAAATCTCCTTCTTTTACCGTTAGTCAGAGTAAGCAGTTTTATCACTGCTTTGGTTGCGGCGCGCATGGCACGGCTATAGGGTTTGTCATGGAGCATGGTGGGTTAGGTTTTGTCAATGCTGTGGAAGAGTTAGCGCGCAGTGCTGGTGTTACGGTGCCGCGTGAAGCGCCTATGCCGGAACAGGCGCAGCATAAGGTTACACCTGATTTGTACGAAGTAATGCAGTCAGCAACCCGTTATTATCGCGACCAGCTAAAGCAGTCATCGCGTGCCATCGATTATCTCAAGCGGCGCGGCTTGAGTGGTGAAATAGCGTCACGTTTTGGTATCGGCTATGCGCCGGAGGGCTGGCAAAATTTGGGAAACATCTTTGCAAGCTATCAGGACAGTAGTCTCTTGGAGACTGGTCTTGTAATAGAAAATGAGGATGGCAAACGGTATGATCGTTTTCGCGATCGCATCATGTTTCCCATTGTGAATGTACGCGGCCAGGTGATCGGTTTTGGTGGGCGAGTGCTGGATTCGGGCGATCCCAAGTATCTGAATTCACCGGAGACCGCGTTATTCGAAAAAGGACGCGAGTTATATGGCCTGTTTCAGGCGATGAAAGCCATACGCGCTAAACGACAGGTCTTGGTAGTAGAAGGCTATATGGATGTGGTAGCACTTGTCCAGCATGGTATTGAATATGCCGTCGCCACATTGGGAACGGCGACTACGCCCTACCATGTGCAAAAGATGCTGCGTTTGACCGATAAAGTGATGTTCTGTTTTGATGGTGATGCAGCTGGACAGCGTGCAGCGTGGCGCGCAATGGAGAATGCACTGCCACAACTGGTAGATGGCAAGCATATCGGCTTCCTGTTTCTGCCCTCGCGACATGATCCAGATAGCTTTGTACGAGAGCAGGGAACAGCGGCATTTGAACAGCTACTGCAAGAGGCTTTGCCGCTGTCCAAGTATTTGTTACGTGAATTATCTATACAAGTTGACCTACATACCCAGGAAGGGCGCACTGCTATGTTGCAGCGCGCCAAGCCTTTACTAACAGTTATTTCTGCGCCTACTACTGCGCTGTTGCTGCGTAAAGAAGTGGCGGCACTGGCGGGGATTACTCAAACGGAATTGGAAGCGCTGTATGCGATCAAACCGATAGGCGCTTTGCCACGTCGCGCGCTACAAAAAGCGGCGCGCCCTGTAGTATCAAATTTGCGCGTATTACTACGCTGTTTATTATTTCAGCCCGATCTGGCGCGAGAGTTACCAGAAAATTGGATACCAGTGGGGGCGGAGGCAGCAGCGATTACTGCGCTGATCGAATGGTCGCGCATGCAAGAAGGAGCGATAAGCAGTTCAGCCATGATCCAGAATTTTCAAGGTACAGCGCATGAATCATTATTAGCGGCAGAGCTAGCTGAAATTATGCAATGGGGTGAAACTTTTAATGTGGTAGCAGAATTTCAAGATGTATTAACCAGATTGCGCAATGGGCAGCGCAAACAGCAATTGCAGGCTTTACATGTAAAAATGCATGACACGGGGATGAAGGGCTTGGACGAACAAGAACGATCACTCTATTTGCAATTATTACAACGCAGTGAACTCAAATAAAGGTATTGTAATTGGTGCGCGGAAAGTTTTTGCAAAATCGGGTATAATCTGCACCCTTTTCAAAAGCATTGTGTTAACTCGCAATGTGTTAACTCATTTAATTAAATGGGAATCCACCGAATATGGCAACTCAGCAAGACAAGAAAACACCCATTTCAGCTAAGCAGGCATCAATTGGAAAGCAGGTTGCTGACTCCGTAGAGTTGTTGCAGGATATCGAGGCACGGCGCACGCGCCTGAAGGCTTTGATCATTTTGGGCAAGGAGCGCGGCTATTTGACTTTCGGCGAAATCAACGATCATCTGCCAGAAATGTTGGAAGCCGAGCAGATTGAAGGTGTTGTCAGCATGATCAACGACATGGGCATCACTGTGTGTGATGATGCTCCCGATGCTGAAAATCAGATTATGTCGGATGCGCCACCTGTGGTGGCCGACGAAGATGCGGTGGAAGCTGCTGAGGCCGCGCTTTCTACAGTAGACTCGGAATTTGGCCGTACCACTGACCCGGTGCGCATGTATATGCGCGAAATGGGCACAGTGGGTTTACTCACGCGCGAAGATGAAATCGTCATTGCCAAACGCATTGAAGAAGGCCTGAAGCATATGATTCAGGCGATTTCTGCCTGTCCAACCACCATTGCCGAGATTCTAACGCTAGTCGATAAAGTTACACGCGACGAATTGCGTATTGACGAAATTGTCGATGGCTTCATTGAGCCTGAGGATGAGACGATAATCGTTGAAGAGGAGCTTAGCGATGACGCGATGGAGGAAGATGAAGAAGATGTAGAAGACGACGAAGAAGATACCGAGGCTATTGCCGCAGCCAATCTGGCCAAACTCAAGATTGATGCGCTGGAGCGTTTCGATATCATTCGCGACCTTTTTATCAAGATCGGCAAAGCTTACGAGAAGTATGGTTACCGCAGCGCACAATACAACAAGCTGCAGGAGCAGATTTCCAACGAGCTTACGCAATTCCGTTTTTCTGCCAAGCAGGTAGATTCACTTTGCGACACTATGCGCCATTTGGTGGAAGAAGTGCGCAGCCATGAACGTATTATTCAGGAGTTATGCGTTACCAAGTCGCGCATGCCGCGTCCACATTTTATCACGACCTTTCCAGGCAACGAAGAGCGGCTTGACTGGGTCGCGCGCGAAGTGGCTGCCAAAAAACCTTACAGCGAAACACTGTCACGTTTCCAGGCCGCCATCGTCGAGCAACAGCAGAAGCTGCTTGATTTGCAGCAGCGTGTGGGCATTCCCATTCGCGATCTGAAAGAAATCAACAAGCAAATGACCAACGGCGAAGCCAAAGCACGTCGCGCCAAGCGCGACATGATTGAAGCTAACCTGCGTCTGGTGATTTCTATCGCTAAAAAATACACCAACCGTGGTTTGCAGTTTCTCGATCTGATTCAGGAAGGCAATATCGGATTGATGAAAGCGGTAGATAAATTCGAATACCGCCGTGGTTACAAATTTTCGACGTATGCCACGTGGTGGATACGCCAAGCCATTACCCGTTCCATTGCAGATCAGGCCCGCACCATACGCATCCCGGTGCACATGATTGAAACCATCAATAAGATGAATCGTATTTCGCGCCAAATCTTGCAAGAAACCGGTCTGGAAGCGGATGCTGCAACAATGGCGCTAAAGATGGAAATGCCTGAAGACAAGATTCGCAAGATCTTGAAGATTGCCAAGGAACCGATTTCCATGGAAACGCCTGTAGGCGATGATGACGATTCGCATCTGGGCGATTTTATTGAGGATTCCAATACTTTGGCACCTATCGAAGCAGCGGTATACGACAGTTTGCGCAATGTCACCAAAGACATACTCGATTCGCTCACACCCCGTGAAGCCAAGGTGCTACGTATGCGTTTTGGTATAGAAATGAACACTGATCACACCCTGGAAGAGGTAGGTAAACAATTCGATGTGACACGTGAGCGTATCCGTCAGATCGAGGCCAAGGCATTGCGCAAGCTCCGCCATCCTTCTCGCTCAGATAAGTTGAAAAGCTTTCTTGACGGCGAGAGTTAATTATAATGAGTACTTTTGAAGAGTAGTCTAAACAGTATTGGGTCGTTAGCTCAGTTGGTTAGAGCAGAGGACTCATAATCCTTTGGTCCGGGGTTCAAGTCCCTGACGACCCACCAATATATCAATAGGTTAGCGCATTAATGGCTAACCTATTTTTATTTAGTAGCCGCATAGTAGGCTGCTAAGCGCGCTAAGGGAGTTAGGCGATTCCATTAGGCACACCACCATAGGCTAGTTGAGTGAAGCGTGTGTTTCTCTGCGATAGTGCCACACTCAACAGCTAAATTATATTCTGGTCTATATCCATGAGCAGTTATTACTGCTAGATTGCGGGCGGATGTATTTATAGCCCCCCGTGTTACTTGAACGGGGGAAGTTAGAATGCCTTTTTTATGGAAATTGACGTGCACCTAAATTTTTACGTAATAAAAAATCCGAATTTGTTTGTGCAGGCTGGCGCAAGTATATTAGGGTCTGATCAAATATTGCTTTCCTACCAAATAAGTCTGAAACCCTTTACCGAAATAGAACTTACAACCAAAGAGAACTTTAAAGACCTTATTGGTCACGTCACCATACGTGCCAAAACTGAACGTTCTGAGGAAAAATCGGAAGGTATTGGGAAGATGCTCTACTCACCTGCCATAGAAAATGTCGATGCGCGTTATGCTGATAATGCGCGTTATATTGTTAACGTGTTTGTACCCAAATCTCAGTTCGACGAAATTCTCGCAACCGCACGTGCAGGATATATTCCGTCAGATGTTTTAATTTCTGTTTCCGGTATGGATTATGGATGTGATGAAGACGATCTTCTGTGGAATAACAAAACATTTCCTCAGCTACAGGTAGATTCAATTGCCTTGACAATTCCTCTCTCATTGTCTTCCGTATCCGATGCCACGTACTAAGCACCACAACAATAACTTCAAATATGTTTTTAGACAATCTACTACTTCCTAAAACAGGTACATGCTTCAATATCCGGCAATTAAAAGAACCTGACTTTGACGATTTTTACACATTATCGTCAGACGCTAATCTTAAACAGTTCATGGGGGGAGCAGTGACTCTGCCCCGCAAACAATGGATTGCAGGGATGAAGAAAAATCAATTTTATAGTGAATATTTAGCCATAAAAATGAAACCCGATAGCTGTTTTGCTGGATTCGCGAGTTTTAATCATTTTTTAAAAGGGCCAGAAATATCGAATACTTTTTTTGAGTTTCAAATTCTTATCGCTAAACTTTATCAAAAACAGGGCCTGGGCACAGAAATCAGTAATATTCTCATAGCCGCTGCATTCCATGAATTAAAAGCCGAGCGCATTTATGCAGTTGTTGACCCACAAAATCAATCCAGCATTAAGATGTTTAGTAAGTTGGGATTCAAACCAGAAGGTGAGGTAAATAGGATCGAAGAATGGCAACACGGGCATAAAATATTTGCACTGGCTAGCAAAACTCATCGGGTCGCATCATAGCTAATTTCTATTGTCTAAATTTATCTTTTTTGCGCACAAATACAAAAAACAACAACCAAGTCAAAACCGGTCTAGCAAATATTGAAGGCCGAAGGTTTGTGTGTATTTCCCGAAAGATTCCTAAATGTTTGCAGACAGCCCATGCGGGCTAGCGCCAAAGTCAAAACATAATCCTTGTAATCCAGTGCTCAAATCCAGAACCAGCGAAAAATGTAAGTTTTAATTAGATAAATAATTAATATGTAAAGTTATAAATTAATATTTCTCTAACCATTCGATTAAGTTTTTGATATCGTGATGTGCAGCTGGCCGCATATTATTCTCCTCAGCGACAATTTTTCGTTATCGCGCTAAGATACAACCTTGAGCAATTATGATTACGTGGCCATACTTCTGATTCAACAGTAGATAGGGAAAGGGGTGCTTTGATATGGGTAATACCGCAGACTACAAACTAGTCCGTAACTCAAGGGTGGGCGCAGAACTTCATGAGAGCGAAGCCAGAACTCTGACGGAGATACTGGGAGTACGTCATTTGAAGGATGGCGAGCTGCTGGTCAGCGAAGGTGGTGCCGATCAGACCCTTTTCATTCTCGCCTCCGGCAAGCTCGCCGTTATCAGCCATGACAGTGAGGGCAAAGAGAGCTTCGTTTACACGATGAAAGAGGGCGAATGCGCCGGTACCCGCGCATTTGTCGACAGAGTGCCGCGCAAGGCCACATTGCGTGCGCTCGATAATGCCACGGTCTATACGCTTACCCCGGATGACTTTGAATCATTGTTGGATCTCCATCCGCGCCTGGTTTACAAGGTGATGCGTGCGCTGTTTAGAGTCACCCACGCCAATCTGTCGCGGATGAATCAAGAAAGCCAGGAGCTAACCAATTATATCCATAAGACGCAGGGACGGTATTGAGTCGAGATAGCTGAAGGCACAATACTCGAAATTTCTCAATAAATCGGTAGAGCAGAGAACAGCCTTAAGACAGCCCTCCCTCACCATATTTGTAGCTATATAATCCGATGAAATTGGCGATCAAGCACCCGTTATTCCGGCAGAACTTCAAACCGCAGCAACTTCCAAAAAGATATTTTCTGTGAGGCCACTCCAGTGCTCGGAGGCCGGGCTCATCCAATAAACGGTTCAGATTGTGGCTCGCTTCGCGATCACGATCTAACCTTATTTGTTAGGCCACGTTAGCGAAGGCGCACGTGCGCGCTATTAGTCCAATCGAGAATAGTTCAACAGCGCTAGGTTTAGGTACGGATTGAATAGATAGTGACTTAAGTCGCACCGAAAACTGAATAACCTGAGGAAATCCGGCATTGGCGTAAACCGCGCACTGAAAGGAAAAGCGCCGCCCTTTCCAAGTTTGTTGCCCCCGCTATTGGCGACGGATAACCTTTCGTACAGTTATTGACAGAACTCTAAGGGGGCAGCGTTGCGGAATTACGTGTGCGGTTGCGCCGCCCCCGGAATCCCCGCCCCATGAATTGATTGCCTGTTAAATTGACAGGGGCTTTGTTTTGATAACGTCATAAAACGCCAAACATGGATGTGGGTTTTCAGAATGATATCGCCGGATTGCACCCCAATGGTTTTGTTGCCTATCGGATCACCATAACGCCCTTTCTCATCACTTTCGATTTTTGCCAGTTGTATCGGTAGATATCCTTGTGTTTAGGTGTTGAGCCGCCCATCACGTGCAGAAATGCCGTCCATTGCCCGGCGTCAGCTGCTTCAAATGCTTGCTTGATTTTGCTTCGGGTATATTGCCGTCCGCTTTGCGTAGTTCACGCCAGATGGTCACAGGCGCGCCACCGAATTGCTGCAATTGGCGAATACTCCAAGTCGATGCCCATGCCAATATACGTTCGGCTGCGCTTTTCGAATCTAGGCCACTGGTGTCGCCGTCGAGTGCATAGCCGTCGATGTTTTTTGAGATATATTTTGCTATATAGCCAATAGCACTTCCCTTAGATTTATCGATATATTCCCACTTGACACGATGTTTATTTGCACCCGCTTCGTTCGGGTCTTCTTGCAGAGCATAGTGCATAAATATTGATTGTAATGATGCGAGTTGATGCGCTGGCAAGAAGACCAGAAGATGCCAGTGTGGAGTGCCGTCGTGATGTGGTTCGGCAACCCGAAAATCGTATATATCAATTCCGTCGCGTTTGAGTTGGGCGCGGATACGTGACCATGTTGCAAAGGTTTTGCTGCGCTTGACTGGGAAGTGTGCCGTCGAATTTTTAATTCTGCTTGCAGGATTTCGACAGGCGCGGATACCAAGTGACGGTGATGAACAGCATCGTCATTATTGTCATACATCCAACACAGTTGCCTCATAATTTTGAGATGTCTTTTTTGATGCGAGCAACTTTCAGTTTGAAACTGGTGTCGAAGAGCCAGTAGTCGATTACGTCAGAGACGATTTATTTAATCTCACATCAATTTGGCATGTAAACCTACATTAACGTCAGTTTTGCCGAAGTTCTAATTTAAATTTTCTAGCAAACTACACTCATTCTCACTTACTTTTTAAGGGTAGGTGAAGGGATGAGCTTGTTACATATTGTTTGTAAATATCTTTCTTGTTTGGATTGCGACAGTTTGCTTGTCCACAAGAAGGGGAGCATCAAAGATTGCTGGATAAGTTAAGGGTTTTCTCTGCTTAATTTTTTAAGTTTGTTACGCCGTCAAGAGGAAATTTTTTTAATTAATTAATACATACATTCTGGCAAAGCTTGAACTAGCAGGAGTAAGAAATGGAAATCAAAAAAATTGTAACAGTGCTCAATGATCTAATTGAAATTTCACGCAATGATGCTGAAGATTTTAAGACCTGCGCAGAGACTATTGAGAGTGCGGAGTTAAAGTTTTTTTTTCAGACACGTATACACGATTGTGAAAAAACCATTCGGGAACTGGAAGCTGCTATGAGTCGGTATGGTGTCTATCCAGATACCAATAGCAGCCCTTACACCTTAAAAGCTTATGACAAAGCACTCAAGGAAGATATACCCAGTGATCTCAGGCCGCTCATTAATCGGGGTATCCGCAGAATTTTAGTAGGAGAGATGAACATGTGTATTTTTGATCTAGAGGATGCTCCTCAGAAATCATTTCCTCTCACTACATCATCTTTGAATTCATACGCAAACGAATGAGTATTCATAGAGAAATTACAGCCCGAACATTATCTATGCATTGTGTTAGTTAACGGAATATCAGAATACTTCATTCCACTCTAAATAAAATTGCTAATTAGAAATATGAAGTTCTTTGATTGTGCAACTGCGGTTATCTTCTTGAGGAAACAACATGACCATACCGAACAATATTCAGTCAGTGCGTATGCGCAATAATTTTTTACTTTCAATGTTGTCTGATGACGACTACCAAAGTTTATTGCCGCGTCTGGAACTTGTACATTTATCGTTGAGGGATGTACTGGCCCAGAAAAATACACGGATTGGATATATTTACTTTCCATGCACCGCTGTACTTTCGGTTCTTTCCTACATGGCAGATGGTTCTGCGATTGAAATAAGCGCTGTGGGCAATGAAGGTTTTACAGGGATGGAGATTCTCATAAATAGTACGCATTCAGTTGAAACCATAATTTGCCAGGTTGAAGGTAGTAGCTTGCGCATGCGAGTGAGTGATTTTAAAGCGGCGATTACAGGTAATACGTCGTTGAGGCTTATTACCGAACGCTATGCACATGCCTACATGAATCAGATGGCACAGTCCATTGTTTGTAATCGTCTACATACACTCGAGCAGAGATTTGCCCGTCGATTACTGGTTACTCATGATCGAGTGGACGGAAATGAGTTTTATCTAACGCAAGAATTTCTTGCCGGTATGCTTGGTGTATGCAGACCAAGCGTGAGTGTTGTAGCGAATGAATTTCAAGAGCGCGGATTGATTCAATATAGTCGTGGTCATCTAAGAATCCTGGATCGAGTCAGGCTCGAACAGACAGCGTGTGAATGCAGCAACCGTATTATTCATTCGCGATATGAATCGGCCCATTATCCCAAGCAGTTGGATCGCGTACAAAATAAAAGAGTGGATCTCGTAAGTTAAATGGAAAATAGTTTTCGGATGTCGCCCATCGCACAGAACCAATGAAAGAAACATATTCAAGTCGTTTTTCGATGTTGCCCTTAATTAGAGGACCCAGGATAGCAATTTAAGCATTATTGGTTAGTGGTACTCAATGCATTTGCAGCAAGGAAGAATGCTCTGTAAATGATAAGCCCGGTCTGTCTAAGCAAAGAGGCAGTCCCCATGCTAGACAATAAACCGCCGGATAAATTGTATATTGGCCAATCAGTCAGTACGGTTAAAAGCGCCGTAAAAAATCCCTTAACACTAAGACGATCAAGCCGGAAGTTTCTGCCCAACAATTAGGAGCAACATATCATGAGTTCCATTCAATCAACTCTTCCCAAAGAGGGGTTAGCCGGATTAAAGGAAAATTTTCGATTTGATTTCATCTCGGGATTTCTGGTCTTCCTGCTTGCGTTACCGCTCAGTTTAGGCATCGCGAAAGCCAGTGAATTTCCGCCGGCGATGGGCGTCCTCACCGCCATGATTGGAGGCCTGTTTGTCAGCTTCTTTGCCGGCTCACGTCTCACCATCAAAGGCCCCGCTGCGGGCCTGATCACCATCTGTGCCGGATGTGTCACCGAACTGGGCGGCGGCCCGGAAGGCTGGCATCTGGCTCTGGGTGTCATTGTCGTTGCTTCATGGCTTCAAATCATTCTGGGCTTCTTGAAAGCCGGTTCACTCAGTGATTTCATCCCGCACTCGGCCGTGCACGGCATGCTGGCGGCCATCGGAATCATCATCTTCTCCAAACAAATCCATATCCTGCTGGGCATTGACCCGTCCACATTAAAAGGACTGGATCCCATTGGACTTTTGGAACGCATTCCCGACTCTGTCATGCACGCCAATCAACCGATTGCCATCATTGGCATGATCAGTTTGATCATCTTATTCGGTATGCCGAAAATCAAAATTAACTTCCTGAAAAAAATTCCGGCCCCCATGGTCGTGCTGTTAATCGCCATTCCAGCGGCTTTCATGTTGGATTTCAACACCACACAACCCGCTCATGCCCTGGTTCATATCGGCAACTTCTGGGCTTCAGTCGGATACAACCCCGATTTCTCCGCCATCACCACTTTTGTGTTCTGGAAATATGTCTTCATGCTCCTGGCCGTGGGCAGCCTCGAATCATTGCTGACCGTCAAAGCAGTGGACGGACTCGATCCCTGGAAGCGGCAGTCGGATTTCAACAAAGACCTGGCTGCCGTCGGAGCCGGTAATGTCGTCTCGGGATTATTGGGCGGACTCCCGATGATATCCGAAGTCGCACGGAGCTCAGCCAATGTACGCTTTGGTGGCCGTACCGTCTGGGCCAATTTCTTCCATGGCTCCTTCCTGCTGGTAGCCATGCTCCTGATGATTCCCGTGATTGAAATGATCCCCAATGCCGCGCTGGCAGCCATGTTGATATTTGTGGGGTACGTACTCGCCTCCCCGTCACTGTTCTACAAAACCTACAAAATTGGCAGTGAACAACTAGTGGTCTTTTTAATCACCATTGCCGCAACCATCGCGACGGATCTCCTGATCGGAATCGCCTCAGGCATCCTGGCCAAATTTGTCATCCATATTGCCAATGGCGCTCCCCTGCGCAGCATGTTCAAGGCGCGTTACATCTTGAAAGAAAAAGAAGAGGAATATCATTTAACCATTCAGGGCGCTGCCATATTCTCCAACCTGATGGGCTTTAAAAATGCGTTCAACCAATTAAAAGCCGGAAAAAAAGTAGAACTGGACTTCTCCAAGGCCAAACTGGTTGACCATAGTTTCATGGAATTCCTCAAACACTTTGAAGAAGACTATACGCACACGGGCGGTACCGTCATCGTGAAAGGCTTCGACCGGTTCCAGCCGTTCTCCAATCACCCTCTCGCAGGCAGAAAAGTCAGCAAAGGATATGAGTCCCTTGAAGAAGAATTGAACCCTGTGAGAGGCCCACTCATTGTCAATGGTTTCGGACGGGTTCAGCTCGCGCTGCTGTTTGGAATGCTCTGTGCGCTACCGCTATTGATTGTGGGCATGAGCAAGACCGAACAAGGTCTGAAAGTTACCCAGCAGGATCGCACGATTCCGCTCGAACAGGTGGCGCATATTGAAGTACTACTATTGGAAAACCGACTTGCAGTCGCGTCTACCCTGGTGACACCGACGCCTGAAGTGATTAGTCACAATACGGCACAGGTCGAAGAAAATATTGCGGAGATAGAAAAAATATGGAAGGCCTACATGGCCAACCACCTCACACCCGCTGAACGAACACTGGCGGAGAAGTTTGCCGCTAACCGCAATCGATTCGTTAATGAAGCTCTGAAACCCGCCGTCGTTGCTTTGCGTGCGGATGATGTGAAAGAAGCGAACAATATCGTTGTGCGTAAGATCCGACCGCTCTATCACTCTGTTGGGGAAGATATCCACGCATTGGTTAAACTGCAACAGGAAGATTTTTTAGCGCATCGCAAAATTTGAGCATAAGGTAGAAAAGAAACCAGGCGCAATGGATTTTAAAGGGTTTATCCAATCTTTTAAGATACATACTGTGCCTATTCCGTTCACCGAGAAATTACGCAGCAGCTTGCTCGGTGGAATGGCCATCCTGCTCTTGGGATGGGTGCTCAAATATCTGCCACAAGCCAACTATTCCTTCGGTGCTGGCATTGTTGATCAACAATCTTCTGCCTGGCAGGAGTTACCCGGTGCGGCATACTCCCCAACCCATAGCACCAACAAATATTCGACCCAAGCACGTCCCACTGGCACAGACTGATATCGAATGGGCACTGACTCAAATGGATGGCGTAATCGACGTCAGCGAAGAAGACTTGGTCGAGATCTACGAACTGGCCGTTAAGCATGCACGGAATCGTGACAGTAAGTGAACTCTTGATTCTTTGCCGATAAGGGGCGTGATAAATTTTCGGGGTTTCTGGTGCACGAGCGGGTAATAATGCTGATCCAGACGAAAAATATCGGGTCATTTAAAACTCGATGCCAGTCGAAGTTTGTCAAAATGAACTATCGCACTAAACGGATGTAAGGCCTTAAGGGCACCTCTAAAAATTCAGATTTCGTCACAATACTTTGTTGCTCACAAAAAATGTTTCCTTACATATCAATTATATGCTGCGTCAACATTTTTTATTCGCGCCTAGTCTTGTTTAGAACTCTAAATTTTTAGAGGTGCCCTTAACGCAAATTAAAGAGCAGAGTCCGACAAGCAATTAATCTTTTTTGGAGCCTCCAATTGTTGCCTATAATTTATTTCAAAGAATTTCTTTGTCAATGTTCCATTCTCTAAGATAAGCAGTGGGTGATTTACTCATTGCTTGAGTAAACATAGATGTAAAATTGCCCGCACTACTATACCCAAGCATAAACGCCGTAGTAGTTATGCTTTGCCCTTTAAGCAGCATTTCTATGGCGCGTAGAAGGCATAGTTGTTGTCTCCAAGTTGAAAATGACATTCCCATTTCGAGTTCAAACAGTCGGGCCAGGGTTCTTGGACTAGCGCCTGCGACGTTGCCCCAATGCTTTAAAGTGTAGTCTATGCGTACATTTTCATGCATGGCGGATGTTACTTTTTTAAGTCTTGAATCGCGGCCTTCGGGTATAAAAAATGGGGTTTCCTTTTCCAAGGAGATTTTTTCAATAAGCAATTGCATTAGCCTTGCTTCATAGCTTTCAAGTCGATAGTCCCAACCAATTTTGATTGCAGTAAGAATTAGTTCTCTAAGCAATGGAGAAAGTTTTATGACGCAACATTTTTTGGGAAGGTCAGTTAGCAGATCAGAGCGAATAGAAATTGTTCGAAACTCTGAGGATTGTGAGAAAGTTACCAAATGATTAGCCTCACTGGGAACCCAGCATGCCTGGCCAGGTGGGGTGATCCAGGATCCTTCGTCGGTAATAACGCGCATGTTGCCGGAAATGATACAAAGCAATTGCCCCCGTTCATGAGTGTGAGTTTCAATTGTCCACCCTTTGGGCGGACTCACTCTCTTTGTTACTACGGGAAGATCAGATTCGTCAGGGTCAGGCGTATTTCCGCAAACGCCTGGAGCGAGCTTGTGGGGAGAGCTAATAATTACCTCCTAAAAGCCTGTACATGTTGAACGTCCTTATGAGTAAGAAAACTGACTAGTATTGTGAAACAAAATTTTCATCAATTAAACGACGCGTCTTAATCCCAGTTTCATTATTGAAATAGTTGTCCAGCTTAGGTTTCAATAATGCTGCTCCAAATTTTGTTCGATCATTTCTTCCGTTACTTGGCCTACCGAAGTACAAAAAGCACCTATCCTGAAGCTTTAGAAATCCCAGCACTTCTGTATTTGTATTCCATGCCTGTATTGTCTTTGTTGCAATTTCCTCAGTCATGAAAATATTGCGCTTGATAATCATTACAGCGCGCCATTTTTATAGCGTACCTATACAAAGGTTGATGAGTCAACATGAATGCAGCTACGTGTAGGGCAATAGCAATGATGCAAATTTCGATAGAACCGTCGAGAGACAGTGTAGTGATGAACAAGTTCAAATTTGTGGCATGAGAACTCCAACATTCTTGCTTACGATACTTCTCACTTTTTTGCGGGTGATGGTTTACTGGTTAGAAATTTATAGGTAAATCTTTGCTAAGAAGGCAATAAGGATCAGCCGTGCATGAGTTATGAAATGGGCACAATATTTATTTTTTTATATGTCAGGAGCTATACATACAAACCCAAATAGCACGCTCATACTATTTCGGCGTTGGGATTTATCTATAACGTATTTATTGAACTTTGAAGAGATAGCAATTTTATAATTTACGGGATGTTTTTTTCAATTTTGAATCTTAATCTAAGAACTTTTTGACTATGCAGCTCAGCAAAATCAGCAGAACTAAATTCAGACAACTTACTGCATTGGGAACAGGCATTAATCGTTGTTGATGAATGCAGCCCATTTATCAACAAAAAGTTAAGAACTAATTTAATTTAAATTAACATAGGGGTGACTAAATGATGGAAATCAAGAACAACATAGGCAGGCGCAGCTTTCTGAAGCTGTCTGCCACCGCCGGACTCGCTGTAATGGCCAATAACGCCTTTGCAGCTTCACCGTTTCTGAAGCCGTATGTCGTTGACAACCCTCTGAAGTCCTACCCGAATAGAGACTGGGAGAAGGTTTACCGGGACATGTTCCATGTTGACAGCGAATTTATATTTCTGTGTGCGCCGAATGACACGCACAACTGCCTGCTCAAGGCCCACGTAAAGAATGACGTCGTCATCCGCATCTCGCCGTCGTACGGCTACGGAGATGCCGAAGATATGGATGGAAACCGTTCCAGTCACCGGTGGGAGCCGCGGATCTGTAACAAGGGCATGGTCATGAACAGAAAGGCCTATTCTGACAGACGGCCCAAGGGCGCGATGGTCAGAGCCGGCTTCAAGGCCTGGGTAGAAGCGGGCTATCCGCGGACGGGCGCAAACGGCTTCCCCGATCAAAAGTATCTGCAACGCGGCAAAGAGCCCTTCATCAAGCTGCCCTGGACCGAGGCGTACGCGTTGGCCGCTGGCGCATTGGAGAACATCGCGCGGACCTATGCCGGCGACAAAGGCGCTGCATTGCTGACGCGCCAAGGCTATGACCCGGAGATGATTGCGTCGATGCACGGCTGCGGCTGTAAGGTCATGAAATTCCGTGCGGGGATGGCCGCCCTGGGCGTGTTACGAATCTATTCGCTGAAGCGGTTTGCGCAAGGATTGGCACTGCTGGACGCCTATGTCAGAAATATCGGGTCGGACGAAGCGAGTGGCGCCAAAGTGATGGACAGCTACTCCTGGCATACCGATCTGGCGCCCGGATGTCCTATGGTTTCAGGTCACCAACAGTTGGATTACGAGTTCATGGCCTATGAGCACGCCAAGCTGATTGTATTCTGGGGAAACAACTTCGTCTGTACCAAGATGCCCGACCTTCATTGGGTCAGCGAGTCGCGGCTCAAGGGTTGCCATATCGTCGACATCTCCATCGACTATCACGCGACCGCGAACAAGGCGGATGACGTCATTATTATTCGGCCCGGTACGGATCCGGCGCTGGGTCTGGGCGTGTGCCATCTGCTCATCAAGAATAATCAATACGACGAGAATTATCTGAGAGCCAATACGGACATGCCGCTGTTGATCAGAACGGATAACTGGAAAAACCTGAAGGCCTCGGACATCTTTCCGGACTACAAGCTGGCCGAACTGACGCACCATCTCAAGGTGATGAAGCCGGGTGAAGAACCGACGCAACCGGTAGCTTTTCAAGCTACGGCCTTTGTTTCGGAAGAAGTCCGCAAGTTCTGGGGCGACAATGTAGTATGGGATAAGAAGACCAACAAAGCCGTGCCGCTGACGCGGGATGAATGCGGCGCGCGCTATGCGGCGAAGGGCGTCGAATCGGCCTTGACCGGCGAGTATGAAGTGACCCTGGTCGACGGCAAGAAGATCAAGGTGGCACCGGTATTCCAGTTGCAAAAAGAATACCTGGAGGAATTCACGGCCGAGAACACCTCGATCATGACCGGCGCTCCGATGGAAGCCATTGTTGACCTGGCCAACCTGTTCCACAAGCACAGAGGGCAAGGCATCATCAGTACGGGTGCGGGTACCAATCACTACTTCAATTCGACCCTGAAGGATCGTGGCTTCATGCTGTTATCGGCCCTGAGCGATAACGTTGGCCATATTGGCGGATGTACGTTTGGTAACTACGTGGGTAACTACAGACAGTCCGTCTTTGGCGGGTTTGGTCAGTACCTTCTGGAAGATCCGTTCAATCCTGAGCTGGATGGCCGTAAGATGGTCACCAAATTGGCGCACTATACCGATGACGAATCGGCCCACTACTACAACTATGGCGATCGGCCTTTACGGAACGGAACCCGGTTGCTGACGGATCCCGGCCATATGCCGGCACCGACCAAGGTGTTGTGGCAAGCGAACTCCAACTCCTCACTGGGCAATGCCAAAGGTCACTACGACATGGTCGTCAATACCCTGCCGAGATGGGAAGCGATCTTCTACAGTGACTGGAACTGGACGGCATCGTGCGAATATTCCGACATCGTCTGGGGTGTGGACTCCTGGTTGGAAAACAAGCATACCGACATGGCCTGCTCCTGCTCCAACCCGTTCCTGACCGTTTCCCCGATCACCCCGTTGAGACGGTTCCAGGATACCGTAGGCGATGCTGAAGTGCCTGCTGGCATCTTCAGAGCCTTTACCGCGCTGACCGGTGATCAACGGTTTGCCGACTACTTCAAGTTTGTGGGCACCAACCCGGCCGGCAATCCGGCAGACCGGGATTCCGAAGTTTATGGCCAACGGGTTCTCAACGCCGGCTCTGCCACCCGCGGGATGGTTTTTGCTGAAATCCGCGAAAAAGCCAAGCGCGGCGTTCCGACCATCTTCATGGCCAGAACCTATCCGAGAATCAGCGGCTGGGAACAAACGGCTGAAGGCGGCGGCTTGCCCTGGTACACCAAGAGCGGTCGGTTGGAATTCTACATGGATGACCCGCGGTTGATTGATGGCGGCGAGAATCTTACCGTGTATCGTACCCCGATTGATTCAAGCCACTACGAGCCGAACGTCATCGTCGGTAACAGCCGTGCGTTTGCATTGATGGAAACCCCTGAAATGCGCGGTCTGGAAAGAATGGGCAACAGCCTCAAGATTGCCGAGAACCGGCAAGGTCGAAATGTCATCCTGACGACCAAAGAGCTGATGGCGACCACCCATCCGCTGCGGCCGCACGGGTATGAGTTCTGCTTCAATTCACCGAAGTACCGGCACGGCGCGCACACCACTCCGATTGATACGGACTTGATGACCCTGTGGTGGGGACCGTTTGGCGACATCTACCGTCATGACAAGCGTCAACCGTCCGTCGGTGAAGGATTCGTGGACGTCAACCCGCTCGACGCCAAGCGCTTTGGTATCGATGAGGGCGACTATATCTGGGTGGATGCGGATCCCGGCGACCGTCCTTACAAAGGCTGGAAAGAAGGCACCCCGGAATACGCGCTGGCCCGGTTCATGGTCAGATGCAGATACTTCCCCGGTATGTCGCAAGGTTCCATGCGGATGTACTACAACGCCTATGCTGCCACGTATGGCAGTATGGAAGGTGCGCGGACCCGGGCGGATGGATTGGCGAAGAGCCCGCGGACCAACTATCAGGCCATGTTCCGCTCCGGAAACCACCAAAGCTGCACCCGCGCGTGGATTAACCCGACTAACACGACGGACACCGTGGCCAACAAGAAGGTCTTCGGGCAGGAAATCATTATCGGGATGCAGAATGACGTCCACTGCGCCAATGGTGCTCCCAAGGAATCGTATGTGAAGATCGAGCTGGCTGAAAAGGGCGGTGTCAACGGCGGTGTTTGGCATGTTGCCGCTAAAGGCTACCGGCCGACCTACGAGAGCCTTCAGATGAGGACCTATCTCCAGGGCGGGTTTATCAGCCGCTAATGACGGTGTGCAGCCGCCGCCCTGAAGCGGGGCGGCGTTCTTGAAATTGTGAAATAATTTTGTAAATGGAGATCTACAATGGCAAAAGTTAGAAATTGGCAGCTGGGCAGGGAAATGGATTACCCCTACGAAGAAAACAGGCCAGGTCGGCAAGTATCGATGCTGTTCGACCTGAATAAATGTATCGCCTGTCAGTCGTGTACCATGGCGTGCAAAACGACCTGGACGGCCGGTAAAGGCCAGGAAACCATCTTCTGGAATAACGTGGAATCGAAGCCTTATGGATTCTATCCGCTGGCCTGGGATGTGAAGGTTCTGGCCCTGCTGGGAGAACAGGCGCAACCGTGGTCGGGTAACAAGTACAACGGCACGACGATCTTTGAAGACCTGGGCATGAACCAGCGGATCAAGGGCTATCTGCCGGATGAAATGGACTATGCGCATCCGAACCTGGGTGAAGATGAGTGTCTTAAGATCCTGGATGGCGAAGGGGACTATATCAAGGGCCCGACGCATAAGAACTGGGGTTTTTTCTTCCCGCGGATATGTAACCACTGTACCTTCCCTGGCTGCCTGGCGGCGTGCCCGAGAAAGGCGATCTACAAGCGTCAGGAAGACGGGATCGTGTTGATTGATGCGTCCCGCTGCCGCGGATACAGAGAATGTGTTGCAGCCTGCCCGTACAAGAAGTCGTTTTACAACGACACCACCCGGACCGGTGAAAAGTGCATCTCGTGCTATCCGAAAGTAGAAGCGGGATTGATGACGCAATGCGTGACGCAATGCATCGGAAAGATCCGTCTGTTTGGCTTCAAGTCAGCCGATTACGATAAGATCAACAGCAAGCAAGTGCGGGAAAACAACCCGATCGACTTCCTGGTGCACGTGCGGAAGATTGCACTGCCGATCTATCCACAGTTTGGTACTGAGCCGAACAACATGTACCTGCCGCCTGTTCATGTTAACCCTGATTTCCTGTCCCAGGTATTTGGCCCCGGCGTTGAGAACTCCATCAAGCAATACCGGAATGCTGGCAAGGACAAGGAGCTTCTGGCCGCGTTGTTACTCTTTGGAACGACTGAACGGATCTGCGACACGTTCAAGCTTGAGGGTAATGAGACGGTTGGTTATGATCCACAAGGCAAAGAAATTATCCGGGTTCCGTTGACTGAGCCTGTCTACATCAGGCAGGTCAAGAACTTGAAGACCGGCGCATTTCTTACCAATAACTCATAAGGGGCGGATGATGAAAAAACTATTAATAGCTGCGTCACTCTTGATGATTCCGGTTGCGACTCCCGCCTTTGGGAGTGCTGCTGCGCACGGGCCGGCACAAGATTTGGCGATTCCAATTATTGCGGTTGATAACCCTGGCCAGTATGGGGGTCACGCGTTCCATGGTTCCTTCAAAAGGCTCCCACCCGTCCGTCTGGATGGGGGGGAAACGTATAACGAGGGCGTCATCAAGTCCAAGGCAGTCAAGGGAGAAATCCCGATGGACCCGCTGAACCGGACCTGGCATCAGGAAGATCCAGTCAGGGAAACGTCTTATAATCAGTACAATCAAAGCTGGGAGCAAGCCCCGGCCACGATCTGGAGTGATGCTTCGGCCACTGAAGTTCCCATGGGGCCGCAGAACATCGTGATGCCGGGTTTAGTCGTGGCGTCCGTGCCCTTGGTGAAGATCAAGTCTATCCATAATGACAAGGATATTGCCTTCTTGTTGACGTGGTATGACGCAACCAAGTCTGAAACGGAAGTCATGGAAGACAAGTTCTCTGATGCGATCGCCATTATGTTCCCGGTGAATGCAGGATCGGAGCCCTCCTTCATGATGGGTGACGAAGAGAATCCGGTTCACATTGTTTACTGGAAGGCCGCCTGGGAAAGGGATATCGAGTTTGGATATCAAGACGTCAGGGATGCTTACCCCAATTACAACTATGATATGTATCCGGAAGTGATCCCGGCAATTGGTCAAACAATTGACACCCCTATCAGACGTTATAATGAAGGTCAGCGGCAATATCTGGCGGCCTTCAAGCTCAGAAACCTCAGCAGAGTTGACCCTGAGCGGTTAACACCGGTGGAAGAGCTCAATGCGGTTGGCTACGGAACACTGACCCGGCAGGCTCAGAATAATGCAACCGCCAATGGCGTCAGACGGTTTGGCTACTGGTCGGTTGTCATCAAACGTCCGTTAAACTCCGGTGATGCTCAGGATGCCGTGCTGAAGCCTGGCTCCAAAACCATGATGGCGATTGCTGCCTGGGATGGCAAAAATCACAATAATGGCGCTGGCGGCAACAGGGGACCACGCAAGAACTATTCAAACGGAGGCTGGATACCGCTTGAAATTGAATAGTCGTAATTGATTGACATGAGGGGGGCGGCGTTAAAACGCCGCCCCACTTTTTATTTAAGGGGATAGAATGTTAACGACGAAATCGGAAACAGAGTTGGCCCTCGCGAGGGCAGATGTTTACAGGTTTTTATCAATGGCCTTTGTCTATCCAGACAAAGATAGACTCGCCACTTTGCACGAACTTGCCGCCGATCTGGATAGTTCAATCAACCTGCTTCCTTATGATATGAAGGAAGAGTACCAGGCCTTTACCAGTCTGATCGAGACCGTCGACGTGACCGCGCTCCAGCCGGATTTTACCGAAATGTTTTTAACCCGTATGTTTTGCCCGTCGAGTGAAACCACCTATGGGAAAAACAGCTTCAATCAGCCGAATATTCTGGGCGACATCAGTGGCTTCTATAAAGCCTTTGGTTTTGTGATGAAAGACGATGCCGGGGTTTCATTTGATCAGATCACCGTCGAGCTTGAGTTCATGAGCTTTCTGGAATTGAAGATCGCCTATGCCCTGGACCAGGCGATGGAAGAAAATATCGATATCTGCCTGTCTGCGGAAAGACGGTTTCTTGAGCAGCATATCGGGAAATGGACCGGCGTGTTCGGTGAAAATCTGGCGGCGAGAGCGAATGAAGCCTATTACCGGAACCTGGGTCTGTTGTTATCAAAGTTCATGGGTTCGGAACTCAAGTTCTTTGGCATTGAAGTAGACAGCCGAATAAAAGAATTGCCCAAATCTGATTATGAGGGACCGGTGGATTGTCCTCAACAGACCGGTAACGAAATGGATGAGCCGTTGCCGCTGCATTAGGGGGGTTGCTAATGTGATGAGCGCCAGCCTGTCCCAATGACGAGCCATGCTCATCGAATAGTTGGGTAGAAGTTGAGGGGTTGATTCGAGAAACGTTAGTCCAGAACAGGCTCTTAATCGGCTTGAACCGGAAGGCAAATTGCAGATCAGCCATGACGATCTACCCGCCTGTTTACGCGGGCAACCGTGAGAATCGCGTTATATGTTGGTCGGGCATGAAAGCATCGCATTAAGCGAAAATAGGTGTGGGAGGTTTGATGCTAAAGACCAGAGGCTTCCATATACTATATAATTTTAAGTTGCCATCATTTCCGCCACCGACTATAAGATTCGAGGGCAGGCTGCGATGGGAATCCAGCGATTTTTCAGGATTTTTGTCCTGTGTAACGAAAACTTGTTACTAATTGGATTTCTACCTATGCGGGAATGACGGGTTTTATATTCTCAACTTTTGATTGAATTCAATTATGCAAACTATTTTAGATGCTATCGGCTCAACCCCACTAATTCAGATTGAAGGGATCTGGGTTAAGTTGGAATTTCTTAATCCGTCCGGATCCATCAAGGCGCGTATTGCAAAATATATGATAGAGCGTGCCGAAAGTGAAGGTTTACTGAAACCGGGCGACACGATCGTGGAAGCGAGTAGCGGTAATACCGGCAACGCGATGAGTATGGTGGCCGCTGTCAAAGGCTACAAGATGCTGGTGTTAATGCCCAATGGATTGAGCCGTGAACGTACCGCGATCTCGCGTGCTTATGGTGCCGAAGTACGCATCATCGGTGATTTCCATGTTACGGATGCGCTGGCCGAAGTTAGAAAACTGGGTAGTTTGCCCGGTTATTTTGCCCCCCAGCAATTCGATAACGAATGGAATGTAGATGAGAACCGCGAATGGTTAGGGCCAGAAATTCTGGCGCAGCTTCCTGCGGGCGTGCTCCCTGATGCGGTTGTTGGTGGTGTTGGTACCGGCGGCACAATTATCGGCGTAGGTCAGGCATTTAAGGCAATTAACCCGACGTGCAAAGTTGTCGCGCTTGAACCCAGTGAGTCATGCACGATACTCTGTGGCGAGATCGGCAAACACCTGATCGAGGGAATCGCCGACGGGTTTGTACCCGGTATTATTGAACGCCACCGTGCGCTGCTGGATGAAGTCATTGCGGTCGAGTCCGTAGAATCTGTGCAGGAGATGCGCCGCCTGGCGCGGGAACATGGCCTTTTCGTCGGGCCATCATCCGGCGCGCACATGATTGCTGCGAAGAAATTACGCGAGCGGCACAAAATCGAACATGTCGTTACATTCTTTTGCGACAAGGGCGAGAAGTACATCAATGACTATTGGCTATGACAGTGCCTGGAGTGAAATTCCACGAGCTGAACTGGAAATATAGGGGTTAATGGACAATCTGGAATGAATACTCTCGCCAGCATTTAGAAAGAGTAGAACCGGAATGACTGAAACCAAGATTATCGTGCTCGACGATGGTCCGACCGGCTCACAGACGGTGCATTCCTGTTTACTGCTGACTCGTTGGGATCAGGACACGCTGCGTGCCGCGTTGCTGGATGACGCGCCGCTCTTCTTCGTGCTCACCAACACCCGTGGCATGACTGCGCTGCGTGCCGCTATGGTGACGCGCGAAGTGTGCCGCAACCTCAAACTGACCTTGACCAGCCTGACCGCACAAGGGCTGTATTTCAATCCGATTTTCGTCAGCCGTCTCGATTCCACGCTGCGTAGTCATTACCCGGTGGAAACCGATGTAATGAGCGAAGAGTTGGGCGGCGCTACAGGTTTCGACGCGCACTTCCTGATTCCGGCCTTTTTTGAAGGCGGTCGTTTCACTCGCGACAGCATTCAGTATCTGATGGCCGATGGCGTGGCCATACCGGTACACCAGACCGAATTCGCGCGCGACTCAGTGTTCGGCTATTCCACCAGCTACCTGCCCGATTATGTCGAGGAAAAAACCGCCGGCCGCATCAAAGCGAATCAGGTCGAGCGTTTTCTGCTCGCTCAAATACGTGGTGATGTCTCGGCGCGCTTGATGGGACTGCATGACAACGTGTGCTGTGTAGTGGATGCGGAAACCCAGGCCGACCTAAATTACTTTGCCGCTCAATTGAAAACTGCTGTCGCCAGTGGCAAGCGCTTTCTGTTTCGCTCTGCCGCCAGCCTGTTCGCCGCACTGGCGCAACTACCGTCTCAGCCTGTGGCTGCCAGCGCCATGCGCCAGTACGTGCGTAACGGCAAACCCGGTGCAGTGATCGTCGGTTCGCATGTCAAGAAGACCACGGCACAACTGAATAAGCTGTTGAAAGAATCGGGCATCATTGCCATTGAGGTGGACGTGGATCATATCGCCACGGAACGCTCCGACCTATTGCAGGAAGTATTGCATCAAGCCGCACTTGCCCACGCTGCCGGTACAACACCGGTGATTTATACCAGCCGCGCAGAACGTCGCTTTGCCGACCAAGCCGCGCGTTTGGCATTTGGCGAACAAGTTTCCGCGTTTCTGATGGACGTGGTACGCGGCTTGCCGACCACACTGGGCTTTCTCATCAGCAAAGGCGGCATCACTTCGAACGACGTGCTGTCCGTTGGGCTTGCGCTCAAGGTTTCGCGGGTACTCGGGCAGATTCTACCGGGCTGCTCAGTGGTGCGCTGCCCGTCCGATCATCCGCGCTATGCCGAGATGTTGGTGGTAATTTTTCCTGGTAATGTCGGTGATGATGATGCATTGGCCGCGGCTTATCGCCGTTTGATCGAGACAGGATAACCGTATATGGGGCTCCTCCCCATTTGCAAACATTTGGTTTTTTGGTTTGTGGGTTCAACTGCCCAGGTTCTTCATCCGTTTTGCGTGAATTCTGGGTAGCTTGCGGAAAAAATCAGACTGCTTCGAGCATCGTTAGTAATTTTGTCCTTTCCTGAACGCTTCATTAGCGTGGCTAATCAGGAAACCTTTATAAGAGCACCTTTAAAAATTCATCACCGATCGCCCCTTGAGGCATCAGTTATGGCCAGAACTTCGAGATGATACGTCCATCATCCTGCTACCTAATCTTTCCATGCTATGTGTTTCACCCTATCCACGATGAGTGAGGCTATATGTCTGGGCGGTCGATGGTGACCACCACGCTGTTGCGGGATTTGTCGGGCTGGCCGATCGTTTCGAAGCGATGCCAGCTTACGCCCGTTTGGTCTTTCGCCAGAAGAATCACCTGATCACGCACCTCAAACGCCCATTTATCCGCCAAGCGCGCATTTTCGTCTGCCGTCTTTCCGAGGCTGGCAAAGCCTTCTACAAATGCCGAGGCGGTCGGGTTTTTCTTGAGGTCTTTCACAATAGCGGCCAAGTTCGCAGCAGCCGTTTTCGGCAGGGTAGTGGAATTGGCCACAAAGCCATTGATGGTGTAGCTTGCCACCCGGACGCGTGGCACACGGCGGGCGTTCGACACAATGCCCTTATCGCTGGATTTATCCAAAACAAGGAAATGAGTCCCACGATCTTCGATCTCCCTGAAGAAGGGCGGCTTTCCTTTGCCGGGGTTGATGGTCACCGAAAAACTATTGCGGCGGGCGCCAGGATGCCCCAGTTCACTCTCGATAGCGTTTTCCACATCCAGGGCTCTGTTATGCGCTTCGCCAAAGGCAAACTGCCAAGCATTTTCCTTTACTTTCGGATCATGGCCAGCATAATTTTCAACAATCTCGTGTGCCATCTTCGCCACGCCGGCACCGGGTACATCCCGCTCCAACGCCATCATCTGGTCGATACGAATCTCTTGTACCGGATTATCATCGAGTGCTTGCGAACTGCCAGGAAACGCTCCAAAGCTTACGCCAGGCTGATCCTGGCCAAGATGGATCTCGGCATCCTGTTTGGGGTCGCTCATAATGGTGGCCAGCTGGCCGGCCAGCACGAACGACTGCGGCTTGAGCTTTGAAGCCGTGATCGTAACCTCGTGGGTCTTCGGGTCATGCTGCAGGGTAAAGCCGCTGGCCGGCTCGAGCAGGTACAGGGCGGCCTGGATATCCTTCTTGCTACCTGTGACCAACAGCCGACGCTGGATCATGGGTGGGACGCTGCCATTATCCTGCTGCACGACGTGTGCCAGTTCGTGTGCCAGCAACTGCCTGCCTGCGCCGGTGTGTGGCGCATACTGTCCCGCGCCAAGCACCATGTTATTTCCGAGCGTATAAGCCTGGGCTCCCAAGGCCTGGGCGGAGTGGGCTGCGCGCGCATCTGTATGCACGCGCACGCGGCTGAAATCATGCCCGAAACGTGGTTCAAAATAAGAGCGTAGTTCATCCGGAAGCGTTGCGCCGCTGGCAGGGGTAGTCCCGGCTGCCGGTTGCATCAGGGGGCCAGACAGTCGTGTGACCCGCTCGGCCAGGCGCTCGGCCTCCTGCTCGTGTCGATCGCCGGGAGAACTAACGACCAGTTTTGCTACAGGGACAAGTCTGGAGGTTACCGGTTGTTGATTTCTTTTTGGCGTAAAGGTGTGCATTTCCATTTCCCTTTTTCGATACAAGCAAAAATTCAGGGCCAATCAAACAACATTAAATCCGCGCAGTATTAACTGGTCGTTCACATTACTTGGCACAGCACGGCAACAGCGCGAGAGTATTTTTTACCTCTAAATTTCTATAACAGAAAAAATAACGCCGCAACAGCAGTCGGCGGCAGCGCACCCAGCAGCAAGCCAACAGCCCCAATCGATTCGTCGTTAAAGCCACGTCTGAGTAGCGCCACTCCGGCTGGATTAGGCGCATTGGCAATCACGGTCAACCCTCCTCCGGCTACTGCTCCCGCAACCAGCATATACTTTGCTTGATCTGAGATGCCGGCAATCAATGAGCCTAGATAAGTGAGCGCCGCATTGTCGGTAATAGCGGTCAGTCCGAGGGCACCAAAGAATAAGGCCGTCGGGCCGAGACTGGAAACGATGGGTTGCAGCCACCATTGCTGCATACCGCCTAAAACGACCAATCCAGCCAGAAAAAAACCAACTAGCAAGCCCTCCTTGAGAATCAGAGGGTTTTGATATTTTTCATAGGCTTGTGTATACCCGAGAAACAACAGGAATAATCCCAAAAATAGCACAGGATGATGGGCCAAGGTGACGACAGCGGCCAAAAATATCAAGTGGATTGCGCTGACCAGTAAGGGAACCTGGGGCGCGGGATTGTCAATGATGGATAGAGCCTCTTCGTGAAGATGCGAGCGCAGCAAGAATGTGATTCCCGTTGCGTTAATCAGCACGGCAAGGCCTGATTTCCAGCCAAAAGTGGACGCCATAAATGCAGTGTCCCAGTTCCATGCCGAAGCAACCATGAGTACCGGTGGTGCAGCGTATGACGTCAGCGTGCCACCGATTGAAACATTAACAAACAGTACGCCCAATGCTCCATATTTAAGCCATTCCGGAATTCCTTGCCGAAAAATTTGTGGTGCCAGCATTAATGCGGCAAGTGTCATGGCAGCGGGTTCGGTAATCAGCGAGCCCAGCAATGGTACGGCAGCCAAGCCCAGCCAAGCTAACGCCAGGTTAGTACGTACTGGTGTCAGGCGTGCCACTAATACGAGTAAGTGCCTGACGATCTCCAGTATTGGCCGGGAGGCAGCTACCACCATCACGACAAACACGAACAGAGGCTCTGTATATTGGCGTGACTCAGCATAAGTAATGGCTTCCGCTCCACCTGACACCAGCGCCATCGCGACAATCAGAACGAATGCCCAGAATCCGAAAACCACCTCGACTTCGCCTAACAGATGAAATAGGCCTGCGTGTCGAGGGTAACGGTAGGCGAGACTTTCTAATGATTTTGCGGCAAATGTATGTAACAACGCGCAGGCAAAAAGTCCCGCACCAATTGCTTGCATGGTATTAATTTCCATGTCGATATCTTTCGTTCATTGTCGATTGTGCGTGCATCATAAAGCACTCGGACTTTTTATTGGCCGTCCTGACATTCGCGTGATGGGAAATGTGAAGTATCGAAAGAAATGATCAAGGGTAATGATCAGGACAATCTCTTCATAATGCTAATAGTAACTGGAGAAGCTGATCGTTTCATGGCGACAGTGGAGCGACAAGCGCACGCTTTTATGCCTTGGCAAATGGTTTTGCGCTCCTTACTGATTCCGATAACAATTTTGATTGTTACACGTTATTGCGGAAGCCGTGACTTAATGTCGGGCTTGGAAGGTGAAACGTTATTTTTGACGACGGTGCGAATTTCACAACGAGCATCTTTGTAGGGGTCACTATCCTGTTCCCAGCCCGCGCCTGGAGAAGTTTGTGCGCAGAACCGTTCGTTATTTAATTTACTTTTCCATTGGTACCATGAAGCTGGAGCAGCGAACGCTGAAATACAAAAAAATGAACACATTATTAGAGTATAAAATCTCAGTTTCATATTGATATCCTGATATATATGGCTTCACATAGGCACTACTGAATCAGCGCCAATTTATCAATACTGATCTAGAAATGCAGATCTCGAGCGGTGAAAGGAGTCTTGGGCACTTCACCAAGAATTCGGACAAGAACCGAGTTCATGGTATTGGGATCGTTGTCAAAGCCACCGTGGGTCTCGCTTTTAGATATTGCGCCGGGTTTGTCTCCTGCCCCGGATATAACGATGCCAGGCAGGCCATCGACTGCGCTATTGAGTAGGTTCAGTAATTTTGGATCCTCTTCAAGAAATTTTTGCATGCCGAGCAAGGGTACTTCCCGAGTTCCTTCGAAGGCATTGCTGACCAAATAAAGAAGGGATTTTCCGTAAGGGCCGACATCATCGTCGAGTTCGCCCACCTTACTCAGGATATACAAACTGGGCTTGGGACAGGTCTTATCGATTATCTTGGGCAGTACTATTTCTTTGAACAGATCTATCCGAATTGCTGGCGCCATGAATTGGAGCGTTTTCCAGGATATGCCCAGACTGGCCAGTTGCGTAATGGCATGTGCTGCGAATATTGAGCCGGCGCTGTGTCCAACCACATGCAGTTCCCAATTGCCTTCTGCTTTCTTGCCAAGACTTTCTTTGGCTTCTTTCGCATATTTTGTGAGGAGCTGCATGGCGCCTGTCGCTTGTTTGGAAGCGAGCTCAGCGTTTTGAACCATTTCTCCCCACAGCTTTCCGCCTGGGGTGGCTAAGGTTAATTCAAGCACCCGATCTTTCGCCTCGCGCAGGTGGTCAAGAAATGCGCCGCCCGCGCGCTCATCAGCTGCAGCGAATTGATCCTTGAGAATGTTCTTGGTGGTATTAAACCAATCGCTCTCCCACATTATATGCAGAGAGTAAATTTCGTTAGCAAGACAAACGTCGCGAAATGCGATGATTCTTTTGGCGACATCCTCTTCGCTATTCAGGCCTCCATGAATATATAACATCACGCGTCGTTTTGCCCAAGCCTTGGTTTTGGTCGGAATAGTTTCCAGAAATAATCTTTTCAAGTCTTCTTCCGTGGTCCAGTAGTTACCCTGATCAGAGAGTTTACCGTTGTTCCCAACGTCGATTACGTACGGCCGAATCTCGTTCAGGGGGATAACTTGTCCCGCGCGGAAGGTTCCGCTCGTGACATCCGCCGCGCCCTGAGCCCACAGATCCGCCTTTACCGGCACACCGAGCTGCGCGACCCAAACGTCGGTGGCATGAATCATGAAGTCTTCGTACGGCAACAAGGCAAACCCACCTTTACCCCAGCCCTTCCCCCATGAATTCTGGATTATGAAACCTTGAGAGGTGTAGCCGACAAGGGCGATCGCATGCCCACCATCTGCGCTTCCCTTACGCTGGATCACGGGAATTTTTATTTCTTTGGATTTACTGCCGACACCCGCTTGGAGTGAAACGGCGGAAGGGCCGGGCTCACCCCATCCGGCATGTACCATTAATGTGGCATACACGATGCCGACTTCATGAATGGCCGCATGCACATGACGAACCTGCCTGAAATCGACTCGATAATAAGCTCCGCCTGGTGTCAGGGTTGCTTTATCGGCACGCTCTTGATCAAAATTGTCAGCACCATGCAGATTGTCAGGCCAGAGTTTTTGTGTACATACGCCGTGGCGCTCCCAACCCTTCATGGCACCCCGCGCCGAGGATCCAGAATAGTTATCTCCCGGCCATTCATCATAGCGGCGGGCAAGTTCATAAATCATGCGCGGACTGATGAGACGCTTGAGCTTGCGTTGATGGAGTAAGAAATTGATCACTGCCGCAAGGGCAAAACCCGTACACGCGCCTTCCGCGCGCTGATCAAGAATGGCTGGAACAGCGTGGATGTTAACAATCTCGTCAGGCAAAGCCTGCAGCGTCGGCAGATATTCCCAGTCTTTAAGATCAATTTTGTCAGGGAAAGCATCCAGCGTTCTGCTAATTTTTTTCGCTACACTTCTTTCATCTGGCTCTACACGTCTGGATTCGGATTCCGGGCGCGTGGTTTTTGGGGCAGATTCTTTGGCCACTGCTGCTACAGATCGAGGTGCTGGGGTGGCGACACGTTTCTTTACCATGGGTATTCTCCTGTTTATAGAGTCAAACTCACACTTAAGGGTAATCCCAACCATCAAGTTGGGGAGAAGATAACGTCAGCTTGCAGCGCTTGTTTGTTGATCGTAAGAGATGGCGTGTAGCGGGAAGATCTTCTAGCAGCATAATAGACCGACAGCTATAAAAAAGAGAATAAGCAATTTCCTTATTTTTGATTTGAAGCTCTCTCGTGGAGAGTTTCAATAATTAGCCATCTCCTGAAGATGGTACGCAACAAATATTTTTGTTGCTAACAAAAAAGTTTTTCGCCGGCAAATAACTGCTGCACCGTTTCGCGTTCACGGATAAGTTGCATGACTTCGCCGGCCACCATCACTTCGGCTGCACGGGGGCGTGTGTTGTAGTTTGAACTCATGCTCATGCCATAGGCGCCAGCCGACATCACCGCAACCAGATCACCCTGCGAGATAGCCAGTTGACGGGCATTCCCAAGGAAGTCGCCGGTTTCGCATACCGGTCCCACTACTTCATATTGGTGCGCAGGCATATTACCTGGCTGTACTGGCTGAATGTGATGATAGGCATCGTATAAGGCTGGGCGCATCAGATCGTTCATCGCCGCATCGACGATGGCGAAGTGTTTTTCTTCGCCATGTTTGAGATATTCAACCTTGGTCAGCAGCACGCCGGCATTGCCAACCAGCACCCGTCCCGGCTCAATAATGATTTTTTCGCTGCGTCCTCGCAAAGCACTCAGTAGCGCACCGGCATAATCGGCAATGGCAGGCGGGGTTTCGTCCAGATAACGGATACCGAGTCCACCGCCCATATCGAGATGCTCAAGATGAATTCCCTCACTTTCCAGCGCGTTTACCAGCACCAGCATTTTTTCTGTCGCTGCGATAAAGGGGCTGAGTTCGGTCAATTGCGAACCGATGTGGCAATCCATGCCTAGCACGCGCAGATGCGGTAGCCCGCTCGCCTTGCGGTATAACGCCAGCGCTTCTGTATACGCGATGCCAAACTTGTTTTGTTTCAAGCCGGTGGAAATATAAGGATGCGTCTTGGCATCCACGTCGGGATTCACGCGCAGACTGACCGATGCCACCTTGTTGATTTGTCTGGCTACTTCATTCAGGCGTGTGAGTTCCGCTTCCGATTCCACGTTAAAGCACAGAATTCCGGCTTCCAAGGCCAGCTGCATTTCTGCCACTGTCTTGCCCACACCGGAAAACACCACTTTATTCGCTGCGCCGCCAGCCGCGAGCACACGCTGTAATTCGCCACCGGAAACGATATCAAAGCCGGCCCCCAATTTAGCAAATAGATTCAGGATGGCGATATTGGGGTTGGCCTTTACCGCGTAACAGATCAGATGCTCGCGTTCTTTGAATGCCTCAGCAAACTGGTGATAGCTATCGGTTAGCGCACCGTGTGAGTACACATAGCATGGCGTACCAAATCGCTGTGCGATATCAGCCAGAGATACTTGTTCGGCATAAAGCTGGTTACTCTGATATTTGAAATAATCGTTCATAGCTGTTTGTTTTGATCAGGAAGTGGCTGGATAGCAGGCTGCGCTGGTGGCAAAAATAGCGGCCCCTTGTGCCCACAGCTCTGCAACAGGAGTGCCAACAGCACCATAATACCGGTCATACGCATGATTGTATTCTCACTAAAATGGAACAAAACGGGATTATAAAGGCAAGACTGGAAGTGACTGAAATTGAATTTCATCAACACGCCGAGGTAGTGGTCGCAAGGTCGCAGTTTTTATCAGTGGTAGGGTGGGCACGTTTTTGTGCCCACGCGGGCAGCGTCAATCATACCCCAGCACCGCACTTTCCATCGCAATAGCCCAGTCATGCGCATAAACCCCATCACGCATATAGCGGTGAAATGTCGAATGAGGCCAATCAACCGCACGTTGTACATACCCGTGTTTAACTGGATTGAAATGAATGTAATCAACATGGCGGGCAAAATCATTTTCATCACGAATTTGGTGTTCCCAAAATCGCCGTTGCCAGATAGTCGATTCGCGATGTTTGAGTTTTGATGCAGTTACCCAGTCGGCACGACGATAATTTTCTCTGCAGGCCAAAGAAACGGCTCGCTTGATTATCATCCAACGGGTGGAAAAATCGGCATCACCGTCAGGTAATGTCCACACGCAATGTAAATGGTCAGGCAACAATACCCATGCATCAATGACAAAAGGACGCGCCACACGCACCGTTTCGATTGAGGCGCGCAATGCGTTGCGAATCGCTTCGTCACACAGAATCGACTGCCGCCGGTAAGCGACTACCGTAAAGAAATAGCTTGAGCCAGCAGCCATTGCGCGGCGATAACGTAACATAGCTGTCTACTCCAAAATGACGAATTCGCGTGGGCACAAAGACGTGCCCACCCTACATGGCTCATAAATTCGGCACCATGCGCGCTAAACGTTCAAGGTAACCGACAGCCGGAGCGCGAAGCGCGGAGGACCCAAAAGCGCAGCTTTTGGGCTGACCGGTTGACTGAGAGGTTAGGCCGATGTCCGATACTCATAGGGACTTGGACACAATTTGCTTCTCAGCTTGGCCAAGGGCTTCTTCTCTCATAGAAAGCCGATCAAGCACTTCTTCAAGTTGGCCGGAGAACCCAACGGAAGCAGAAACGGATTTGGCCCACTGCAACACTTCGCCCCGCGAAGACGGATCTTCGTGCACCAAAACTTCAGACATGGTTTTGCCTTCTCTTCTACATTTGAGGTACGTTGCGTAGCCTTTACTGAAGCGCCCAATAGTCACTAAGTGCTCGAATTCGGATTTCTTTGTTAGGGAAGATTGCTGGTCGCAGTAACGTTTTGCGATTTGCCGAATGCATTGACGGACTGCTTTGTAAGCCTCTCGACACGCCTTGCTGGCTTCAATGTACGGCTTTTCACTCTCTTTCAGAACCAGACGACCATTTGAAAGCCGCCATACCTTCGTGCACTCGGTGCATTGAAACTTGTACGAGACTTCTGCGGAGGGGAAGACGTAATCAGTCGAGATAATGGTCTGCTCGACCGTGCCCGTGCCACAAGGGCACTTATAGGAGATTGAATCGATCTCAGTTCTACTCATAAGAGTGGCCTAACGTAAAATAGACACCCGAAAAAATGCCGACAAAGGCACCTTCGAGGTGTGTAATCCAAAAATATCCATGCAGTGCATTGTTTTAATTGGATGTGAAAATTTAGCAGACCCTAATTTTCCTGATAAAAACGACATGAAGATATCCCTCAAGTCGTGAGAAATGGGCTCAACTCGATTTAAATTGAAGATTAAATAGTCTAATCCCATTTAATCGCCATTCTGAAAACCAGATTTTACCCAATGAATACCAACAATAATTCCATAACCAAAAGCAAAAAAAGCTAGACCCACTGTTGGAATTGCTACCCAGCCCACTGGGTTGACTGAAGTGAAGCCGTCTGAGGCGATGGCTACGTAAGTGACCCAGCCAATTACTGAGATGGTTCCAACTAGAATGCCCAATCTGTGAAACCCTACGCTAGCTTTGTACATCGGGTCCTTTCTTGCGATGTTGTGAACTCATCTTCAGCCCGGTAGGTTGAGTTGAATGACATAAAGCCCAAAAATTGGGAATGGGATCAGACTCGATTTAACCCTGCCATTTAACCCATTTATTCTAGAGGCTTCTTCCTATCCCGATTGGGCATCTTAGTAGTGGAAACGCAACTGAGCGATCATACATGCACCACTCTCTATGCAATACACCATGCGATGCTCATCCGTAATTCGGCGTGACCAGAACCCTGAAAGGGCATGCTTCAATTGTTCGGGTTTGCCTATTCCCGCGAAGGGCTCCCGCTGTGTCTCACGTATCAGCTTGTTAATTCGCTCGATCATGCGCTTGTCTTGCTTCTGCCAATATAGATAGTCTTCCCATGCATCATCAGCGAAGATCAGCCTCACTTCACCAACTTCCGTTCAACGCCTTTACCTTCATTCAATTGCACGATGGCAGCGAGAAGGCGCCTGGCATTGGCGGGGGTGCGCAAGAGGTAGGCAGTTTCTTCCAGCGATTTGTAGTCTTCGAGTGAGAGCATCACGACGGATTGTTCTCCATTGCGGGTAATGATCAAGGGTTCGTGATCGTCGCAAACGCGGTCCATGGCACTCGCGAGATTTGCACGAACGGTGGTATAGGTAATCGCATCCATAACTAGCCTCCAAAGATGTACGTGTTACTGTACATCTTTGGAGGCGGCTTGTCTAGCGTGCTGGTGCGGACGCACCGATAAGTATTCTGCGTTTGGCTGACCCTGTGCGCTTCTCAATTATAGCTGCTGAAAAAAAGGGCGAAGATCCCCAAGGCCATTGCGGCAATTCCCAAGGTGGGTATCATCCAGTCGCCCCTGGCCAGGCCGGGCTCAAGTGTGGCTTGATCAGGCTGATCCGGGTTGTAATACACGGATACTTTGGCACCGGCAGGGTATTTTTTGGCATAGCTGGCGGCGAGCTCCGGCGATGGGTTGGTACCATCTGGAAACTCCAGTGTGCGCTGATAAATATGCGCAGCCACTGTGTAGCTGAACTGGATGTGTGGTAGCAGATCGTTAGCTTCTGACATGGGCGCGGATTGTTCAATGATGCCTTCCACCATGGGCCAGCGTAGCGTTTTTCGTGCCTTGGCAAAAATGATCCAGCCCCATAGTACGGCACCAAACCCACCGATGATGAAGAGGCCGAGAATGATCGCATAGTAATTCAATTTCGAATCTCCATTTTGAGTTATGGCGTTGGCGGTGGGAAAAGGAGGGATACATTTCGCAGCGTGCATTATGACAGGCCTGTCTCAACCTTTGCATGGGATTGGAGCCAGACTAGTGGCAGGGCATTGGAGTCAGTTCTAAGGAAACACTGATTTATTCCCGCGCGCTGATTGGAATAATTCGTCAATCTGAGAAAATGTCACTGAACTGATTTTCAGGAGTCAAACAACTGCACGTTGTACATGCCCGTGTTTAACCGAATTGAAATGAATGTAATCGACAGGGCGGGCAAAATCATTTTCATCACAAATTTGGTGTTCCCAAAATCGCCGTTGCCAGATAGTCGATTCGCGATGTTTGAGAATCCGGGTGGGCACAAAACCGTGCCCACCTTACATGGCTGAATGCGTTGGTGAGCCGGTATGAGTAAGTCGGACGGGCGGGGCTCAGTCGCCGTCTTCAAACTCCATCGCCAGTAGATATTTGAGCGTAAATGTATCGTAGTCAAATTCGGTGTCGTCCGCGACCGCCGCCAAAACCAGGGGTGCAAGGTGCTTCCGCTCCTCCGCGGTCTCTAAGTCTGAGAAGTTGGCCGCCGCCGCCGCCGCGTACATTTCATCCATCAGCCGCCTTGCCCGCGCATCGTGGTTTTCGATGTCGGGATTAGCGCCAGGAAGGATGTTATCCTTGATCCAGGTCTCAGCCCAATTTTGGAAGCGCTTGCTCATGATTGCCCACCTATCTTCTGCATCGTATTCGGCCGGTTTTCCCGGGCCACTGTGACCCACCCGATATTTCGGTTTAAGTAAATAGAAGTCTACTACATCGCACTATATGCTTCAATAGCGTGGTAGGTTGGGTTGAATGACATGAAGCCCAACATTTCACTCATCAACATCACCCTAATTATCTACTCCATCTACAATTTTCTCACCCACAATCTGCCGCTGTCAGATGCTACGCTCACGCTTGGCTTGGTGGCTGATGCAATTATTTTTTTGCCAGGCGCCGCGAGAACCCGGCCTTAATGGGTAACTAGCGAAGTGGAAAGTATGAGAGGGTGTGCCTCGGATTGCCGGAGCACGTCCCCTGAAGAGTCGGCGTATTTTTCCGAAGCGTTACGCTGCCTTTAGCAAAAATTCAACCTTGACCGCTTCAAACGGAAAGATTATGCCGCCGCTTTCGGTGCGATCGAGAATGCCCGCATTTAGCAGGGCAGTGATGTCGGAGTGGACAGCCTTTACGTCGCGCGAGCAGCTTCCCGGATGGAGATTGGCCCTGCACCACACAAAACCTTTAGCAGTGCCCAGCGCTTGGTTGTGAGAACTTGCCACAGTAGCTCTGGCGTTGCAAACGCGATTCGTGCAGCCCGTTCTGGTTTTCCAGTCTTCCAAGATTGAACAAAATTCGCCATCGATTCTTCGGGCGAGCGAACCTCAAGAATTACTGTTTTCATCGTTCCACCTCGCAATGTCTTTCTGAAAATCGGCCATCAAGCGCTCTGTCGTGCTGAATCTGTAACTGCTTTCTTTTGCGCCGAAATGCCGGTGGTCGCTCTTCTCAACCTTGTTATCGTAGCGCATCACGGGGAATGTACCATTAGTTTTCAGCTTGCTAAGACGGTGAAATCTGCCACTGCTTTAATTCACTGCGTCGCTTGGCATAATCGGGGCAGGCAATTTCGACCACCTGCCAAAATGCAGCAGAGTGATTCATCTCGATAAGGTGGGCGAGTTCATGTACTACGACGTAATCCATTAAACGCAACGGCATTTTGATAAGTTGCCAGTTGAGGCGCACATCGCCTCGAGTGGTGCAACTGCCCCATTGCGTGCGCGTGGAAGAAAGCTTCACCATGCGCGGCGCTACGTCCATCAGGGGTGTGTAGTGAGCTACGCGTTCGTTGAACAGTTTTTTCGCTTCGCCTTGATACCATTGTGTGACAGCTTGCTCTATTAATGCTTCGTTAGCATTGTCTGTGACATGCACAAACAATTGTGCACCTTGCAGTAGCGGTGGCGTAGAAAACAAGCTGATGACCACACGCAGAGTAAGTGCCTCGCCAATAAAAAAGATGGACTGTCCATCCCGCCATTGTGGCGAGATGGGTTTCTTCGCTTGCCAATTCTCAAGTTTTTTTACCACCCAATGCGCTTTGTCCTGCAATACATCGTGCAGCCATTTCTCCGAGGCGCGCAGTGGCATGTTTACCGTCAATCCATGATTGTCGATGCGCAGGCCGATGCTACGGCGTCGACTAGTACGTTTAAGGGTATAGGTAACCTGAGTGCCAACCAGATCGACTGTGCGTTGTTCGATAGCCAGCGGGGTAATGAATCGGCGTAGTTTGTTGAGCATCAGGGCAGTCGTGTGACTTCGGTTTCGATCCATTCTTCCACGCGCCGATTGATCTCTTCGGCCTTGAGATCGGCCGGATCAATTGGAGCACCGATACTCATGGTGATAACGCCTGGATATTTGAGGAAGGATTCGCGCCCCCACAGTTTTCCTGCATTGTGTGCCACAGGAACGATTGGTACGCCACTGGATGCACCTAGCAGTGCACCGCCGATTTTGTATCTGCCGCGCTGACCAAAAGGAATGCGTGTTCCTTCAGGAAAAATAACCACGCAGAAGCCTAGCGCCAGTCGTTCTTTACCCTGGCGCAGCAACTGCTTAATTGCTTCGCGGCCTTCGCTGCGTTTAATGGCAACGGGGCTGGTCATCGCAAGACCCCAACCGAAAAAAGGCAGCCACAACAGTTCACGTTTGATCACCCATACTTGCGGCGGAAATACTTTTTGTAGCGCGATGGTTTCCCATGCAGATTGATGCTTGCACAGTACAAGACACGGTTTAGTTGGGATGTTCTCGGCACCGCGCACTTCCATGCGGATGCCGCATACCACGCGCAATAGCCATAGCATGGTAAGCGCCCAGCCCGAGATGATGCGATAGCGTGTAATCGGATGGAACGGAAAGGTGAGTATTGCAATTAGCGTAAACAGCGGCGTAATGACGATTTGCAGCAGCAGAAAAATCAGCGAGCGTATGAATACCATATCAGAGAAATTTTAAAATACCGTCATTGCCGCGCAGGCGAGAATGAAAAATTTAGATTTTTTAGAAATGCCATTAAATGAGGGTGGAAACGACTGCTGCCAGATCACGATAAATCAGCGTACCTTCCGGCAAGCCGCCCTTGGCCTGGGTCTTCGCCCCCTTGCCGGTAAGCACCAATATCGGCTGTGCTCCCATTTTGGCTGCGGCTTCCAGATCGCGTAACGCATCGCCTACCATAGGCACACCCTTCAGGTTTACGTTATAGCGCAGGGCAATTGTTTCCAGCATGCCGGTTTTAGGTTTGCGGCAAGAGCAGTTGGCTTCCGCCGCATGGGGACAATAAAATATTGCATCAATGCGCCCGGCTGCCTGCGCCACCGTTTTGTGCATCTTATCGTGAATGGCATTCAGGGTAAGCATATCGAACAGGCCGCGTCCTATGCCTGATTGATTGGTCGCCACCACCACGCGATAGTCCGCCTGCACCAAGCGAGCGATTGCTTCAAGACTGCCGGGTAGCGGCTTCCATTCATTCGGGTGTTTGATGAATTGAGTGGAGCCATAATTAATAACACCGTCGCGGTCAAGGATGATGAGCTTCATTGCTGGCCCCATTTTCAGGTTGCCAGTTTGGAGATATCAGCGACTTTATTCATCAAGTCAGCCAGTTGTTTCAGCAAGGCCAGACGGTTATTTCGCACAGCAGGGTCTTCTGCCATCACCATCACCTTGTCGAAAAATTCATCGACTACTGCGCGCGCCGAGGCCAGCAAAGTGAGCATAGCGGTGTAATCCTGTTTCCGTATTCCGGCTTCCACCTGTGGTGAGAGACGTTGTATCACTTCATACAGCCTGCGTTCCGCATTTTCTTGCAATAGCTCGGGCTGAATCGCGACTTCTACCGTGGCGGTTTTCTTCAGAATATTCTGAATGCGTTTGTTGGCGGCCGCCAATGCCGCCGCTTCCGGCAGTTTGCGAAAGGTACACACTGCGTCCAGACGTGGCATCACGAGATCTATGCGCGTCGGGTTTTGACACACAACCGCTTCAATTTCATCGGGAGAAAAATCGCGCTCGCGCAAATAACCGCGCAGTCGCTCGAGCATGAAGCCATGCACATCAGCCACGACACTGTCGCTCAATTTCCCAGCGGTGAAACTATCCTTGCTCAATTGCAATAGCATATCTAGCGGCAACGCCAGCGGCGTCTCGATTAGAATGCGCAACACTCCCAGTGCGTGGCGGCGTAATCCAAATGGATCCTTGTCGCCAGTGGGAACCAGACCGATGCCGTAAATGCCAACCAGTGTATCCAGCTTGTCCGCCAGGGCCACCGCACAAGCCACCGCGCCATGCGGCAGAGTGTCACCGGCAAAGCGCGGGTGGTAGTGCGCCGAGATCGCATCTGCTACTACCTGATTCTCGCCGTCATGCAGCGCATAATAGCGTCCCATAATGCCTTGAAGTTCTGGAAACTCGCCGACCATGTCGGTAGTCAAATCGGCCTTGGCAAGACGTGCCGCTAGTTCAGCCACCGATTTTTCAGCGTTAAGCTGGCGCGCGATGGCACCGGCCAGGGTAGTGATGCGCTCGATGCGCTGCAGCTGTGTGCCCAGCTTATTGTGATAGACCACATTGCCCAGCTTGGCGACGCGCGATTCCAGCGTCAGTTTTCGATCCTGGTTAAAAAAGAAGCGCGCATCGGCCAGGCGCGGACGCACCACTCGTTGATTGCCATCGATAATGTGCTTGGGATTGTCCACCTGCATGTTGGAAACAATCAGAAATTTATTGAGCAGCTTGCCGTCATTATCCAATAATGGAAAATATTTCTGGTTCTGTTGCATGGTGAGTATCAGACACTCCTGCGGCACTTCAAGATATTCCTCTTCGAACTCACCAACATAAACCACCGGCCATTCCACCAGCGCCGTGACTTCATCCAGCAGGCCATCGGATGGATTAATGCGCGCATTGAGTTCGTGCGCCTTGGCTTTGAGATATTCATCAATTCGGGTGCGGCGCTTTTCAAAAGAGGCAATAATTTTGCCGTGCGTCAACAGTGCTTCTTCATAGCTATCTGCGCATACGACTGGGATGTCACCTGTGTGCAGGAAGCGATGACCGCTCGTTAACCGTCCACTCTGTAGCCCCAATACTTCGCCGGGCACTATGCGCTCCCCATGCAGCATAATCAAAGCATGCACGGGACGTACAAACTGGTGGTCGGAGTCGCCCCAGCGCATCAGTTTGGGGACGGGCAGTTTTTTCAGAGCTTGAGTTATGAAGTCGGCTAAATAGACATCAAGGGGCTGGCCTTTTTTTTCTATGCGTGCGACGAAATATTCGGTCTTGTCGTCGTTATTACGTTGCAATTGTTCGAACGTCACACCTGCACCACGCATGAAACCTTCCAGCGCTTTGCTGGGTTTGCCTTCGGCATCCAACCCGGCAGCTACTGTGGGGCCTTTGCGTTCTATCACACGATCAGCCTGCTGCGATGCTACATTGGTAATTGTCAGGGCCAGCCGACGCGGAGTAGCGAAAGGCGTACATTTACTATCTTCGCCCGCCAGCTCCTGCTCGCGCAATTCAGTAAAGACTTCGTTGGCGAAAACAATGGAAAGACGTTCCAGCGCCTTGGGTGGCAGCTCTTCGGTAAGCAGCTCAATCAATAAAGTCTGCTTCATTATGTTGTCTCCCTGGGCTTGCACATCGGGAAGCCAAGTGCTTCGCGCGAGTTGTAATAAGCCTGTGCCACCAGCCTGGACAACGTTCGCACGCGGCCTATGTAAGCTGCGCGTTCGGTCACCGAAATAGCGCCGCGCGCATCCAGCATATTGAAACTATGCGAGCACTTCATCACCATCTCGAATCCGGGCAATACCAGTTCGGCGGCGATCAAGCGCTTGGCTTCGGCTTCATATTCACTGAAGTGTCGGAACAGCATCTCGACGTTGGAGTGTTCGAAGTTGTATTTGGATTGTTCCACCTCGTTCTGGTGGTATATGTCGCCGTACGTCACTACGCTGTCGCCATTCTTGGCCCACACCAGGTCATATACGTTCTCCACGTCCTGTAAATACATCGCCAGACGCTCCAGTCCATAAGTAATTTCGCCCAGTACTGGGCGACAGGGCAGCGAGCCCACTTCCTGAAAATAGGTGAACTGCGTCACCTCCATGCCATCCAGCCACACTTCCCAGCCCAAGCCCCATGCGCCCAGCGTAGGCGACTCCCAATCGTCTTCCACAAAGCGGATATCGTGTTCACCGGTATTAATGCCCAGCGCGCGCAGACTGTCGAGATAGAGTTCCTGGATGTTGGCGGGTGAAGGCTTGAGCACAACCTGATATTGGTAGTAATGCTGTAACCGGTTGGGATTTTCGCCGTAGCGCCCGTCTTTGGGGCGACGTGAAGGCTGCACATAAGCGGCGCGCCAAGGCTCCGGGCCGATCGCACGCAGAAAGGTGGCGGTGTGAAAAGTGCCTGCGCCCATTTCGATATCATAGGGTTGTAACAGAGCGCAACCTTGCTTGTCCCAGAATTGTTGTAGCGTCAGGATGATTTGCTGAAATGTGAGCATGTGACAAAACCGGCGTGATTTGTGAAAGGCGCTATTTTATTCCAATTTCAATTCGATAGTGGAACAAGGCGGGGACGAGTGAACAATGCAGAAAACATTGTCTATTCTGATGAACCCGGATAATCCATTAGGAAATTTAACCAGCCTCCCCCTTTGCAAAAGGGGGAATGCCTGTCATCGCGCAAATCAGGTCTAATGGATTATCTGGGATGAAGATAAAAATCGGCTAGTCAAGTGATGCCGTATCGAAATCCAGCCATTCAAAAATGGGTAGGCTTCAATTCACGGGATTCCCACCTGTCCGGACGTAAGCCTGATTTCATCTTATTGAAAGGTGGGAATAACAGCATTTTTATTACGACTTTATAGCCCGTAAAACGGTAGCCCCTATGTCGGCTGGATTACGTACAACGAACATACCCAGTGCTTCCATCATGTCAATTTTAGCGGTTGCCGTATCAGACTCGCTGCTGATAATCGCGCCCGCGTGGCCCATGCGGCGTCCGGGGGGGGCCGATAAGCCGGCGACATAGCCAATTAGCGGTTTGCGCATGTTTTTCTTGGCCCAGCGAGCCGCATCTACTTCCTGCGGCCCTCCGATTTCACCGATCATCAGCACTGCATCGGTATCTGGATCATCTTCAAATGCTTTTAGCACAGTCGCGAAGTCAGTTCCATTGACGGGGTCGCCTCCGATACCGATAGATGACGATTGGCCGAGGCCGAGTTCGCTCATCTGGGCGACAGCTTCATAGTTTAGTGTGCCGGAGCGTGAAACAATTCCGATTCTTCCCGGGCTGTAGATATGAGAAGGCATGATGCCAACCTTGCCCACGCCTGGTGTAATAATGCCGGGTGTATTCGGGCCGATGATAATCGAGTTGGTACCCAGCCGGTAGCGTTCCACACGCACCATATCCTGAACAGGTATGCCATCCGCGATGACAACAATTGTTTTGATCCCCGCATCAATCGCTTCCATGATTGCATCGGCGGCGAAGGGGGGAGGGGCGAAAATACCGGAAACGTCTGCGCCGGTTGCCTGCACTGCTTCTTCAACGGTATCAAATACAGGTAAGCCCAAGTGTTGCGTTCCGCCCTTGCCTGGCGTTACACCCCCGACCACCTTAGTACCAATTTTCATCGCTTCTTCGGCGTGAAAGGTGGCGTGTTGCCCAGTAAACCCTTGAAAGATTACGCGCGAATCTTTATTTAATAACACACTCATGAGTGTTCCTTTTTTAGCGGTGTCACTTTTTGTACAATATTGTTAACTTCAGCTACCGCTTTTGCGGCAGCATCATTGAGATTACTGGCGATAATAAATGGGAATTTAGAGGCATTGAGAATAGCCCGTCCTTCTTCAACATTCGTACCGGCCAGCCGTACGATGATGGGCATTTGTATATTCTGGTCACGCATGGCTTGAATAATTCCTGTAGCGATCCAGTCACAACGGTTGATCCCGGCAAAAATATTAATGAGGATAATTTTAACGGCGGGATCCTGCAGCACAATGCGGAAAGCATTAGCGACTTTTTCCGGTGTAGCCCCGCCTCCTACATCCAGGAAATTAGCCGGTCTTCCGTTATGTAGAGTAATCGCATCCATGGTTGCCATTGCCAGACCAGCACCATTGACGATGCAACCCACATCACCGTCCAGTGCAATGTAATTCAAACCATGTCCAGTCGCCTCAACCTCTTTTGGATCCTCTTCGTCAAAATCCCGTAGTTCGGAAATGGTCGGTCTGCGATACATTGCATTGTCATCAAAAGTCATTTTTGCATCCAGTGCCAACAGCTGGCCATTGTCCACAATAGCCAGCGGATTGATTTCAGCCATGATGGCATCATTGTCTCGCATGCAGCGATAAAGACCCTTCATGACCTTTACTGCCTGCGGCAATAGCGTTCCTTTCAAGCCGACCTTATAGGCAATCTTGCGGCATTGAAAATCGAGCAGGCCCACTGCTGGATCAATGACTTCCCGGATGATTCGTTCCGGGGTTTGCTTCGCAACCACCTCTATGTCCACCCCCCCCTCGGCGGAGGCAACCAAAGTGATTCGCCGTGTGGCACGATCAATAATCAGTCCAATGTAATACTCACGCACAATGTTGCTCGCTTGTTCAACAAGGACACGACGGACAAGCCTGCCTTCAGCCCCAGTTTGATGGGTAACCAGAAGGCTGCCAATTATTTCGTCGGCGATGACTCTTACTTCATCAATACTATTGCCTACCCGGACACCCCCCGCTTTGCCCCGGCCCCCGGAGTGAATCTGTGCCTTGACAACCCAACGTGACCCGCCTATTTCTTCCGCAACAGTGGCCGCTTGAGCGTCAGTGTGAACGACGCGCCCCGGTGGTACCGGAACGCCATAATGTTTAAGCAAATCTTTGGTTTGATATTCATGAATATTCATAGCATATTACTCACTTAAGTCCAGGCTTGGCCGCCTGTATCTGATCTGCCTTGGCAACCAAAACCTGTGCCTGTCTGATGGATGCCGCATCGATAAGGCGACCATTCAGCGAAACCGCCCCCTTGCCTTCGCGCGCGGCTTGTTCCATATTTTCCAGAATACTTCTGGCACGACTAACTTCTGCCTCGCTGGGTGTGAATACTTCGTTGGCTAATGCAATTTGTGACGGATGGATGGCCCATTTTCCTTCTATTCCCAGTGCAGCTGCACCGCCTGCAACCGCCAAAAATCCTTCTGGATCGTTAAAGTCACCAAATGGACCGTCAATCGGTCTCAGGCCATAAGCGCGACAAGCAACTACCAGTCTTGATAGCGCGTAATGCCATTGATCACCCCAATGACGTGTCCGCTTGCCAGCTTCATCGGCGTCGGTAAGCATGGCGTAATTAGGATTAGCGCCGCCCATATTGGTCGTGCGGGCCTGTGTGGATGCTGCGTAATCGGCCACACCAAATACCATCGCCTCCATACGGCTCGGACATGCTTGAGCAATCTGTTCGATATTCGCCATGCCGAGTGCTGTCTCAATTAGTACGTGGATATTGACCGGCTTGAATTTCTTTGCCGCTTCGATTTGCTCCATCAGCATTGCGACAAAATAGACATCGTCCGGCCTATTAACTTTGGGAATCAGAATGGTATCGAGCTTATCTCCGGCGGCTTCCATCACATCTACGATATCGCGGTAGCACCAATGTGTATCGAGTCCGTTGATTCGCACCGAAACAGAACATGCAGACCAGTCCATATCATTTAATGCCGCTATGACATTTTTGCGAGCCTGTTCTTTATCATCAGGTGCAACCGCGTCTTCCAAATCCAGAAAGACTACATCAGCACCTGCTGTCGGCGCTTTTTCAAGCATACGTAGGTTGCTGCCCGGAACGGCCAATTCGCTACGATGAAGTCGAGTTTTAACTGCCACTATATTTCCCCTTGATTTGTATGTTTATTTATTGAAGTGACGCAACACCATGTAATCGGTATGGTTTTTTTGGATGCAAACTATATCACGATGTTAGCTTGTCTTCATATTTGACTATTTATGTACGTCAAGATGGCCTCCTGCTATATCTAACGCAATCATCAGATCCGGTGAAAAAGGACGTTTATTTTCCCTATACACTGAACAATAATTATATTCAAATTTGGAATTTATAATATTAACAATCACAAAGGAAAAAATATGTTCAGTAAAATTTTGGTAACAATGGCAATGATCGGTTCAATGTCCTTATTTTCACAAGCAGTTCTTGCCAATATTGGCGATGCTTGCAACAAAGATAACGCTACGACAGTATGCGATGCTAAGCATAATGAAGCATGCCTTCTGGCAGTTACGCCACCTAAATGTATCGCGCTTCATTCACTTCCAAAAGATTCGGCGTGTGTGAAACCTGCCGTATGCTCATCAGACAAATGCACAGCTGGAAAATGTGAATAATTATTGCTGAGATAGCTTTTTTTGCTGACTATAAGTAATTTTTTCCAGTTGCATTTCGTGTCAAACTCTGCTGAAATTCCGCATCCCGTTAATTTTCTATATTAATTTTCATGCTAGCATCAGAAGATGGATTGCCATGCAATCGTGACGCGCATGAAGATCTGCTCCGTAAACTGCGAAAGCTGTTACCGCCAGAAGCCGTACTCACTGATAAAGAAGATCTACGTCCGTTCGAATGTGACGGGCTATCGGTTTATCGTCGTTTGCCCTTGGTCGTAGTTTTGCCTGAAACGATCGCGCAGGTGCAGGCCATCATGCGTTTATGTCATTCGTTGCAGGTGCCCGTTGTGGCGCGTGGCGCAGGTACTGGTTTGTCCGGCGGGGCTCTGCCTTTGTCGGATGGCGTGCTGCTGAGCCTGGCAAAATTCAAACGCATACTCCATATCGATCCAGAAAATGCGATGGCTACTTTGCAACCGGGTGTGCGCAACCTGGCAATTTCCGAGGCCGCGGCCACGTATGGCTTGTATTACGCGCCTGATCCTTCCTCGCAGATTGCCTGCACCATTGGCGGCAATGTCGCGGAAAATTCCGGCGGGGTGCATTGCCTGAAATATGGCCTGACAGTACACAACATTCTGATGCTGAAAGTTGTGACGATGGAAGGAGAATTGCTGACCATCGGCGCTGAAACACTGGATTCTCCGGGCTATGATCTGCTGGCATTGATGACTGGTTCGGAAGGCATGCTGGCGGTGATCGTTGAAGTTACGGTGAAGCTGTTAGCCAAGCCGGAGCGCGCGCAAGTTTTGTTGGCGGCCTTTGATGATGTCTTTAAAGCTGGAGAAGCAGTCGGGGCGATCATCGCTGCCGGTATTATTCCGGCCGGTCTGGAAATGATGGACAAGGTGGCCATTCAGGCGGCAGAAGATTATGCGCATGCCGGTTATCCTCGTGATGCAGAGGCGATTTTGCTGTGCGAGCTGGATGGCACCAATGCGGAAGTATCCGAACACATCATGAAAGTGCGCGAAATATTGCACCAGAGTGGCGCGACCGAGGTGCGCACTGCCGTAAACGAAACAGAACGACAGCTGTTCTGGAAGGGACGTAAATCAGCCTTCCCCGCAGTTGGGCGCATTTCACCGGATTATTACTGCATGGATGGCACGATTCCGCGGCGCCAATTGCCGCATGTATTGCGTCAGATTAGCTTATGGTCGGAAGAGTATGGCTTACCGGTGGCGAACGTGTTTCATGCCGGAGATGGCAATCTGCACCCACTGATTTTGTTCGATGCCAATAAGGAAGGCGAGTTGGTACGCACCGAGGAATTCGGTCAGCGTATCTTGCAGTTGTGCGTTGAAGTGGGTGGATCTATCACCGGTGAGCATGGCGTCGGCATGGAAAAAATTAATCAGATGTGTATCCAGTTTAAAGCGCCCGAACTCAGCCAATTCCATGCGATTAAAGCCGCTTTCGATCCTGCGGGTTTGCTGAATCCCGGGAAAGCCGTGCCCACCTTGCAGCGCTGCGCAGAATTTGGCGCCATGCACGTCCATCACGGACAACTGCCCCATGCCGAGTTGGAACGTTTCTGATGTTGGAGCGCGATATCAGTGAGACACTGCAACAGCAGGTGCGCAACGCCGTCGGGAGTGGGACACCGCTCAAAATTGAAGGCGGCAATAGCAAAACATTTTTAGGACGAGAGACGGACGGCGAAATTCTGGATGTCAGCGCTCATCGCGGCATCGTCGAACATGATCCACGTGAGTTGGTTTTGACTGCACGCAGCGGCACGCCGCTCAAGGAAGTTGAAGCTGCGTTGGCAGACGCCGGACAGATGCTGGCATTTGAGCCACCGCATTTTGGTGACAACGCCACCCTGGGTGGCACCATTGCCTGCGGTCTGTCTGGGCCGCGTCGTCCTTTTTGCGGCTCCGCACGTGACTTTGTATTGGGCTGTAAGCTGATCAATGGTAAGGGCGAGATATTGCGCTTCGGTGGCCAGGTGATAAAAAACGTGGCGGGTTACGATGTTTCGCGCCTGATGGTCGGTGCACATGGCACGCTGGGCGTGTTACTGGAAATCAGCTTGAAAGTGCTGCCACGCCCGGCCGCGAGTTACACTTTGGTACAGGAATGCACTCAAGCTGAAGCCATCAGCAAAATGAGTCGTTTGTTGTCCCAGTCTATACCGGTGGATGCTGCCTGTTATCATGCGGGGCATTGTTATCTGCGCGTATCCGGCAGTGAGCAGGCGGTCAAGCATGCCCATGAGCATTTGGGCGGCGAATTGATAGAAAAATCAGAACCTTTCTGGCATGCCTTACGCGAACATCATCTGCCATTTCTTGGTTCTGCGAATCTGCTGTATCGCGTGGTAGTGAAGCCCGCCGTGCCTCCTTTAGAAATTTCCGGCGAATGGTTGCTCGATTGGGGTGGTGCGCAGCGTTGGCTAGTGAGTGACGAACCCATTGCGTTGATACGCGAACGCGTCGCTACAGTAGGCGGGCATGTTACCCAGTTTCGGGGTAGCAAACACAATGGCGAAATATTTCAGCCGCTCGCCGCGCCCTTGCTTGTCATTCATCAACGCCTGAAATCCAGTTTTGACCCAAACGGAATTTTTAATCGAGGGCGCATTTACGCCAACTTGTAAGCCATATGCAAACCGCCATTTCTCCTGAACTCCTTGTTAATCCCGACATCGCCGAAGCCAATGCGATCCTGCGTTCTTGCGTGCACTGCGGATTTTGCAACGCCACTTGTCCCACCTATCAATTGCTTGGTAACGAACTGGATGGCCCGCGCGGGCGTATTTATTTGATCAAGGAAATGCTGGAAGGCAATCAATCCAGTGAAAAGACGCAATTGCATCTGGATCGCTGCCTGACCTGCCGCGCTTGCGAAACAACCTGCCCATCCGGGGTGCAGTATGGCCGTTTGATTGACATCGGGCGGCAGGTCATTGAAGAACGCGCGCCGCGTCTGTTGTGGCAAAAAATTGTGCGGCGCAGTCTGTTGGCAGTGCTCCCGTATCCCAAGCGTTTTGCGTTTGTGCTAGGCATGAGCCGCGTAGTGCGCCCATTATTACCCCTCTCTTTGCAACGTAAAATCCCGGCCCAACGACGAGCACAGACAGTTCGTCCGCAAGCGATTCATCCGCGCAGCATGCTGATATTGGAAGGCTGTGTGCAATCGTTGAGTGCGCCAAATATCAACACGGCTGCTGCATGCGTGCTGGATAAGTTGGGTATTTCTTTAATCAGCGCCTCCAGGGCCGGTTGTTGTGGTGCTTTGAACCAGCACTTGGCTGATATTAATGGGGCACATGACATGATGCGCCGCAATATTGATGCCTGGTGGCCCTATATTGAGCAAGGCGCAGAGGCGATTGTGATGAGCTCCAGTGGCTGTGGCCTGATGGTAAAAGAATACGGCAAAACGCTGAAACACGATCCGGACTATGCCGCGAAGGCGGCACGCATCAGCGAACTTACACGCGATTTGAGCGAGATTTTGAGCCGCGAAGATTTGAGTGCCTTGGCCGATGTCGGCAAAGGGGTGCGCGTCGCTTATCAATCGTCTTGCACCTTGCAGCATGGGCAAAAACTGCCGGGCGTTGTTGAAACTATCCTGAAAAACTGCGGCTATATACTGACACCAGTTGCTGATAGTCATTTGTGCTGTGGCGCCGCAGGCACTTATACCCTGATGCAACCTGTGCTGTCGCAGCAATTGCTGGAAAATAAATTGAGTGCGCTGCAACGGGGCGCGGCCGAGGTTATCGCCACCGCCAACATCGGCTGCCAGCTACATTTGGAAAGTGCAGCCCGCTTGCCGGTGAAACATTGGATCGAGCTATTGCTACCATTTTCCCAACAAGGGGAGACTGAGAGCAGCGAAAAAAGTTAAAATGCCACAATTAAATTAATCGTAACCCGCAAGGAGAAAAAGCATGGCAATAAAATCGTTCCATCCCCCGCAACGCATTCTGATGGGTCCAGGCCCTTCGGATGTCAGCTCACGTGTACTGGAGGCCTTGTCGCGCCCCACCATTGGCCATCTCGATCCAGTGTTCGTAACCATGATGGACGAAATGAAAGAGTTATTGAAGTACGCTTTTCAGACTAAAAATGAATTGACTATGCCTGTTTCCGCTCCAGGCTCGGCCGGAATGGAAACCTGCTTCGTTAACTTGGTCGAACCCGGTGACAAAGTCATCGTATGTCAAAACGGCGTGTTCGGCGGACGCATGAAAGAAAACGTTGAGCGCTGCGGCGGTATTGCAGTGATGGTGCAGGACGATTGGGGACGCGCAGTTGATCCACAAAAAGTAGAAGATGCACTCAAGGCTAATCCTGATACCAAGATCGTTGCGTTTGTGCACGCAGAAACTTCCACAGGCGCTCAGTCTGATGCCAAAACCTTGGCGGCGCTTGCTCACAAACATGGTTGTCTGGTCATCGTGGACGCAGTCACTTCACTCGCCGGTTCGCCACTCAAGGTCGATGAATGGGAAATAGACGCTATTTATTCCGGCACGCAAAAATGTCTCTCCTGCACACCTGGACTTTCCCCGGTCAGTTTCAGTACGCTCGCGCTGGAGAAAATCAAGAACCGCAAGAGTAAAGTGCAAAGCTGGTTTCTGGATTTGAATCTGGTCATGAGCTATTGGGGCGGTTCAACTAAACGCGCCTACCACCATACTGCGCCGATCAACGCGCTATATGGCCTGCACGAAGCATTGGTGATATTGCAGGAAGAAGGTCTGGAAAATTCATGGGCTCGCCACATGAAAAACCACCTTGCCCTGCGCGCTGGCCTGGAAGCAATGGGATTGAAGTTTGTGGTGCCCGAATCTGAACGTCTGCCGCAATTGAATGCCCTTACTATTCCAGATGGTGTGGACGATGGCGCCGTACGTTCCACCCTGCTAAACGATTATCAACTGGAAATTGGTGCGGGCCTGGGCGTAATGGCAGGCAAGGTGTGGCGCATAGGCTTGATGGGCCATGCCAGCAATCAGAGCAATATTTTGATATGCCTCGGTGCGTTGGATGACGTATTAGGCAGAATGAAGGCGCCGGTTCAGCATGGTGTGGCAGTAGCTGCAGCGCAAAAAGTACTTGCAAGCTGATTCGTTTATACGGCCCTCAATGGATATTGAGGGTAAAAATTATGATGTGAATGTCAGCAAGTAGCCATGAGATATCACAGACATTTTTAATCAGTATATAAAATAATATTTGTCTCCTGGAATCCTCCTTTGTGTTGAAGCAAAGGGGGATTTTTTATGACTTAATCGGATAGGTTTGATTAAATGATGTAGAGGATCCAATTACTGGTGAATTAGTCCAACAAGTTGTTGGTTATGCATAGAATGCATTGTCAATTGTCTAAATTCCGGCCTTTGCCGGAATGTGAGAGTTGCAGTAAATGCAACCGTCATGAATTATATAAATATCAATAATATCGTGCTTTACTTGTGTAAAGCAATCATTTACAGTTTGTGTCATGATTGAATCGTTCATGCACAAGGGGCTGGAAGAGCTTTTTGAAAAAGGTAAGAGCGCCAAGGTGCAGCAAGCCTTGGTGGGGCGCGCATTGCGGCGACTGGATGCCATCAACACTGCCAAAACACCGGATGTGTTGAATCTTCCGGGCTTCGATTTCCATCTCTTGCAAGGCAAGCCCAAGCGATACAGCGTGCATGTAAATGGGCCGTGGTGTATTACATTCGAATGGGAAGGCGAGAATGCGCTACGGATCAATTTGGAAAATTATCACTAGGAGGCATTATGCGGACACGTAAACCAACTCACCCCGGCGCAATCTTGCGCGAAGACGTTCTGCCGGATTTGGGAATGTCTGTGAGCGCTTTTGCTCGCAATCTTGGAGTCTCGCGCCAAACTCTGCATGCGGTACTGGCCGAGCGTAGCGGCATCTCCCCGGAAATGGCGCTACGTTTGGGTGCATTGCTAGGTAATGGCGCTCAGTTGTGGGTGGATATGCAATCGAAATACGATCTATGGCAGGCTGAGGATAAACTTCATGACGTGCTGTTGAGTATCCAATGCCTCACCGACAACCAGGTATTGGCTTGATCCTCGATGTTGCCACTTGTGGCAGATCAAGCTGCGGAGCCGTAATCCTGCTGGTGGGCGGTGATAGGACACAGGGCACCATTTCGCGCATTGAACGCCGCAGCGACTTGTTGCTGTTCACGCTACGCCATATATTCAGGCAATGGGCGGCGAATAGATATTGTGTTGACGTCAGACTTGAAAACCTTACAATCCTTATCGATTTTGTTTTCTATGGTTTAGTCCAGCGAGGTTTATCCGCCGTCGGTAAGGTCGTGGGTTTAACAAGTTTGGGGAGGGTGGCAGATAAACGCTATACATTGGGTATCACGGTGATCGAATTGCATAAAGCAGGAATACGCCTCATAGATAACACTTCCGGTGAAGCCTCTGAGCATTTTGCGGAATTTACAGATAGTGAATGGCGTCAACTGAATAACTACTTGAGCCATGTTGCTGATTTGCATTCCACCCAGTTCCTAATAAAAGGGGAAGGTGTTCAATTGAATTTCGCTTGGAACCAAGGAAGTAACCCGCAATGGCGGGTTAAAGCCCCTCCCATTGACGACGTACTTGCTTTTCTTCATCGATTGCGCCCGCTTATCCTCCAAGAAGAGCCAGCCTGTTTCCAAAAGGTTCGTGCAGTTCTCAAGCGAAGATTGAAAGATGCTCCAATTCATCCATTCATGGGATGGCTCCTTGAAGTTTACGAGGGTAAGGAGATGCAAAAGGTGATTTCTATACAGTCAAACAACTGCATAGTGAATTCAGAAAAGATGCTTTTTACATGGCTAAATGCATACGAATACCACCGGGAACGCGAGAAGCAGGAACTCCTTGAAAGCTACAGTAAGATCATGCCGACTGAATGGTCGCGGGGTGTATTTTTGACTTTACTGGTTGAGAAAGGAAAGGCCATCTCGAATCTTGGTGCTCTCGTCGAAGTAGTGCTCGGAAAGAGGAACGCACTATCGTTAATTCTATGAGCCACCATGCTTTGCAGACCAACCCGGCAGTCAAGAGGGCTGCGCGAATAAAGCCCGCACAAGCCCCCTACTTTTAAGTTAGGTCTTTACAGGAGCGCCTGTGCGACATTTTGTTGCGTATCACAATGCTGAAAAGATGGGTTATGAATATGAGCCTATTGGCAAGTATGCGTTTTTCAGCCGAAAGACTCTCACATTCTTGGAACGAACAGTTGGTTCGATGGTGTGGGTTATAAATGGCTTTCGGTCGAAGGCACGCAATACGATCTACACACTTTGCGCGGTTTATATGCCGGATGAAGTCTTTGACGCCAATGAAGCAGCTTTTGATTACATCATCGCGGGTACTGTCGGACATGACTTCGATCCGCCCATTGAATTAAATCATCTGCCTTGGTTCGCTGGTTTTCTCAAGCCTCAAAGCAACTTTAGCCTTGGCATTAGCGAAATAAAAGATTCAACTGCTATCGACTATTTGAACTCATTAGCGAAAAGCCCTGACCTTGAGCACCTTACGTCCACTGACGAGATTAACTTTCCGCTCGACTTGGATATTCTGGATGTCGAAGCATTAGAGGGCATGACAACTTACGTTTCTCATCTGCGTAGAGAAAGAAATAGAGCAGTCACAGACGCAAAAAAAGAACAGACCATTGCCCTACATGGTCAGCTGGTGTGTGAGGCTTGCGGGTTTGGTTTCTCCGTTTTTTACGGAAAGTTGGGTGAAGGCTATTGTGAGGTTCATCACAAAATCCCCCTTGCCATCGCTTGATGGCAAGAGGGTTACCAAGCTTGATGATCTGGCTATCGTTTGTTCAAATTGCCACAGGATGATTCATCGAAGAACACCAATGCCGAGTGTGTTGGAACTTAAGGCGCAGATCCGGGGTGCAAAGACCTAACTCTACCTCAAGCGGGACTGCGTAAAAGTGCGCAGCTTTTTAGCTTCGCGCTAGGCTTCCAAGACTTTCTAGTGCTAAAGCTGCTAAGATTTGCACATGGCTCCCACAGTATTTCGTCAAGGCGCATTTCGATTCTTCTTCTTTTCACGCGAAGAGCCCCGCATGCATATTCATGTTACACATACAGACGGTGAAGCTAAGTTCTGGTTGGAACCCCAGGTTGAGTTAGCCATGAATCAAGGGCTTTCAAAAAAGCAGATTAATGAAGCATCGTTGTTGGTGCAGGATCATTATGAGGAGATCATCTATGCCTGGCGTAGCTATTTCTAAAGTCGAAGTTTTCTTGGCGTCAAACAAGGGATTTTGGTTGCTGTTGAAGGACGAAGAACTTTTTGTTCCCTACGTAGAGTTTCCTTGGTTCAAGCAGGCTACTCTGGAGCAGATTACTACCGTTGAATGGCCTACCCCCAATCATCTTTATTGGCCTATGCTTGATGTGGATCTGGCTGTGGAATCTATTCGTAACCCAAGTCAATTCCCATTGGTCGCTAAGTCTATAAATCTACAACGTGTGGATAAGCCATAATCTATATGCGAATGAAGTACCTCGCAACAATCAAGAATTTATTTTGACCGCAAAGATATCCATATCAATGGCTCCCGCTGGGAACCTGAGATGCGCCTTATCGGTATTCAATGCGATAGTTTATATAACCTCCGATTTGATACGAAAAGTTGCTTTGTTATGCTTCGGATGAGGGTAAACACGGCTCTATTTCTTATGTTGGCTATCGCACAGAGTTTGCGATGAGATAGGTATAGATTTATATCCAATAGGCGTTGGATTAGGTGAGAGTGACGAACTACTTATTTATTGGGCGCGCTCCAAATAAAGCGCACCACCTTGAAGAGGTTAAGGGGTTGGCTAGAATAAATAGAGAAGTTATACCAACAGCTGAGTGCTGAAGAATGAGTAACAATTTTCGATTGGTAAGTGGATGGTAATCAGCCCAAAACCAGAAGTTAGCCAATTTATGAGCAATTCCAAACCTTCAGGGAGGTTCACATGGCAGAAAAAATTGATTGGAATTTTGTAGTACAGGCACTCAATGGCCCGTCCGTCTCGGGTGCAGGCACGTTGGAGATTGAAGCCTACGACAAGATCGCGGTGACGATTGCCGCCGGTGCGACCCAGCAGGTTAATCTGGCGCCAAGTGGGACTGTCTCGCTGATCATCATCAATCCGGCCGTACCCGACGTTGACCTTAGCTATGACGTTGGTGGCAATGCGGTCGCACTGGACGGCCCGCACGTGTTGATCGGCACAGGCGCTGTAAGTCTGCTTGGTGGCGCGGCGAATCTTTCTTTCACTAATGACACAGCCGCCGACGCGACCATCGAGATATTGCTAGGACGCGATGCTACGCCATAAATCCGTACCATAACTATCAATCATTAATTTAAAGGAGGAGCAACATGCCGGTTACCTTATCCTACCCTGGCGTCTATATTGAAGAAGTGTCCAGTGGCGTGCGAACCATTACCGGTGTGGCTACCTCCATCACCGCTTTTATCGGGCGTACCCTGCGCGGCCCGGTCAATGATCCGGTGCGCGTGCAAAGCTTCGCCGAGTTTGAGCGACGCTTCGGCGGGCTGTGGCGCGATAGCACCTTGAGCTACGCGCTACAGCAGTTTTTTCAGAATGGTGGCACTGATGCCCTTATCGTGCGCGTTCACAATGGTGCGGCCGCGGCCACGCTCACCTTGGCGGTAGGTTTCAATCTGGTTGCTTCCAATCCCGGCAAGTGGGGCGAGAAGCTGCGGGTGAGAATCGATTACAACACCCGTCCTCATCTCCCCACCGATCCTGCTAACAGTCTGTTCAACCTCTCGGTGCGCGATACCGCTACCGGTACGACAGAGCGCTTCCTTAACCTTTCCACCGATCCCAATAACGCGCGCTTTGTCACGCGGGTACTCGAACAGGAGTCCAACCTGGTGCGGATTGTCACACCACCTGGCACGGTGCCCGCGCTGCGTCCCACCGCTCATGGCAATCCGCCCGCCGGCGCTGATGCACTGTTGGATAATGCCTCCTCCACCGCGTTCACGGCGACTGGCAATGAAGGTGCAGCCATTACCGACAACCAGATATCACTGGCCTCGCTGGAAGCTTCCAAACAGGGGATATGGGCACTGCAGAAGGCAGACCTGTTCAATTTGCTGTGCGTACCACCACTGACGCGTGAGCCAGGCGGTGACGTGAATTCTCAAACCCGCAGCGCTGCCGCTGCTTATTGCCTTGCGCGGCGCGCCATGTACATCGTCGACCCTCTCATGGCTTGGGATGAGCCCTCCGATCTTACCGGCGCCAGCGGCCTGGACAGCGTTGGTTGGGGCCTGGCCCGCAGTGCAAATGCGGCCCTGTATTTTCCATATCTTCGCCAGCCAGATCCTTTACAGGAAAACCGCTTGGCCGATTTTGCCCCCTGTGGTGCGGTGGCCGGAATTATGGCGCGCACCGACGGCCAGCGCGGCGTGTGGAAAGCTCCTGCCGGGAACGATGCCACACTTAACGGCGTGGTCGAACTAACGGTAAAACTTACTGATGGTGAAAATGGCCAACTCAATCCACTGGCAGTGAATTGCCTGCGCGCTTTCCCGGTCATTGGTCGACTTGTATGGGGTGCGCGTACTTTGCGCGGCGCGGACCAGCTTGCCTCGGAATGGAAATACCTTCCGGTGCGTCGCACGGCGCTATTCCTCGAAGAAAGCCTGTTTCGAGGCTCGCAATGGGTGGTGTTCGAACCAAATGATGAACCGCTTTGGGCACAGATACGCCTCAATCTCGGTGCTTTCATGCAGAATTTATTTCGTCAAGGCGCTTTTCAGGGCCGTAGCCCGCGCGAGGCATATTTCGTCAAATGCGACAGGGAAACTACTACCCAGAATGACATTGATCTGGGCATCGTCAATATCGTAGTAGGCTTTGCGCCGCTCAAGCCCGCCGAATTCGTGGTGATCAAGCTCCAGCAGATCGCCGGCCAAGTTCAAGTCTGACCCTGATAATTAGGAGGCATATCCATGGCAACATTCACTGTTAACGCACAGCGCTTCGATCCGTACAAAAATTTCAAATTCCGCGTCAAATGGGATGGCCGATATGTCGCGGGCATCTCCAAGGTGGGTGCAATCAAGCGCAGCACTGAATTGGTTGAACACCGGGAGGGAGGCGATCCATCAACTTCGCGTAAGTCGCCCGGTCGCACTAAGTTTGAGGCAATTACACTGGATCGCGGCGTCACCCATGACACCGAGTTCGAGAAGTGGGCCAACAAGGTTTGGAACTACGGCTCCGGTTTGGGCGCCGAGGTCTCGCTGAAGGATTTCCGCAAGGATCTCATCATCGAAGTCTACAACGAGGCAGGCCAGCTTGCGCTCGCCTACAAGGTGTATCGTTGCTGGGTGTCAGAATACCAGGCCTTGCCTGATCTCGACGCCAATGCCAACGCGGTGGCAATCCAGCACCTTAAGCTGGAAAACGAGGGCTGGGAACGCGATTACGATGTAACCGAACCCAGCGAACCCAGCTTTACGGAACCAGCCTGATGCACATGCAAGTTCCTGGCGAAGCGGAGATACTGGTTCTGTGGGAGCGCGGCCTTGCGCGGCATCCGATTGACCGAGCATTGTTGCTTTATGCTTGGACCCGACCAGATTTGCCGTCTTCTAATTTCCCGGATCTGCCGCTGGGCACAATCAACAGGGCGCTTTTACGTCTGCGCGAAACTTGCTTCGGACCGCGCATTATTGCCTGTAGTGATTGCGAGCATTGCGGCACACGCATGGAAATTGCGCTGGATACTGGGCAGCTACTTGCTGGTATCAACGAGGACGATACGCTCAGCAAATTCGACGATACACCGGCTGAGTTCGAAGTTTCCAGTTTTCGCTTTCGCGTACCATGCAGCCGTGATCTCGCGGCGGTTAGCGGGGAGCAGGATCTCAAGGCGGCGGCAGTGAAGCTGCTGGAACAATGTTGCATTGAATATTCAGAGAATAGTGACGCAGGTTTTGCAAACCTGCTTACCGAGGCCGAAGCAGCGATGGAGGCGCTTGATCCTGCAGCTGACATCAACCTGTCCCTTAGCTGTGAGGAGTGTGGCCATAGTTGGTTGGTTGATTTTAATATTGGCACGTTGTTGTGGGATGAAATTGATGTGCGTGCCCGGGCCTTGCTTGCCGAAGTGCATAGCCTTGCCCAGGCATATGGTTGGACTGAGCCAGAAATACTTGCGCTCTCATCGCAACGGCGTGCAGCTTATCTCGATATGGTGGGCGTATGAGCGGATTCCTGCATCGGCTCGCCGCACAGGCCATGGGCAGGACAAATACCCTGCGTTCCGCAGTACGCACACCTTATGCAGTCCCATTTTCGCCTGTCAGTACGGTAGAGCCGGACAGGCGAGGCCCTACGTTGGATACTGCTGGTAGCGAGCGCCAACATAGGGGCAATAGTGGTGTGAAACATGTAGGCGACAGGGATGAGGAACGGGATGCTATGTCTAGCCCAGAACAGCATCACGCCAATACTGCTAGGGAAATCGGGACACAACCTGGCGACAATGAAGTGGCATCGTCTTCACCTGAAGTATTAGTTGTGCAATCGGACACTGTTTATACAAAGCCGGATCGTCCCAGCGGTCTATCTTCATCGCCGAAAGCGATGTTGCAGCAATCAGGTAAAGAAAAAACGGTTGCGAGCGAACCTCCAGTTTTGGCTGAGGGAATTGAAGCGCGTTTGCCAGAGAGTAATTCCACAGTTCCCACAGACAACAATTATCCTTCGCCGCTTTTGCCGTTAAAGCAAGCTACACGTTCCTCGGCTTTGAACACAAATGTGGCAGCGCAGCGTGGAGAACACAGCGGTGCCAGTCGGCAGAGTCAGGTTGATGAAATCACCGAAGTGCATGTGAGCATAGGTCGCATCGAAGTAACTGCCGTGCATGAGTCACCGGCGCCGAAACGTCAAGCTCCGGCGGCAGCCAAGCCGTTATCGCTCGATGAATATCTTGCTCGCCGAGGGAGAGGAACATGAGCAGCGCTCTCGCCATTGCCGGGGTGACCGCAGTGTTGCGCGATCTGCTCAATGACGGGCTGATTAACAATGATGCAACAGGCACTCTCGGTTCTACGGTTTCGGTAACCGCTGGCCCACCGGATCGGGTGATACCGGCAAATGGTGGCACTGAGTCATCCCAACTTAATTTGTTCATGTACCACGTTACGCCCAATAGTGGTTGGCGCAACGAAAGGTTTCCTACGCACGATGCTTCCGGTAGCCAGCGATTATCCAACGCACCGCTCGCGCTCAACCTGCATTACCTGCTTTCTGCTCACGGTAGCGAAGACCTGCACGGCGAAATTCTGCTCGGTTATGCCATGCAACTTCTGCACGAAATGCCTATACTCAGTCGTAAAGCTATTCGGAAGGCACTCGATCCATCGCCTCCGATAGGCGGTATAGCACTTCCGCCCGCGCTGAAAGCGTTGGCAGATTCTGGACTGGAAAATCAGATCGAGCTGATCAAAATCACGCCGGAATATCTCAACACCGAAGAAATGTCCAAGCTCTGGACCGCCACGCAAAGTCATTTGCGTCCCACCGCAGCCTACATGGCCAGTGTGGTGTTAATAGAATCGACCCAATCGGTACGATCATCCTTGCCGGTGTTATCACGCGGGCCTGTGGTAAAGCCTGATCCGCTTAATGTGGATACGTGGTATGAAAGTGGTATTACAGCGGTGGCTGGCCTGACTTCCCCTTATCCAATACTCGCTGGCATAGAACTGCCCCAGAAGCAGATAGCTGCACGCCTCGGCGAAGCCATCAAGCTGAAAGGATACAACCTCAATGGAACAAATCTTGTCGTGCGTTTCGCGCATCCTAGCCTGACGGCACCGATTGATCTTTCTTTCGGTACTAATGCAAACGAAGAAAGTTTTTCAGTAACCTTGCCTAATATAGCTCAGGCCAATATCGACTGGCCTGCAGGTATATGGGAAGTGACCGCGCTTTTACAACGTCCCGGCGAGACTGAAACCCGTAGTACTAATTCACTTGCATTGTTTCTGGCGCCGCGTATTGACGTAGCGACTTCCATTGCCACACGTGATTCTACCGGTGTGACCATCAATCTTGCCTTTACACCACAAGCTCGACCCGCTCAACGAATAAGCCTCAACGCCGGAGGATATGAGGCGTCGCCGGAGAAATTTACCGTCCCGACAGCCAACCTTCAATTCAAATATGCGCAATTGCCCGCGGGAAACCACCTGTTACGCTTGCGGGTCGATGGTGCTGACAGTCTACTGGTGATCCGGCTTACTGCGCCGCCGCAATTTGACAACACACAGGTATTAACCGTGCCATGAGCACCTCCGACCCACGCCAGGAATGGACCGATGCAAATCAACGCCTGATGGTGGCTGAATTTACTCGGATCAAGGCGCGCTTGGGTGGTGAAGATCAGAGCTCGGCAATGACTACAGCAGCCGAAATTCGCACTGCATTATCGGCACAGTCAGCCATAGATCGCTTGGCGGAATGCTTCGGTTTAAGTCCTTTCGAACGAGACATTCTTCTGTTTTGCGCAGGCGTGGAAATGGACTCAAATTTTTCCTTGTTATGCGCTACTGCGCAAAATAATCCTCAGCGATCCTATGCGACATTCAGTCTGGCGCTGGCGACGCTGGAAGAGCCGCATTGGAGTGCGCTCAGTTCGATACGCCCCCTGCGCCGGTGGCGCCTGATTGAGGTTACGGAAGAAACCAACCTGGCGAATGCGCGCCTAAGCATAGACGAACGGGTGCTGCACTTCCTGGCCGGAATAAATTACCTCGACACCCGCCTGGAGCCTTTGCTGCAATCCAGCGGCGTGGCAACGACGATGGCGGATGTTCAACGCGAAACTGCACAAGCTATATTGGAGGCATTGTATGAGCGCAATGCACCTGTCCCAGTCATCCAATTGCTGGGAGATGACCGCGATGGTCAGGCAGATATCGCCGCCGGTGTCGCAGCCGAACTTCTCGGGATGCAACTTCATATCCTGCATGCGGAAGACATTCCAGCGGGTGTTCATGAACGTAATGCCTTTGCCGTGCTGTGGCAGCGGGAATCGGCGCTGCTGTCCAGCGCCTTGTTGATCGAATGCCGCGATCAGGCAAATGCAGCCGCAGTCACTTGGCTCGCCGAAAACTTAAATGGATTGCTGTTTATCTCCAGTCATAATCCATTAGAGCTGCAACGCAACACCTTGCGCTTCACCGTAAATAAACCGGGCGCCACGGATCAGAAGCGTTTATGGGAACAGGCATTAGGTTCGGCGGCGCAGAAGCTGAATGGTTCGCTGGAGGGCGTCGCGTCGCAATACAGATTGAGCGCACAAACGATCCTGAGTACCGGTGCCGAGATCAGTAGTGCTATCAGCGCGAGCGATAAGCCAGACGAATTGCTATGGCGAGTCTGCCGTACTTTGGGGCGACGACAGCTGGATGACTTGGCGCAGCGTGTTGAGCCAGTTTCCCGTTGGGAGGATCTGATCTTGCCGGAACATCAGAAAGTGATCCTGAGCCAGGTCGTTAGCCACGTGCGCAACCGGCTCAAGGTTTGCGATGAATGGGGCTTTGCCAGCAAGAGTGCTCGCGGCATGGGACTCAGCACACTATTCGCTGGTGAAAGCGGAACCGGCAAAACCATGGCCGCCGAAGTGCTGGCCAACGAACTGCATCTCGATCTTTACCGCATAGACCTATCCTCAGTGGTCAGCAAATACATCGGCGAGACGGAAAAAAACTTGCGCAAGGTTTTCGATGCTGCCGAGGACAGCGGGGTCATCCTGCTATTCGACGAGGCCGATGCCTTGTTTGGCAAGCGCAGCGAAGTGAAAGACAGTCATGATCGCTATGCCAACATCGAAGTGAGTTATTTGTTGCAACGGATGGAGGCTTACACGGGCCTTGCCATTTTGACTACTAACTTGAAGACATCTCTGGATACAGCGTTTCAACGACGTTTGCGTTTCGTTGTGCAATTTACATTCCCCGATACCGAACAGCGCGAGGCCATCTGGCGCAGTGTATTCCCCGGCGCCACACCGACTCAAGGCCTGGATTACCGCAAGCTGGCGCAGCTCCAGGTGGCAGGCGGAAACATCCGTAACATCGCTCTTAATGCCGCATTTCTGGCCGCCGATTCAGGCGAAGCTGTCGGCATGGGGCATCTGCTGCAAGCCGCTCACGGCGAAGGATCAAAGCGCGAACGCCCTTTGACCGACGCAGAAACGCGGGGGTGGGTATGAAACGTGTTGTCCTGCATATTGATAGTCTGGTATTGAAAGGTTTTCGGCACGAAGACCGGCATGGTATCGCTGAGGGCCTGCAGCAAGAATTATCTCGACTGCTCGCCGATCCACAGGCCGCCCAGCAGTTGACAGTGAATGGCGATATGTCGCGGTTACGGCTCGGCAGCATATCGATCGATCAGAATTCAAAACCGCAGCGCGTCGGATCGCAAGTGGCGCAGGGTATCGGCAAGGGGATGAAGATATGAGCACTTTCGCGATGCAAGAGTACACGACCGATAAGTCAATGCTTTTGGGGAATTCCACTAACGCAGAGCTGTTGTTGCAGAGAAAATATGCTTTGAGCGTGCCAAAGTCGTTATTGACCAGCCAATCCGAGGGTAAGCCACGTTTGCAAGCTAAGCTCTCCATAGGCGCCAGTAACGATCCGCTGGAACAGGAAGCAGATCGGGTCGCGGATCAAGTTTTGGCTGCACCCGCTCATTCCGCGGTCAGCAGCTCGGCGCTGCATATTCAGCGCTTCACTGGGCAAGGGACAGCAGATGCAGGAACTGTACCCGCCAGTGTAGACCGAGTGCTATCTGGTTCCGGTAGCCCGCTTGATCCGGCAACACAGCAAGACATGGGGCAACGCTTTGGTCATGATTTTTCGCAGGTGCGGGTGCATACCGACTTTGCCGCTAAGCAATCAGCCCAAGATATTAACGCCCATGCTTATACGGTCGGTCACAACATTGTGTTTGGTGCAGGCGGGTTCGTGCCACAGTCGCACGAGGGACGCAAACTGATTGCCCATGAGTTGACGCATGTGGTGCAGCAGACAGGCGCGGCAGGGATTCATGCTGGTCAAAGCGATGAAAAATTTACATTATCCTCAGGGAGTAACCACACTATACAAAAACAGGAAGCTAAACCTGATGCGAATCCAGAAAAAGATAAAATCGATGATTCAACAAAAAATAAAACCGACAATTCAATGCTTTCCGTCCAACTTGCCGAACCCGACTTTCTAACTCTCAAGCAACCTTTTTTCGAGCGTAATGTTTTTCAGCTTTGGGATCCAAGTTCAGCCTTGGGTGTATGGAAATACAATTTGGACTTCTTCAAACGCTTTGGAGTGAGCGATAAATGGGCAGGCAAAGCCGCCAATTTGACCGCTCCGCTCGCCATTGACGCGCAATTAAAAGTTAGCAATCCAAAATGGTGGGAAATAACGGACAGAGAGTTAAAAACTACTTCAATAGTAGCGCCGATACCCATCTTCCAATTTGATGCCAATTTTAAGGATTGGAAGCCGCTACCATTTTTACAGAAATAATATTTGCATCTATAAAGATCAGATGAATTATAACCATCGCCAAGAGGGTTGAAGTTAATGAGTACCGCTGCACCACTGCAGAACATTGCTGCTAAATCACCGATCGTGAGCAAACCGCCTCACGCGGGATTGCTGTTGCAGCGCAAATGCGCTTGTGGCGGGTCGGCAGACTCGTCATTAACGGGTAAATGCGAGGTATGTAAGAGCGAACGTTTGCAAACCAAACTTAGTATGGATACGGATACTGCCCCCGCCAGCGTAGAGCGTGCCCTTGCCAGCTCCGGCAGGCCGCTTGAACCCGTGTTGCGGCAGGATATGGAACAGCGCTTTGGTCATGATTTTTCCGGGGTGCGTGTGCATTCCGGCTCGGCTGCCGCGCAATCGGCTCGTGAATTGAATGCTCTAGCTTACACCGCCGGACGCGATATAGTTTTTGATACGGGCAAGTTTGCTCCGAGTACAAGTGATGGACGCCGATTACTTGCCCATGAATTGACACATGTTGTGCAACAGCGCGGCCAACGGGTTGCTACACAGATGAAACTTGCGGTGAATACACCGGGCGAGGCCGGAGAGCGTGAAGCCGACGCTGCCGCCGATGCAGTCATACAGGGGCGCAGTGTTCCTTCCATCACACATGGGTTTCCGAGTATTCAGCGCAAATGTCGTGCCGCCGAACTCGGTGCTCCCACTCCTGATTGCATGCCAAGTCAACAGGGCGTAGTTGGTTGGCAGTTTCAGTTCAAGGTGGGTTGCGATGATCTTCTCTCAGGCGAAGAAGCCAAGATCACCAAGCCCAAGGTGGGAAACCATCTCAAGATTCACGGTTTTGCCAGCCAGGAAGGCGATGCCGGTTTCAACAATGACCTGTCATGCCACCGGGCTAATCGGATTGCCGACATGGCGCGCAAGTTGCGGGCCGACTGCCCTGTGATCGGCGTATTCAAACATGGCGCATCGCCTGTGTCCGCTCCAGGCGTGGTAAAAGATATGAACCCGCCGGATTTTTGGCGCAGTGTAATCATCGAGGAAGTAAAACCGCCGCTGGAATCGGGCGAACTTTGGTTGGATCCCAGTTCGAGTATCTACAAATCTTGGGCTTTGTACCAGCGAGCCAAAGTCAATCCGACACAACCGAATCTGATGCTGGTCTTTGCATGGCGTAGCGAAGTAAAGGATTGGCTGACGAGCATAGGCAAAACGCTGGCCCCGCAGGGTGCCAAGCTGACACGGCGCAATTTGGATGATTATCGGCGCATTTATGCGTCTGCCGAACAACTGTGGATAGCAAGTGATCAATTGCTCGCGCAGCACAAGTATCCTGAAGCAGATAAGGACACTTATAAAGATTGGGCGGTAGGCAGCGGTAAAGATCAGGGTGATAAGATTCACGCCAAAAACGTTCCCACTACGGCCAAATATCACATAGATATCTTTGGCGAGGGTTACTTCAAAGGGGCGGTCAACATTGGCATGGCCGAACGCACCAGCACTACCGGTATCAACAACTCGCGCGTGCCTAATCTGATTTACCGCAGGTTTTCCGCTAAGGACACCACGCTACCGATCGCCGACCGCGCTGCGGATTTGGTCACTTCCGAAAATGGTCCCATTGGGATGCCGGGCCTCGCCGAAGAGATTGCCCGCATCATTGCCCCTGGAGGCACTATTGTGCTTAAGAATCCGGTGAGTGAAGAGGCCAGCCACGATAAGGTCGCCAAAGCGACGGGAGGTACCGTTAGTAAGGTACATAACAACGATAGCGTAGAAACCGTAGAAACGACGATCGTCGTTCCGGGGCCATAACCATGTCCTATAAAGTCACCCGTGATCAGGAGGGTTGTCCGAGTATTACTTTAACGGACGAACCATCCTATGCTCATGCGTTGGATGCGGCTCCTTCTGCGCGGGAACTCGAACTCAATACCGGCAATTGGCTAGTAATGGCCTTCGCCGTTTGGAGCATACCAGACAACTTAGCCATCCAAACTGCTCTTGATGTAGCCAAGCGCTTCAGCGGAAAACTCAATCTTGGACTACGCCCCTTCGATGATATGGAAGAGGTCGGCACTTGGTGTCCCGACTTAGAGTACGGTGGACAAAGTCCGCTTTGGGTGTTGCTCCGTGATGGCGAGGTATGTCTGAAGCGCAGTGGAATTCTTGCAGTTGATGAGCTGGTCGAGGTGATTGGCGAGGCCGATGATCTGCAAATTGCGCAATTGGTGTAGGGAGGCATCGGTCATGAATAGAGCTACTGTAGCCCAGCAAGCCAAAACGGCAAGTTTTTTGCCGCCTGCTCAAGGCCTGCTCCAGCGTAAATGCACTGGCGGCAATCATACGATTGCAGGCGGGGAGTGTGCGGAGTGTGCGAAAAATAAAACGGGTTTACAACGGAAATTTGCTATTGGACGAAGTAATGATCCGCTGGAACAGGAAGCGGATCGGGTTGCGGAGCAGGTGATGGCAGCACCGTCACATTCCGCAGTCAGCAGTACACCACCACGTATCCAGCGCTATGCGGGGCAAGCGACCGAAGGATTGGATATTGCGCCAGCCAGCGTAGACCGCGTGCTTTCTGGTTCCGGTAGGCCACTGGATGCGGCGACACAGCAGGATATGGGGCAGCGTTTCGGTCATGATTTTTCACAAGTGCGGGTGCATTCAGGTGCTGCCGCTGAACAATCTGCGCAAGACGTCAATGCCCACGCGTACACGGTGGGATATAACCTCGTGTTCGGTGCGGGGCAGTTTGCGCCAAGGTCGCACGCAGGGCGCCGCTTGCTTGCCCATGAGCTAGCGCATGTGGTACAGCAAACCGGCTCGGCAGAGTCTTCATCTACCGTTGTCACGGGCAAGAACCGCACGCTTTCCAGATATCGCGATAAAGGCAAGGACACGATCGCCTTCGACGCAGCCAACGAAACCCTTAAGGATCCAAAGACCCAGCCATGGATCGACAATATCACCGTTGCTTTTGACACGGCTGTCGTTGATACCGGGCATGCGGCAGACGCGAAAGCTGCCGGGCAACTGGAACCACGTATGCCCACCGGGACGCTGACCGCCAAATACAGTACCAAATCGAGCAAGGTTCTGTCCGATGTCGTGCAGCCGATAGCCGGTGGTTCTACGATGCTCGGCATTGGCTTGACCGATCGGGTGAAGGACTCTGAGGTCAAACGATTGGAGGGGCTGGGTTACATGGATTCCGAGAATGTCCGTCTCGGCAACCTGAAAGATCCCGTCGCAAAAACTGGCAAGGGCGCACGCTACTCAAAAAGTGGCGCCGGCAGCATGAACTACGCGATTTTCTTCAAGGGTATTCAGGCAATTCATGAAGGACTACTGAATACCGGTTCGCATGCTTGCGTGCATGTCGGCACCCAGTCCAAGATTCGCGATATTAACTACCACTCGCGGATTGGCATCACCACGGTGACGGTAACTTACGATAACGCGGTACTGGATGATCTATGCTGCCATCGGAAGAAAACCGGCAATGCTAACTGGAATACCAATCCCTGTGAAAAAGTGAAATGCCCTTAACCGATGACTATCAATCAAGTTCAATCAAGTAAAGACTTCGACTATCAGGAGATGAAGTAATGAGTACCGTTGCACCACTACAGAACACTGCTGCCAAGTTACCGCTCGTGGGCAAATCGCCGCACGCGGGATTGCTGTTGCAGCGCAAGTGCGCCTGTGGCGGGTCGGCGTCATCGTCATTAAGTGGTGAATGCGGGGAATGCAATAAAAAACGTTTGCAAAAGAAACTCAGCATAGGTGCTAGTAACGATCCGCTGGAACAGGAAGCGGATCGGATTGCTGATCAGGTACTGGCAGGGCCAGCAAATTTCACAGTCAGCCAGGTACCACCGCGCATTCAACGTTTCACGGGGCAATCCTCCGGGGAGGTGGATACGGTGCCCGTCAGTGTCGAGCGCGTGCTTGCTGGTTCGGGTAGCCCGCTTGATACGGCATTACAGCAAGACATGGGGCAACGCTTTGGTCATGATTTTTCGCAGGTGCGCGTGCACACTGGCCTGGCTGCCGAGCAATCAGCGCGGGACGTGCATGCCCATGCCTATACGGTGGGACACAACATTGTGTTTGGGGCAGGTGGATTCGCGCCGGGGTCGCAAGAAGGGCGCAAACTGCTTGCGCATGAATTAACACATGTGGTGCAGATGGAACGGACACCCACTCAGATCAAGCGCAAGATCAGAAGTGATCCCCAGGCCTCGCTTAATAAATTCTTATCTGGAAAGGGGGTGCAACATTACACTGAAAGTAACAAAGTTTACGAACGTCCCAAAGGAGGAGCTGTGAATTTCGAACAGGAGATACTCATCGACATGCTGGCTTCACCGCGCATCTTTAACGTCGAAGGCGGCAGTGACTCAGTTGCAGCATCCAATCTGAACAACCACCTCAAAGCGCGGATTGGCATTGTCTTTTTTGCAGGGCAAAAGAAATACAACTTCGCCGCTTTGGCCGGATGGTCGATGAATCCTAAATATTATGAGTGGGATGTCAGCAAAGGAACCTGGAAGATGAAACCCGATGTGAATCGTCAAGAGGCTTGGGATGATCTTAATGTTAATGCAAAACTTTACGCAATCGGCTGTGCGGCGGCGACGGATCTGACGATGAAAGGAGGCAGCAAGGGTGCGGACATTATTGACAAGCCCAGCAGCGACATTAATGATTGGGTGCCCGGTGAAGCTGGTTACATCGAGAACACGAATTACCCACCAGGTGGCGGCATCGGCGTGATGGGGGAGAATCTTATATACACCGGTAACGGAAAGTTTTGGGGACATCTGCCCGGTACAGATACTTACCGTACTCTTCCCGAGTGGATCAAGGAAGTTCATAGCTGGCATAAAGGTGCCAAAGTGCTCGACAAGCGTGAATTGCCAGCAACGGGATTAATGGACAAATAAGTTGAAATTTCAGCCAAATGGGATCAATGGGGTTGAGGGATCAATGGGGTCAGACTCGATTGACAGTGAACAATCATAATTGGAACAAGGGAGAGCTTATGTTAGTCACGCAAAAGAAAAGCAATTGAGTAAAGACCTCGACAACCAGGAGATGAAGTAATGAGTACCGCTGCACTACTACAGAACACTGCTGCCAAATCACCGCTCGTGGGCAAATCGCCTCACGCGGGATTGCTATTGCAGCGCAAGTGCGCCTGTGGCGGGTCGGCGTCATCATCATTAAGTGGTGAATGCGGGGAATGCAATAAAAAACGTTTGCAAAAAAAGCTAAGCATAGGCGCTAGTAACGATCCGCTGGAACAGGAAGCGGATCGGATTGCTGATCAGGTATTGGCAGGGCCAGCAAATTCTAAAGTCAGCCAGGTACCACCGCGCATTCAACGTTTCACGGAGCAATTCTCCGGGGAAGCGGATAGGGCGCCCGTCAGTGTCGAGCGCGTGCTTGCTGGTTCGGGTAGCCCGCTTGATACGGCATTACAGCAAGACATGGGGCAACGCTTTGGTCATGATTTTTCGCAGGTGCGCGTGCACACCGGCCTGGCTGCCGAGCAATCAGCGCGGGACGTGCATGCCCATGCCTATACGGTGGGACACAACATTGTGTTTGGGGCAGGCGGATTCGCGCCAGGGTCGCACGAAGGGCGCAAACTGCTTGCGCATGAATTAACGCATGTGGTGCAGCAATCAGGCCCGGATGAAAATACAAGAGGTGCCAGACAAAGCGATGAAAAACGGGGTTTGCCGCCACTTTCCATGTCGGCCATCTCGCACGGCGGTTTAATCTTGTCTCGGCAGGAAGATCCCGCATTAAAACAGATGCTTGACGATGCAGATAAGGTGCCAGGTCCATCGGCGAATGTTCCTGGCGAGCCCGAAGATAAATTCAAGGAAGCAGACAGCAAGCCAAGTGGGCGGTTAAAAAATTCTGCCCCTGCAACGTGGGGTTGGGGGTCTCCCGAGACGGATAATTTGTACCAAAAATGTACGGTCGCTCCAATGGCTCGGGAACGGTTTATTCAGTTTAGAGCGACCTTGCCAAAAGGACCTCCGCATCCCCAGCGTAAAAACCCCAGTGAGGGCCCGGCTTTTGTTCTTGGGGCAACCTGGCCTGATGTTGCAGTTGCGATAGCTCCCCGGATTGCCGCAGAGCCTGTGCAGGAGGATGGCAAGACTCTCTATAGGTTGAAACCAACGTACGCTGGGATGGCCCCGATCAAGTCCGCTTCAACACAGGCCGGGACCTTTCAGGAGGGTATAACTACATTTATGGCCTATGACAGTGACAGAAAAAGAGTGTGCCCGGATCTGAGCGGCAGGGCTCCTTTATTTTGGAACATAACAGAAGGTGGCGCGAAGAAGATTTGGGCAGGGGAAATGGAGCACTGCAGCGACATCCGCGCAGCCTTTGAAGTGACATTAGCTTTGTATGCCTCAGTCATCAACAACGAGGCAGCAGCAGAGCGTAGGTACCGGACGGATAAAAGTGTGATCGATGAAACAAAAAAACGGCTTAATAACATACCGCTAGACCCTGTGGATATGCTGAACACATACGGTAGGGAGATAGAAAAGACGCGATTACGGGATACGCTGCATTGGCACGATGGCGTAGCCAGCAGTTCTTTAAAGCCGCAGGACAATAGCTGTAAGGGATTTCTGGGGACTTTCAGCGCAACTTCATTTCCAGAGATAGGAGATGGGCCGGGAGAGGAGAAGCATCCGCCGCAAGAAGTAATTCAAGGGTCGGCTGGCAATACAAAGGGAACGCCGTAGCTATTTTGAGGATTATTCGGATTCGATTGATGATAAAAAACTGTAATTGGATTGAGAGAGAGCTTTTATGTTGATCATACTCAAGAAAATAAATCCGCAGGCAAGAGTCACAGCCTTACACGGGGTATTTGATCAATGCGCTGTCTTGCATGCTCAGTCTGATGCACACGTTACCGGACTACAACTTCATACTGAATTGACAAACAGGTACCTGATGCCATGAGCGGCTATTCGAATTCCCCAAAAGTTCTCAAAGGTGGCATTGTGCTGATCGATGCCGAATCGGGCCGGGTACTGCGCATCATATCGCTACAGTACAACCCGGAAAAAATGACGCGCACCCTGCAAGTACAGGGTGCCGGCGGCGAGGGTGGTAACCGCTCGGAGGCTATGCGCTTCAAGGGTCCGGCGGTGGAGACGTTCAAGCTGGAGGCGGACATTGATGCTGCGGATCAATTGGAATTTCCCGATCAACATCGCTCCGTGGTGGAAAACGGCATTCAGCCGCAAGTGTCGGTGCTGGAATCGCTGGTCAACCCGACCAGCAGTCAGTTGCTCGACCGCAATGCAATGTCACAGTCCGGTACGCTGGAAATTGCGCCGATGGAGGCGCCCCTGGCCCTTTTTGTGTGGGGAAAAAATCGTATCGTGCCGGTGCGAATTACGGATTTCAGCGTGACCGAGGAAGCCTTCGATCCATCCTTGAATCCGATCGTCGCCAAGGTAAGCATCGGCTTTAGGGTGCTGAACGTGGACGATCTCGGTTTCAGTCATAAGGGCGGCAGTTTGTTCATGAGCTATTTGCAAAACAAGGAACGGCTTGCGGCTAAAGCCCAGGCGGGCACTTTCTCCACGCTGGGAATAGGAGGTATTTGATGATAGATCCGATCCAGGCTTTTATGCAGGCGAATTCTCTGGTCACTCCCCTGTTTCCGCCTGAGAGCCGTTACCACGGTATCGCAGCGGTGCAATCCACTCAGCCGGATGGCACGGTCGTCGCGTATCTGAAGCGCCGCTTCGTGCCGCCACCGGAGAATTTCTCGCTATTGCAGGAGCACATGGTCACTGCGGGTGACCGGCTGGACAATCTTGCCGCGCACTATATCGGTGACCCGTCGCAGTACTGGCGAATCTGCGATGCCAACGGCGTCATACGCCCCGAAGAATTGACGGAAACTGCGGGCAAGCGCCTGCGCATCACCTTACCAGAAGGCGTTCAGGGAGTGACCGATGCTGGCTAAAGGGATACATCTCACGCTGATGATCGGCCCTATCGTACCGGTGCCGGTACCGCAGATGGTGATGAATGCGCTCGATAGCGTGCAGGTCACTACGGCGGCAGGCGCGGCGAGCGGCTTCCAGATGAGCTTCCAATTCAGCAGTAAGTCGGAGCTGAACACGTTTTTCATTATCGCCGGTGCTATGAACAGAGGTCCCGCTACGCCGCCGCTGCGAGTCATGCTGATTATTACCCTCAATGGTACGCCACAACCGTTGTTTGACGGGGTGATGACGAATGTAGAGGTGCAGGCGGGAAGCAACGGCGCTCCCGGTACGGTGACGGTTACCGGGGAGGATCTTACGAAGGTCATGGATATGCTCGATTTTAGCGGTCTGCCTTACCCTGCATTGCCAATCGAGGCGCGCGTGGCGCTGATTTGCGCCAAGTATGCGGCCTTCGGCTTGATTCCGCTGATTATTCCGGTGTTGTTTCCCGATGTTCCCATCCCGGTGGACAAGATTCCCGCCCATAAGGGCACTGACCTTCAATATATTCAGCAGCTCGCTGAAGAGGCCGGCTACATTTTTTATATCGAGCCTGGGCCGGCGGCGGGTACCAACATCGCTTATTTTGGGCCCGAGATCAAAGTGGGCGTGCCGCAACCGGCGCTAAACGTGGACATGGACGGGTTAACCAACGTTGAGAATATGAATTTTTCGTTCGATCCGACAAAGGGTGTGCTGCCGGTCGTGTTCATCCAGAACCAGCTTACGCGCTTCCCGATTCCGATCCCGATTCCCAACATCAATCCGTTGCAGCCACCGCTGGGAGTGCTTTCTACAACGCTCAGCAACCTCAAGATACTGAAGGACACGGCAAAGATGAACCCGATGCAGGCGATTTTAAGAGGACTCAATGAAGCGAAGAAGTCGCAGGACTCAGTCAGCGCCACTGGCAGCATTAATGTGCTGCGCTACGGTCGACCATTGAAAGCCAGACAACTGGTCGGCGTGCGTGGCGCAGGCATCGCCTATGATGGCCTCTATTTCGTAAAAAGTGTCACCAGCACACTCAAGCGCGGCGAGTTCAAGCAAAGTTTCAACTTGACGCGCAACGGTCTGGTTTCAATTACACCGAGGGTTCCCGTATGAGCGACAGTGGCAATTTTTATGGCAAGTACCGCGGCATGGTACTCAACAATATAGACCCGATGCAGATGGGACGGTTGCAGGTACAGGTGCCTGATGTGGCGGGCCTTATTCCCACAACCTGGGCGATGCCCTGCGTGCCGCTGGCCGGGATAAATATGGGCATGTTTGCGTTGCCTATGATCGGTAGCGGTGTATGGGTAGAGTTTGAACAGGGTAATCCGGATCACCCGATTTGGGTTGGCTGCTTCTGGGGCAGTGCCGCAGAGCTGCCGGTGCTGTCACGTATGGTGCCGCCCGCAGTGCCTGGCATCACGTTGCAGACTCCGTTGAAGAATGGCCTGGTTATTAGTGATGTACCCGGTCCCACTGGAGGTATTCAGTTGCAAACCACGACCGGTGCCATGATCTCGGTGACCGATATCGGCATCATGATTTCTAACGGCAAGGGCGCAGTGATCAATCTCACTGGTCCGACGGTGGACATCAATCTCGGGGCACTCACGGTGATATAAGGAGAACGCTACTATGCCCGCACCCATCCTTCATCTTGGCGCCACGATAACCTGCATGCATGCAGGGCCGGCGACCCCGCTCACGCCATTTCCACGCGTGCTGCTGAGCGGTCAACCGGCAACCACGCTGACCTCGCCCTATGCGATTACCGGCTGCGCTCTTACTGGTACACCGAATCCACCCTGTGTCACCGCGCAGTGGGTGGTGGGTGCAGTACGGGTGCTGGCTGGCGGTGTGCCAGTGCTGATACAAACCGGGCAGGCGGTATGCGTGCCTACCGGCACCGGCTTGTTGCCGTTGGTGGTACAACCCAGGGTGCTCGCGACATGAGGTACTTATGAGCCAGATTGACTATCCCTTCCAATTTGACGGCCGTGGCCGCACCGCGCAGACGGATGAGTCCGGCTACATTCGCGACCTCATCGAGCAGGTTTTACTCACTGCGCCGGGCGAACGCGTGATGCGTCCTACTTTTGGCAGTGGCGTGATGCAATTGGTGTTCGCCGCCGCCAGCCCTGAAGTGGCGGCGACCACGCAGTTCCTGATTCAAGGCGCTTTGCAGCAATGGCTGAGCGATGTCATCACCGTGGATACCGTCGACGTGCAGGCGCAGGACGGCGCCTTGCTCATTACTGTGCAATATGTAGAACGCCGCACACAAACTCGCGGCGTGGCGCAGATCAGCGCACCGGGAGGCGGCTCATGAAATATTACTGCTGCGACCAGCGCCGTCGCGAAATAGTGAAGTTAAACGGCACCCTCAATGGCCTGGAATATCTGGAGGTGCATGACAGCGGTATTTCCGGCGATTCCACGCGCCAGCTCACGCTGTTCGTGAAATTCCTGCGGGCAGTGCCCGCCACGCTCGGCAAGGATAACTTCCGAATCGAAGGCGGCGAACGCATCAAGAGCGTTGACATCGAGTGGGTTGCAATCGCCAATGCGCTACCCGCCAGTGAACCGCCCAGCCTCGTTGATGGTTTCGTGCCGCTCAATAAATTCATGGTGATCCGCACCAAGATTTACGGCGATTTTTCGCAGTACACGCTACGCCTGCTGAGCGGCCCCGGCAACGATACGCCGCCGGCTGGTTTTGATCCGCGCTTGAGCGAGATTCAGTTCTCGTTCAAGGTGCAGTGTGAATCGGATTTCGATTGCGCCAGCATTACTCCCTGTCCTACGTCGCCGGCGACGAATCCGCGCCTCGATTATCTTGCTAAGGATTACGCCAGCTTCCGCCGCCTGATGCTGGATCGCATGAGCGTGCTCATGCCGGACTGGAGTAGCCGCAACGCCGCCGATATCGGCGTAACCTTGGTGGAAATGTTGGCCTATGTGGGCGATCAGCTTTCCTATCAGCAAGATGCTGTTGCCACCGAAGCTTATCTTGCTACTGCGCGCAAGCGCATCTCGCTACGCCGTCATGCGCGGCTGGTGGATTACAGGGTGCACGAGGGCTGCAATGCCCGCGTGTGGGTGCAACTATTCGTCAACGACGACGGTGTAAACATTCCACGCGGCACACCGTTGCTCACGCGTGTGCCCAACACGCTCGAGCGCATTGCCCCGTCCAGCGACCAATTGCGCGATGCCTTGGCCAACGGTGCGCTGGTATTCGAGACGGTGGAAGACACTTTGCTTTATCAGGATCACGAACGCATCAGTTTCTATTCCTGGGGCGAGCGCGAATGCTGTTTGCCCAAGGGTGCGGTGCGCGCGACGCTCAGTGGACATTATCCTAATCTCAAGGCGGGCGACGTGTTGGTGTTCGCGGAAGAATTCGGCCCGCGCACAGGATTTGCCGCAGATGCAGACCGTGCGCATCGCTGGGCAGTGCGTCTCACCGACGTGCGTTTGGATAGCGACCCCTGCGGAGGTTTGTTCCTGCCAGTACCTAACAATAATCCGCTGGATGTCACCGAGATCCGCTGGACAGAACAGGATGCACTGCCGTTTCCATTATGCCTGTCAACCATCACTGACCTGGATCACGGCGCGACTTATCTCGGTGAGGTGAGCGCGGCCTACGGCAACATCGTGCTGGCCGACCATGGCCGCACCCTGACGGGCGAAGATTTGGGTGCTGTGTCTGCCTCACAACTCACCCTTACATCCAAGAGCGACGTATTGAGTTGCAAGCGTCCGCCCTTACAGGCCGTGCCCCCTCGTTTCCGGCCGCGACTTGCGGAACGTCCGCTCACGCATGCTTTGCCGCTCATCGCTTCGCCGTTGTTCGGCTTCACCGCGACAGCGGCCATCGTCACCGCATTGCAGACCCGCAGTTTTACACCGGCACTGCACGACGCCTTGCAGGCGCAGGGCGTGCTGTTGCAGGCGGGGCCGGTGGTAGTGCAAGGCGGCGATGGCATATGGTCGGTGTCTGACGGCGTGAGCGCCTATCGCTTGCGGCTGGACAGCGGCCAAGTGCAGGTGTCACCGCTGGCCGATGCCGCCGCATTGATCACCGCCGCCGCGCCGCAGCGTGCGCGTCCCGCCATTTCTCTCGCCAGCCATTTTCAGGGCACGCCAGACACGTGGTTGCCGTGCCCCGATCTCCTCGCCAGCGATGCCGAGGCGAGCGAATTTGTGGTGGAGAGCGAACACGACGGTAGCGCCTTGCTGCGTTTCGGAGATGATTATCATGGCAAGCGCCCCGACGTCAGCACCACATTTAGCGCGAGCTATCGCATCGGCAACGGCGTGGCAGGCAACATTGGTCTGGAGTCTATCGCACACATCGTCAGCAACGATGCACGGCTGTTGCGCGCGTCGAATCCACTATCGGCCCAAGGCGGCAGCGATCCTGAGAAGGCCGAGGACATCAGGCGCGATGCGCCAGAAGCATTTCGCACGCAGGAACGCGCGGTCACCCCGGCGGATTATGCCGAAGTTACCGAACGTCATCCCAGCGTACAGCGTGCCGCCGCCACCTTCCGCTGGACCGGCAGCTGGTACACGGTGTTTCTCACCGTTGATCGAAAGGGTGGCGGCGAGGTGGATGCGGTCTATGAGCAAACCATCCGCGACCACGTCGAGCGCTATCGCATGGCGGGCTATGACCTGGAGGTGAATGGCCCAAGCTATGTGCCTCTGCTGCTGGAAATGACGGTATGCGTCAAGCCAGATTATTTCCGCGCCGATGTACGCGTCGCGCTGATGCGCGTATTCAGCCGTGGCTGGTTGGTTGATGGCACGCCTGCCTTGTTTCATCCCGATAATTTCAGCTTTGGCCAGGCGGTCTATCTCAGCGCGCTTTATGAAGCAGCACAGGCGATACAAGGCGTGGCCTCGGTGGTGATTAACGCTTTTCAGCGTCTGCGTGCGCCACCGGATTCCAAACCCATGGATGACGGCGTGCTAACGATTGGGCGACTGGAAATCGCGCGACTGGACAACGATCCCAACTTCCCTGAACGGGGTGTGTTGAAGCTCTCGATAGGAGGCGGCAAATGAGCGGCGAAGAACAATCATCGCAAGACGCGTGCGGTTGTTGCGCGGGCGTGGGCATCCAGGCACCGGCGCTGCTCTACAATCGCCCGGGGCTTGCGGCCATCGCCTATCGCATCGGCACGCACAGCGAGGTGCTGGCTAGCATGCAGGCGCGGCTGTCGTCGCAGGAATATCCCGCGCTGGCAAAATTGCGCACCCGCGATAGCGATGATTTTTCCATTGCGCTGCTGGATGCCTATGCGTGTATGGCCGACGTGTTGAGCTTCTATCAGGAACGTCTCGCCAATGAATCCTATTTGCGTACGTCAAGCGAACGTCTGTCGTTGAGCGAATTGGCGCGGCTGATTGGCTATCGTCTCAAACCTGGCGTTGCCGCGGAGACCTACCTCGCTTTCACACTGCAAGAACCGCCGCCACAACCCGTGAGCAGCGACCCCAAGCAGGCTACCGGCGTACCGGACAAAGTGACGCTGGACATCGGCATCAAGGTGCAGAGCATACCCGGCCCCAACGAAAAACCGCAGACCTTCGAGACCGTCGAGAGTATTGAAGCGCGACCGGCATGGAACGTGCTGCTGCCGAAAATGCACGAAATGAAATTGCCGGTGTTCGGCACCAAGATCGTTTATCTGCAGGGCACCACGACGCAGCTTAAGGCCGGTGACGCGCTGCTATTCGTCGGCGCGGAACGTGAAAACAATACCGGCAACGAGAACTGGGATTTTCGTCGTGTCCAAAGCGTGGTGCTCGACAGCACCGCAGACCATACCATCGTCACGCTGAATCACGGCCTGGGTAGCGCCTCGCCCTACGTCGCGCCAGCGGCTGAGCCCAAGGTATACGCGCTGCGCCAGCGCGCCTCACTGTTCGGTTATAACGCCCCTGACTGGCGGGTAATGTCCAACGATATTAAATGCGGCTATCTGGGGCTGCCGACTGGCTCGACCATCACCACCACCGAATGGCCAGGTTTCACCATCGCTGATATTTCCGACCCACCGACAGCCTCCGCTACCGGTACGGGTCTTTACGGTGAATATTTCGATAACAAAGATCTTTCGAATCGCAAGCTCACGCGCACCGATACTACGGTGAACTTCGATTGGGGCAGCGGTTCGCCCAATGCGTTGATAGGCGCCGACACGTTCTCGGTGCGCTGGACAGGTTGGGTGCATGCGCCCTCAACCGGCAGTTACAGCTTTCACACCCTCTCCGACGACGGCGTGCGCCTGTGGGTCGACAATCATTTGATTATCAACAACTGGACCAATCATGGCGCCACTGAAAACAGCGGCAGTATTACGCTTACCGCCGGTAAAAAATATGACATCAAACTGGAGTATTACGAGGACGGTGGCGCGGCAACTATCAAGCTCTCGTGGACGCCGCCGGGCCTGGCCAAGCAGATCATCCCGCAAGGGCGACTCTATCCGCGCAACGTTCATACGCTGCATCTTGACGCGCTCTATCCGCAGATTGTGCACGACGGCTGGCTGGTGTTATCCATCCCCGAATATCAGGAGCTGTACCAAGTTGACACCGCAGGCGAGGATGCACGCGCAAGTTTTACGCTGACCGGCAAAACCACACGGCTGAAGGTAAAAGGTGAGAATCTGCGCGAGCTTTTCAATGAACGGCTGCGCGAGACGGCAGTTTTCGCTCACAGTGAAAAACTGACGCTGGCGGAAACGCCCATCACCGCAGATGTAGCGGGAGATTCGCTACGCCTGGATCGCAAAGTGGAAGAACTTCCGCCCGACCGTATGCTGATACTCAGCGGCATTACTACCGCCGGTGATGACGTGAGTGAAGTGTTGACGTTGCTGAGAACTGAAGCGGACGGCAATACCAGCAAACTATTTTTTACTACTCCGCTGCAACATCAATACCAGCGCGGCAGTGTTAAACTTTATGCCAACGTTGCGCTCGCCACTCACGGCGAGACCGTGCATCAGACTCTGGGCAGCGGTGCGGCGCGACTTTCCCATCAACGCTACACCCTCAAACACACACCGCTCACCTTCGTTGGGGCCGAGAACGAGACTGGCGCCGAGGCGGCATTGGAGGTGCGAGTCAACGATATCCGCTGGCACGAGACGCCCACTCTCTACCAGGCCGGTGCCAATGATCGCTCTTACGTGCTGCGTGTGGAAGAGGATGGTGCGGGGACTATCCAGTTCGGCGACGGCCGCCACGGCGCGCGCCTGCCGACTGGCCAGGATAATTTACGCGCTATTTATCGCAAGGGCATCGGCACAGCGGGCAATCTGCAAGCTGGACAGCTCTCGCAACTGCTCTCACGTCCATTGGGCTTAAAAGCGGTGAGCAATCCGTTGCCTGCTGCGGGTGGCGTGAATGCGGACAGTGCAGCTCATGCTCGGCGCAATATGCCGCTAGGCGTGCGCACACTCGGGCGCGTGGTCTCGGTACAGGATTATGAAGATTATGCGCTCGCATTCACTGGCATCGCCAAGGCACAAGCCACCGTGCTCAACACCCGTGCCGGGCGCACTGTATTCATTACCGTCGCTGGCGATAATGGCGTTCAACCGCCGGATTTGACTCTCGCCAAACTGCTTAATACTCTCAAGCAAAACGGTGACCCGCTGGTGCACTGCGAAACGAAGGCGTACAACGAGGCGACCTTTCATCTGGCACTGCGCATCAAATGCGACCCGGATCACGAGGGCAAAAAGGTATTGGCCGACGTCGAGACTGCTCTGCGCGCCGCCTTTTCCTTCGACGCACGCGACTTCGGCCAGATTGTCTCTCGCTCAGAAATTATCGCTATTGCGCAGGAAGTGGAGGGCGTGTTGGGCGTGGATCTGGATCGTTTTTATCGCGGTACCACTATCACGCTGGAACAGCGACTGACACCGGCCGCCGCGATGGTTGATGCGCAGGGTAATGGCACTGCTGCCGAATTATTGCTTTTAGATACCGGTCCATTCGATTATCTGGAGGAGATGCCGTGAACACGACCGCCGACCGTCTCTACGAACTGCTGCCCGCAATCCACCGCATCCGCGATGCGGAGCAAGGCTATCCGCTGCGCGAGTTGCTTGCCGTCATTGCCGAGCAGGTGGCAACCATGGAGGAAAACCTCGAACAACTCTACGACGACCAATTCATCGAAACCTGCGCGCCGTGGGTGGCGCCCTATATCGGTGATCTCATCGGCTATCGCACCCTGCACGGTGTAGTGCCCAATGTGGCCTCGCCGCGCGCCGACGTGGCCAACACCATCCGCTATCGCCGCCGCAAGGGCACGGCATCCATGCTCGAGCAACTGGCGCGCGATGTTACCGGCTGGCCGGCACGGGCGGTGGAATTCTTCCAACTGCTGGGCTGGACACAGAATATGAATCATCTGCGTACTCATGCGCACTACGCACCGAATTTGCGCAACTGGGAAAAACTGCACTGGCGCGACACCGCCTTCGACACCATCGCTCACACCGTGGACGTGCGACGTATTAGCACCGGTGCCGCGCGCCACAATATTCCCAACATCGGTCTCTATTTGTGGCGGGTACGTGCGTTTCCACTAACCCGATCGCAGGGCGTGGCCGATCCAGATATCGGCGGCGGACTGCGCTTCCGCTTCAATCCGCTGGGTACCGACATGGCGCTTTACAACACGCCGGAGACGGAAGAAGAAATCAGCCATCTGGCCGAACCACGTAACGTGCCTATGCCGCTCGCGTGCCGTTGGCTCAAGGCTCATCTTGACGACTATTACGGTCCTGGCAAGAGTTTATGGCTGGAATTGGACGGCAATCCACCGCAATTGATTACGCGCAATAACATTTGCATCTGCGATCTCAGCGATATCAAGGACGCTGGCGGCAATGTCATCGCCTGGGCGCACCAGCCGATTGCCGGTTCCGGGCTGGTGGCCATCGACCCAGTATTGGGCCGCATCGCCTTCGCTGACGCGCCGACCGCTGCACCGCTGGTGAGCTTTCATTATGGTTTTACCATCGCCACCGGCGGCGGCGAATATGAACGTGGCGAACCTGCCGTTCCTGTTATGCCGGTGCAAATTGTGCAAGGTGGCGCGGCACTGCAACCAGCGCTCAACGCGGTGCAGAATGGTGGCACGGTGGAAGTGCTCGACAGCCGCCGTTATGTGGAGATGCCCTCTATTACTGTGAATGCCGGTAAGACCGTCGTGCTGCGCGCGGTCAATGGCGCGCGTCCACTGCTGGCGGCGAGCGGCGACATCACGCTCACGCTCGGCACCGAAGCAACCTTGATCCTCGACGGTTGGGTAATCAGTGGCGGCACACTCATGATGGCCGCTTTCCCCGACACTCAACCGCGTTATCTCGTGCTGCGCGATTGTACTTTAGTACCCGGCCCGCGCACCAAAGGTGATGGGTCACCGCCACAAGCAGACGATCCCGGCTTGGTGGTAAGCCATGCCTTCGCCAAGATAGAGTTGGAGCGCTGCATTACCGCACCGCTGCATATCGCCGCCGACGCTGAAATCTCGTTACGCGAATGCATCGTGGATGCAACTGCGCAAAATCTCATCGCCTACCGTGGCCCTGGCGCTGACGCACTTGCAGAAGGCGGTGCGCTCACGCTGGAAAGCTGCACCGTGATCGGCAAGGCTCACACCCGGCAATTGACGCTGGCCAGTGATTGCCTTTTCGTCGCCGCGCTAACCAGTGGCAGTGATCCGTGGAAAGCACCGCTTTGGGCTGAGCGCCGTCAGCAAGGTTGTGTGCGTTTTTCCTATGTGCCGCCCGGCTCGCGCACACCGTCCCGTTATCACTGTCAACCTGACGATAGCGATCAGCAGATATGGCCGCAATTCACTTCGTTGCATTATGGTGATCCCGGCTATTGTCAGTTGCTACAGAGCACCTCAGACAAGATACGTCGCGGAGCCCATGATGAGAGCGAAATGGGTGTGCTACATGGTTTATATCAGCCGCAACGCGAAACCAATCTGCGCGTGCGGCTGGAAGAGTATCTGCGCTTTGGCCTGGAAGCGGGATTGATCTACGGAAGCTAAGGGCGGCATTGCCGCCACAATAAGGAGAAAGTCATGAGTGGAGATTACAGCCGAGTTCGATTCGATCCCCGCATCGACTTGTCCGGCGTTTTGATGCAGCAAGGGCGTGTGCAACTGGACTCGGATTGGAATGAGTGGGTGGCGGTGCTGGACAGACGTTTGCGCGCCGAGAGTGTGGATACGCTCGGCGTGCATGTTACGCCGGGAATCACGGGCGTGGCGGTGGTCTCGCCGCAGACGCCGGACGCCTTCAAGATCGAGGCCGCCGGTGGAAACATCAGCATCGGCCGCGGTCGCATGTATGTGGATGGGCTGCTGGCGGAGAACCATGGCGGCGGCGCGGTGGAGTTTGATGCGGTGCTCGCCGAATTAAGAGGAAAAACGGCGCTGGCGTACAACTTGCAGCCGTATTTTCCTGCGCCGCCAGCCTTGCCCGGCGGCGGACCGCATCTCGCTTATCTCGAAGTCTGGCAGCGCGAAGTCACGTATATTCAGCAAGCTAATCTGGTGGAAAGCGCCGTGGGCGTGGACACCACCACGCGTCTGCAAACTGTTTGGCAGGTCCGCTTGCTGGCCAATGTCAACGGCGCCAACTGCACCACACCTGACACTACGGTAGCGGGCTGGCAAGCACTTTCCCTTCCCTCCGGCGGGCGCATGTCCATCAAGGCGGAGGGCGTTCCACCCGATCTTGATCCATGCGAACTGCCGCCCGGTGGTGGGTATCGCGGACTGGAGAATCAGCTCTATCGCGTCGAGATTCACGATGGTGGCGCCGTGGGCGCGGCGACGTTCAAATGGTCACGCGACAATGCCAGCGTGGCGAGTAATGTAGTGGAAATTGTCTCTCAGACCGCGACCAGCACCGAACTCAAATTGGCCAGCTTGGGTCGCGACGCGGTGCTGCGTTTCAATACCGGTGACTGGGTAGAGATACTTGACGACCGGCGCGAACTCAGTGGTGAAAACGGCGATCCCGCGTTGCGCCGCGGCGTAATGCGCAAAATTAGTGTTGACGATGCCAAGCAAACCATCAGCTTCTCCCCCGCGTTGCCAGCAAATCTCATTCCCGGCGGCGGCCTCGACACCCTGGATTCCCGCCATACCCGTGTGCGGCGCTGGGACCAGAAGGGCACAGTGCGCGACGCCAACAACAATGTCATCGTCAATCTCGATGCGGCCGGCAGCACCGGCTTGATCCCGGTACCGGCGGCGGGCGTTTGGGTGGTGTTGGAAAACGGAATTCAAATTCAATTCAGTCTCGATCCATCCGGCGGTGGATTCCACTGCGGGGACTATTGGGTATCTGCGGCACGTACCAACGATACTTCGGTGGAAACCTACACCCAGGCGCCGCCGCGCGGCATTTATCGCCATTACGCGCGGCTGGCTATCGTTACCTTTCCCGACGACGAAACCGACTGCCGTGTGAAATGGCCGCCCGAATGCGGCGGGTGCTGCACTGTCAACGTCGCACCCGGTGAAAATATCCAAACCGCGATCGATTCGCTACCGGACGAAGGGGGTTGTGTGTGCCTGAAAACGGGCGTGCACAATATCAGCACTACTATTCAGATACGCTCGTCACACATCATCCTGCGCGGCGAGAGTCCTGGTACTATCGTGCGTGCGGCAGGGTTAGCCAGAACCTTGCAGATCGGCGACGTCAGTTCACCAGTTAGCGATATTATCGTCGAGGGCATACGCTTTGAGGCCACAGCCGCTGCTGCCGATATTGGCGCATTGCTGTACCTGGACAGTTGCACGCGGGTGCGGGTGGAGCACTGTGCGCTTGCCGTTTTGGTTTCGCCGCTGCAAGCACCGCCGCTCTATGTCGGCATTAATTTGAGCAACGTGATCGATGTTGATCTGATCGCCAATCGTCTGGACAATTTCCTGGTCGGCATCCTGAGCCAGGATTATCAGGGCAGTCTGCACATTATCGACAACGCTATTGCAGGCATCACCGGTAGATTCCTCGGTCAGGTCGATGGCTCCAACGGCCAATACGGCATCCGGATCGACACCGATCACACCCAAGCGTGCTGCATCGAGAACAACCGCATCCGCCATTTCTGGGTCGGCATCTCCCTGCTCCATAACGCCGCAGGTTCGCTCATATCTGGTAATCGCATCAGCCGTAGCGCCGGTATCACGCAAGATAACGTTCCATCTGATGTCGCACAAATGCGCAGCTACCTGGATTCTCGTTTCTATGCAATCGATATCGAAGCTTCTCGTTGCGAGGTGCGCGGTAATCAGATTGACCTGCTCTCCGCCGCATGGGGCGGTATTCGTGTCAGTGGTGACCACGCAATTATCGCCGTCAACCTTTTGGAGGCGAGCGTTAAAGTGAGTCAACCGGCGGTGCCCGTTGGCATCTATTGCCTCGCCGATGCGAAAAATGGTTTTAGTGCCGATCACGTCGTGGTGAGCGACAATCAATTGCTAGGTGTGCAATCGGGCATTATCGTCTCACGCGTCGCTTGCCCGGTCGTGGTCGGTAATCATATTGATGGCGCTGGCGCCGGATGGTACGGCGTGCGGGTGGATGATTGTAGTGTCAGCCGCATCGACAACAACGATCTGCGCGAAGTGTTTTTTGCCGTGCATCTCAGTGAGGGCGAACGCAATCGTATAGTGGGTAATCGCATCGATCAGGCAGGTGCCGGTATCACCGCCACTCAGGAAATCAACCTGGAGATCAGTGGTAATTTCCTGCAATCCTGTCTGCTTTTAGGCATGGTGATGTTCGTGCGTGGCACCACTGCGTTACTCAAAAACCGGGTGCTCAACTGCGGCTACGCCCCTAATTTCTCGATAGGCATAGGCGTGTACGCTGAAGAAGTGTTGACGCCGTCTGGTGCCCATCTGCGCATTGAAGATTGCGAGGTGATCGACACTGGCATCTCCGCCGATGGCAGCCAGGTCACTACTATCAATGCTATCGGCATCGGCGGCTGGATGCCTGCTTGCCAGATCAGCGGCAACCGTGTCGGTTATACCCAGCCCGCCATGCTCGAACCAGTGAACGAACATCGTGCATTGCTGCTGATCGGGCCGCTGGCAGTACGTTTTATTGGCGGCGCGGGCGAGTTTGCCTACATGTTCGGCAGTGCGCAGGTGAGTGATAATCACTTCAGTGGACCGGGTCGCACTCATCTGGTGGAGTTTATGCGTATTGTAATAAATGACAACATCGATTTCCGTTTCGAGAAGGTGACTTTCAACAACAATATCTGCGACCATCTCAGTGCTGAGGCCAACCCGCGAGGCGCGAGTGTGCTTTTGTGGGGAGGGCATCTGATCGCTATGGGCAATCACATCAAGGCTGCGGCCAACGTCAATGCCATGTCGCTGACCAATCGTCCCAAAATCATACTCATGGGCAACATCACCACCGGGGATTATATCAATACCGGCACCGTCACTCCGTTGCCGATCATCAATTTCAACGTCAAAATTTAAGGGGTGTACAACATGGACATCAAAACATTGGAGCAAGCGCTCAAACTGCAAAATGATCTCACCGCCCGGCTTACACAAAGTATGGTAGCGCAGCGCACGGGCAAGGTGCCGGCCATTAAAGTCACACTTAAGGAAAAGGAGGAATTGGTTGCTCGCGCTCAAGCGGAGGTCGAAATCGCTATCAAGGAGCGTGATGCAGTCGTAAGCCGCTGGAATGAGCGCGTCGCGCAACGCAAAGCGATCGTCGTCAAACTACAAAAGGAACTGGACGACCTCAAAGAACAACTTGCGGAACGAAACGACCCACCCAAAGATAAATCTGGAAACTTAAAAAAAGAAGTACGCAAAAAACCCCTTAAGTAAATAAAGGGGAGTAGATATTTTATTTTTCATTTGCGGCGATCAAAACGTTGATACGGGCTAAGTCAAGCGATGCATCAAATACATTCAACTGACAAAGGTTGGCTATATTTTATTTATGTTCAACGATTGCTTAACCGAGTGCCATACCCTCAGACCCGAAAATGCTTGGACTGAAAAACCTCTCATAAGGTATTATTTGGCCGACGTAGTACACGACTAATCTGGCCCTGAATGCTGCAATATGAATAGATAGAGAGGAAGTAGATGAAGATTGCAAAAAATGTTTCGGAACTGATAGGTAACACACCATTAGTGCAATTAAACCGCGTGAGCGAAGGCATAGATGCCACCATCCTCGCCAAGTTGGAATTCTTCAGTCCTGCGCTCAGTGTCAAAGATCGTATTGCTGTGGCAATGATTGATGATGCTGAAAAAGCAGGCAAAATTAAACCAGATACAATTATTTTGGAACCAACATCGGGCAACACCGGCATCGGTCTCGCTATGGTTTGCGCAGCTCGCGGTTATAAGTGCGCTTTTGTAATGCCCGAACACATGAGCCGTGAACGTTGCATTTTGATGAAAGCTTATGGCGCAGAAGTTATTCTAACTCCAAGCTCGGATGGTATGCCCGGGGCAATGAAGAGGGCAAAAGAAATGGCTTTGGCTGATTCGCGCTACCTCGTAATGCAGCAATTCTCCAATCGCGCTAATCCTGCCATCCATCGTACTACCACCGCCGCAGAAATCATGCGCGACACTGACGACATGATTGATATCTTTGTTGCGGGTGTGGGAACTGGGGGCACTATCACGGGTGTGGGTGAAGTATTGAGAGAAATTTTTTCTGGCGTGCAAATAATTGCCGTGGAGCCCGATGCCTCGCCCGTACTTTCCGGTGGCCAGCGCGGTCCGCACGCAATTCAGGGTATAGGGCCGGGTTTTATACCTGAAGTACTCAATAAAAATATATTCCACGAAGCAATACGTGTCAAAGATGCTGATGCCATTAATATGGCACGGCGCCTGGCAAAGGAAGAAGGCCTGCTGGTGGGGATTTCCTCCGGCGCGGCGGTTTGGGCTGCCCTTGAAGTTGCCAAGCGCCCGTTAAATGTTGGCAAAATGATCGTGGTGATGATCCCATCCTATGGCGAACGTTATTTGTCCACCCAATTGTTCGCCGACCTGGATGTGAATTAATCAGCTGCTGTATGGAATACAGGACACAGAATTAGCAGCTGATAACGCTTTCACAAAAAACCATTTTGACGGTTAGTGCCGTTTGTGTATAATGCGCGACTCTGTAAAACCGCATTCAAGCGAGGTTGTTATGTACGCAGTAATCAAGACTGGTGGTAAGCAATATCGTGTTGTCGCAGGCGAAACCCTGAAAATTGAAACCGTCGCAGGTGAGGTCGGCAGTGCTATCGTGCTGGACAAGGTACTCATGGTTGGTAATGGCGATACAGTATCTGTTGGCCAACCTCTATTGGCTGGCGCGACTGTCACGGCAACCATAGTATCGAATGGTCGTGGCGAGAAGATCAGAATCTTCAAGATGCGTCGACGCAAGCATTACCAAAAACATCAAGGTCATCGTCAAAACTTCACTGAAATCCGCATTGACGGCATTTCGGCGTAATTGAAGGAGAAGAAACATGGCATCAAAAAAAGGTGGCGGTAGTACCAGTAACGGTCGCGATTCACACTCAAAACGCCTCGGCGTTAAAATTTATGGCGGCGAATTAATTAACGCCGGTAGCATTATCGTACGTCAGCGCGGTACGCGATTCCACGCTGGTGACAATGTTGGCATGGGCAAGGATCACACCTTGTTTGCAAAGATTGCCGGCAAGGTAGTGTTCGCTGTCAAAGGTGCACAAAGACGTAAGACTATCTTCGTGGTTGCAGCCTAAGTACTCCTAGCCAAGTACAATGAGCCCTATCGCGAGGTAGGGCTTTTTTATTTGCAGGGTAACCGACATCATGAAATTCATCGACGAATCAAAAATTGAAGTCATCGCAGGCGATGGCGGCAATGGTGCGGCCAGCTTTCGGCGAGAAAAATATATCGACAAGGGCGGCCCCGATGGCGGAGATGGCGGTTGGGGCGGCAGCGTGTATGCGCTCGCAGACCGCAACATCAACACCCTGGTGGATTACCGTTTTGCGCGCCATCACCGCGCGCGTAATGGTGAAGCCGGACGGGGTGCAGATTGCTATGGTAAAGGTGCGGAAGATATTGTACTGCGCATGCCAGTTGGTACTGTCATTACTGATATTAATACCGGTGAATTGATTGCTGACCTGGATCACGATGGGCAAAAAATGTTGCTCGCCCAAGGTGGCAAAGGGGGCTTAGGTAATCTGCACTTTAAATCCAGCACCAACCGTGCTCCGCGTCAATGTACCCCAGGCGTTGAAGGTGAACGGCGCGAACTGCAATTAGAGTTAAAAGTACTCGCCGACGTGGGTTTGCTGGGTATGCCCAATGCAGGCAAATCCACCTTCATTCGCGCGGTTTCCGCTGCCCGCCCCAAGGTAGCCGATTATCCCTTCACCACGCTACATCCGAACTTGGGTGTGGTACGAGTATCGGCCGAAAAGAGCTTCGTTATCGCCGATATTCCTGGCCTGATTGAAGGCGCTGCCGAAGGTGCAGGACTGGGACATCAGTTTTTACGCCATTTGATGCGTACCCGTTTGCTATTGCACTTGGTCGACATTGCCCCGGTGTACGAGGGAGCCGATCCGGTGCATGAAGCCCATTCAATTCTGAATGAACTGAAAAAATATGATGAAGTGCTGTACAACAAGCCGCGTTGGCTAGTACTAAACAAGCTTGACCTGCTACAAGATAAAGATGAAAAGATCGCTGCTTTTCTGCAAGGGTTCGGCGACTACACACGTTATTTCACCATCTCCGCGATTAATGGCGACGGCTGTAAAGAGTTGAGCTACGCCATCATGGAGCATGTGGAGCAGGTTGCTAAACAGGAAGCTTTGGCCAACGTCGACAATGCCCAAAAAACCGATAATCTAATACTTTAATGCATCATGAAAACCATTCTGACCCAGTGCAAACGCATCGTCGTCAAAGTTGGCAGCAGCCTGGTCACCAATCAGGGTGAGGGACTGGATATCCCTGCAATCCAGAACTGGGCGCAGCAAATTGCTACGCTACGTGAGAATGGGCACAAAGTCGTATTGGTCTCCTCTGGTGCGATTGCAGAAGGCATGCAGCGATTAGGCTGGAAACAACGCCCCAGCGCCGTGCATGAATTGCAGGCCGCTGCCGCAGTCGGTCAGATGGGCTTGATACAGGTGTATGAAAGCTGTTTTAGCGCGCACGGCCTGCATACAGCACAAATATTGCTCACCCATGCCGACCTTGCCGATCGTGAACGCTACCTCAACGCCCGCTCTACACTGCGCACTCTGCTGACTCTTGGCGTTATTCCCGTTATCAATGAAAATGACACGGTGGTTACCGATGAAATCAAGTTTGGCGACAACGACACTTTAGGTGCACTGGTTGCTAACCTGATTGAGGCGGATGCGCTCATTATCCTCACTGACCAGATCGGCCTTTACACTGCTGACCCGCGCAAGGATCCAAGTGCGACGCTAATCAGTCTGGCGCAAGCGGGCGATGAAAAGCTTGAAACCATGGCGGGGGGGGCGGGTAGCCACATCGGGAGCGGCGGCATGCTTACCAAGGTGCTCGCCGCAAAACGGGCTGCACGGAGTGGCGCGCACACTGTGATCGCATCTGGTCATGAAATAGATGTGTTACCACGCCTGATGCGTGGCGACAGTATCGGCACTTTGCTGGAAGCGCAACCGTTACCTCTGAATGCGCGCAAGCAATGGCTGGCGGATCATCTGCAAATCAGTGGCAAGGTAACGCTGGATGCTGGCGCAGTGCATGCGCTGCGTAACGAAGGCAAGAGCCTGCTACCGGTCGGTATCACCAAAGTGAGCGGGGAATTCGAGCGCGGCACCGTGGTCGCCATTTTCGATACGCACGGACAAGATATCGCGCGCGGTCTGATCAACTACAATGCGACAGAAACGCGTCGCATCGCTGGCCACCCCAGTAACGAAATCGAATCCCTCTTGGGCTATGTTGATGAGCCAGAGCTAATACATCGAGACAACTTGATTTTATTGTGAGCAGCAAGCCCAATTTTTGGGCAGTAATCGCAATTGATCAGACAAATGAATACCAAACCTGGTAAAGAGAGCGTACCCCATCAGTTCTTTGTGGTATTTGAGTGTTTGGTTTTGTCGGGGGGATATTCCTACTTGGGAGAGGAGACATTACTACTTAGCGCTGACAGGACAAGGCTTACAGTGTTCAGCAAGATGAAAGTTTGGTAGTATGAACCCGCCTGCTGAAAGATAAAAAACCAATGGAATATCAGGCAGTCCCCTGTCACCAAAAATGAAGACCCTAAAACCGGGTGTGCAAGTCACGCGATATGCCCTGATTGGCGTATGTAACACAACGGTACACTTTCTTATCGTAGGGTTGTTGATGTGGCTCGCGGAATTCAATCAGATGTATGCCAATGTCACAGCCTACATTGTGGCCTCATTTTTTTCATTCTTGATGAATGCCCGATGGAGTTTCCAGAGTAGGCCGGGAGCACGAAATTACGCTCGGTTTCAGCTTGTTTCGTTACTCGGGTTGATCGTTAACGCAACTTTTGGTCACCTTGGCGATCATTTCGGCTGGCATTTCGCCTTAACCATTTTTCTGATTTCGCTCACGGTTCCCGTAATATCTTTTTTGCTTCATCGCACCTATACGTTTTCAAAATGACCAGTGCAGACGAAGCAAGTGAAGAGGCCATCTTTAGGCAATTCCTGAAATACCGTTAGCCATTACCTGATGAATATTTATCTATCTATGACATAGAATACGTGGCTAACCTTACTGTCAGGGGACTTGAAAATAATATTGCCAGAGTGCTTGAATCATGGATTCACATTTGCTGGATTTGCCGACAGAAATTGCCCGCTCGGGACTTTGCTTGCGGGAATACGGAAGATTTTGTGCAGGAGTTCCCAGCGAGAAGGGGGCTGGCTATGAAAAATGGCTTGGAAGTATAGAACCGGCTCTGGATTCACCCGGCGTACTGGACTGGGTTATGAAAAGTTAATGTGGCATGAGCATGTTAATACTGTTGATGAGATTGAGGTATGTTTAAGATTTTTTTGATAACGTAAACTAGGGAGCACTTTCCCTTGCCAACCAAGTCGTTCAGTCTCTATTTGTTTTTTTATCGCAATTCGTCTCAATAGAAAGTATTGCGAAAGTTTTTGGAAAAATCATGCAGACAACGCAACCCATCGTTGTAATGACGATTTCCATAGTCCTCCCCTTTTTCAACGAGGCAGAAGGCAGTTCACTTTTTTTTGAGCGGCTTGATAACGTTATATCAAACATCCCAGACTGCCAATTTGAATTGATTTGTATCAACGACGGCAGCCAGGATAGGACGCTCTCGGCACTGGAATCTGCAAAAAAACGCTATCCCGCAATCACCATCATTGACTTTACCCGTAATTTCGGCAAAGAAGCTGCATTGACGGCCGGTCTTGAGTTTGCTGCCGGAGATGCAGTGATAATTATGGATACAGACCTTCAGCACCCTCCCGAACTGATACCTGAATTCATACGGAAGTGGCGTAGCGGAGTCCCGGTTGTACTAGCCAAACGAAACTCAAGATCAACCGAAAGCGTTCTCTATCGGTTGTTGGCGGGAATATTTTATCGTCTTCATAACAATATCTCCAACATAGAAATCCCTTCTAACACGGGTGATTTCAGGCTGATTGACCGCCAGGTTTGTGACGCCATGAAGCGACTTCCGGAATCCCGACGCTTCATGAAGGGCTTGTTCGCCTGGGTCGGTTATGAATATGAGCTCGTTGAATATGACGTCGCCCCGCGCGCTCACGGACGGACATCTTTCAACAAGTGGAAGTCGTTGAATTTTGCCCTTGAAGGTATCACCAGTTTTAGCACAATACCTCTGCGTGTTTGGACCTATGCCGGTTTGATGGTCACGGCGGTTGGCTTCTTCTATGCGTGCTGGGTCATTCTGCGCGCCCTTTTTTTTGGTATAGATACTCCCGGTTATGTGACGTTATTGACCACTGTTGTTTTCTTCGGAGGACTTCAGTTAATTGGTATCGGCGTGTTGGGTGAATATATAGGTCGTATCTACATCGAGACCAAGAATCGGCCCATATATCTTGTGAAGAAGATCATTAAATGATTACTACCTTGGGTGATATCACCCGTGAAAGCTAAAGTTGAATGAACCTCACATTCAACCTGTAATTCATGGCGAAAACAAGAGAGCAGGCAGCGATTTCTCCGCTTTCAATGCTGTGCTTGGTTTATTGCTGGCAGCAATCATCGCCAACCATCTCCTGTGGGTTTGGCATTACGCAATTCCAGTACCTTTTGGTGATGACTACGTTCAGATCCTCAATCGGCTCATCATATTTCACGGCCTTCCTCCTGACCTTTCATTAAGCCAGAAACTTGGGTTTTTCACTGACTTCTCAGGCGGTCAGCATCGGTTGGTATTCTTGAATTCCGCCATTGTTGCGCTCTACAAGATCGTTGGAAATATTGATTTCCGCACTCTGGCTCTCATCGGCAGCAGTTCCTTGATAGCAGTCCTCTGGGGGCTATGGAAATATGCAGGGTCGGTTTTGCCCATCTCAAAAAATCGCATTGCTTATTTTCTGCCGGTAGCATTGCTGGTACTGTCGCCCGCATATTTCGAAGCCTCGCTTTGGGCAACAGGGGTTCTGCAGAATCTGCCTGTACTGGCATTTGCTTTTTTTGCAATTGCTTATGCATCACAGCGATCAGGCTTATCCTTTTTTGTTGCCCTGTTTGCCGCGCTGCTCGCAACCTGCACGACGGCCAGTGGCATGGTCGTTTTTCTGGCTTGTGCGGCGGTGCTCGTTTCGCAGCGACGTTTTGCATACGCATTCATAATGGCGTTGCTATTTATTGCGGTTGCATGGGTTTATACACGAGGCTTTCCAAACGATCCCTCGATTCCCGTAACTACATCACCAAGCGAATTGATCCGCTTTTTTTTGGCGCTGTGTGGTGCATTAGTCTGGGGAAAGAACGGGGCAATCTTCCTCGGTGCATTGCTTGTGGCTGGCTTCGGGGTGCTCACATGGCAAGGCCTTCCAAAGCGCAATCCTGTTTTGTGGGGACTCGGTCTTTTTGTCCTGCTTTCGATGGCAATGATGTCCTTAGGGCGAGCTGGCTTTGGTGTTGAGGCAGCGCTATTAAGCCGCTATAAACCATATTCCGGTCTGATGTTGGTGGTCATTTACCTGGGGTCAGTTATTCATGTGTCATCGCTTGCCTGGAAGAGGTTTTTCGGATTTTTTGGCCTTGTTCTTTCGAGTACCGTATTTGTTTCCTACCTGATCCACTACAATGCGGCGATTATTGATTTAGGATTTCTGCCGAAGTTGAGGATGGCTTATCGCGGCATTGAAGGGAAGGTGCAGGTGTTATCCGGATTTCCCGGCACGGCTTTTTCAAATCATGTAATTGATACCGCCGAGCGCTACGGGATGTACCGACCCCCATCTTTTTCAGAATTTGTGGCAATTCCTGTGCCGCCCTCCAAAGGAGTTCCATCTTCCACCCTGAAACAACAAAATGTAGGGTACGATCACCTGATGTACCAATTTATTGATGGCGAAAAGGCAGCGCTTATTTATGGAGGTTCTGATAAGAAATGTACTCTTGAGCCACTACGGCTTGTACTGAAAAACGATGCGCAAACTCTGTATTTTGAAATACAACCGCCTGACTGGGGTTGGTTGAATATTTATCATGACCACTCGAGGCACGGCTTTTTTGGCGGCATAGTGGACAAACGATCTCTTCCGGCGGGTTTATATCAATTGGGTATGACTTGTGGCGACGCCTCCCCCACGTTTTGGGGTAATGGTTACTGGGTATCCAAAAATCCATGACGTTCTTTGCTGAGTGTCAGTGCTTTGATATCCGTATTTATAAAATAGCTTGATAGGTTGAAAAACATGACTGTTTTCTCCAGAAATCGCCGCTGGTTAATTGCCTTGTTGTTAGTGGCTGTCGTTTCTATCATGGGCGGCGTTGGTTACAAATTCATCAAGAGTCATCGTCCACAATGGTTTAAGTTCACGCAAGCAGCACCACAAGCGTCAGCCGCAATCGGATACCTTGACAAGTTGGCAGAAGATCCAGCCAACAGCACACAAATCAAGGTAGTCGGCTGGGCCTTGGCCAAAGACGGCGTAAGCGGTGTAGAGCTGGTGTTGAATGGCCAATTCCGTATCCCTTTGCAAACTGCCCTCATCCGAACGGATGTCGCGCAGGCTTATCCAGCTTACCCGGATGCGGCCAAGGCCGGTTTTGAGGGAGTCGTCGATACGTCAGTATGGGTCGCGAACTGGAGCGTAATGGAAGTGGTCGTCACTGACAGGAAAGGTAGGACTTCGGTCATTGGGCGTCGCACCCAACCTGCAATTGGTGCCATGGATACGTGGACCGACCTTCTAAATGGTCGCGATGTCAAGCGTGATGACATTTTTTACTTCATTATGGCCACGAGCAATGTGGCTGGTGGAGGCGGAAAGGAAATCGACACGGTATTTCGCCCCTATGAAAGCAAGACAGTAAAAGTTGGAATTCGGGTTCCCATTCTTTATTTGCGTACGACCAAAGGCAGGGCCAGCGATTACGCTTTCGATGCCGACTTCCCGTCCAGTCACAAATGTGGCACACGGACGATCGCCGAAGACAATCTGAATGGCGTTATCGATTACGCGATCAAACATCAGTTACCTGTATTGTTTACGCTGAATGGCGGAATTTGGGCCGACGCCGCGTGCGATGCACCGGAATGGGATATCAATGACGCGCTCGAACAAGATGCAGCCAACTTGCAGTGGAATGAAAAAAATCAGGTGATGGGGGATGATTACCTGAAGAATCTCTCCGGTTCCATGGATTCACCCGAACTCGGTCGCTCCTTGACCTTCAACATCTACGCTGCAAAAAATAGACATTACAAAAAACGTAATTTGCAGAATGCCGCGTCTATCATCCGTAAATTTGCATCACAATACCCGTCACTTTTCATTGGTGTAACCACTGACCCAGATGTGTACCTGAATCCTTTTTTTTCGAGTCAGCAATGGTATGACTATAACCCTGGTACTTTGCGCCAATTTCGCGAATGGTTGCGGGGAAGCGGGCCATATTCCGGACGGACTATGGCAGGCGAACCTGACCTTTCCCGCTACAAGAAAGAAAGGCCGTTGACGCTGCATGACGTGAATGCGCTGAGCGGACGTCAGTTCAAGCGTTGGGAAGATGTTGATCCACCTAGAGTATTTCCAATGCATATTAATCCGTTCTGGAAAGATGCATGGGTAACAGTGTGGGAACATTTTCGCCGTCATCTGGTTAAATTGCATTACGACGAACTTTCGCAATGGATTGGAGAAGCCGGAATAGGTAAGGAATTTATTTATTCTGCTCAAGGTTTCATGGCTCCGGATACGCTCGGCATGCCATTTCCGATCCACTTGGATAGTCCCGCGAGAAACAGCGATATGGGCGGCATGTCAGTCGATGGGGCGATGCCATCCAATGGGCACCTCGGTGCCATTCTCTATGGACCAAGTGCTGTCAATCAGGTCAGGATGGAGGAATCTAACTCGTTGTTTTCAGTGTTCCGCAAACTCGATTCTGACTGGGCAGTGATCGAACACAATACTGCCGATTTACGCAACCCGTCTCGTCTCCCCAACTTCGCTGAAGCTTACAAATCACTGCGGGAAATTTACAATTACGGAGCGCACTTTATTTCACCGATGGCATGGAACGGTAGCCGGGGTAGCTTTGTGGGACAGCCCGGATTCGTCGCCTACACGGCGCTACGTGACACGCCACTTGAGGACGCCATCAAGAATTTCATGATAAGTCACGCCAATTTACCACGCCGAGCAAGACTGTGGACCTTTGGTGGTGACGGATACGCCGACGACGATGGCTGGGTGCCGATATTGGGAACGAGAAGTGATGTCACCTCTGGAATGTTCACTTTGCATGGCAACGCTGACGGTCAGGTTTCATTGGAATCACCTGATGATTTGGCTTTCAAACTGGCGAATTACAGCGCGATCATTTTCAAGGCTGCGACGCCAAAAATGTTATCTACCGTAAGCGTTGAAGGGCAAACAGCTGACGGAAAATGGATACCCCTGTTTCCGGAAACCTCTTTGGCCAATCTGCAGTTGGTAAAAGCAGGCTCACTGCTGCCGCTGATGGCCGAGCACGATAATGCGGAATTCAGACGTATTCGGCTGAACTGGAAAACCAACGATAAAAGCCCATTAGTTCTAGAGCGAATCGCATTTTATATCCGTTGATCGCATTGTCTCAAATTGCCTACGAGCATCGTACGATCAGTACAGAAGACGGTTGGCACTGGCCCTTAACTTCAGTTTAATTCCCACACCCAGACGAGCACGTTGATTCCATACGAAAAAACAATCTGTTTTCATATGTTTTTCCTACTAATTCCATTTATCTTTCAAAGCGGCAATAACTATGTGGAGCATTCTATGCTCCGTTGCTATTAGCAGATGCAATGCACCATTCAATATTTTATTATTGATTGAGAAATGGAATAAGTCTGAAAACCAACACGCTACCTGGCGTTTTTGAAGACCTGCCAATACCTCACGCCGTTAATGGTTCTCTATGGACCTTAAAGGTTGAATTCCCGGTGTACATCGCGACCGGAATGATCGGTGCGACCTGCCTGCTGCCAACCGAAGGAAAAGGCTGGCGCAGCATTTTATTTTCCACAGTGATGCGCTACTTAAATTGATTGATGGCCTGTTGGCCGACTACAAGAAATCCGAAGATCTAGTGATGTGCTTTGGCAAAAAGTGGTGTACAGCCAAACCGTTTAAATCATAATATTCTGATTCCAAATGGCGCATATAACCGCGACCACCCATAGAGTATCTCAAAGAGCACTCACTATATTACTTTCCCCGGATTTATTAAATTACTTGGGTCGAAGGTGTTTTTGATACTGCGCATTAGCTCTAATTCCAGCGCACTTTTGTAATGACGTATTTCATTACGCTTGAGTCGGCCTAGCCCATGCTCGGCGCTGATACTGCCGTTTAATCCATGTACGATGTCGTACACGATGCGGTTGACCTGTTGGCTTTGTGCGATGAGGGCCGGGTTTTGTGCAGAATCCAGCATTGAGATGTTGTAATGGATGTTGCCATCGCCGATATGGCCGAAGGCAACAATGCGCAGACCATTGAATGCGGCACGCAGGGCGGCATTCGCTTGGGCGATGAACTCTGCCACGTGACTGATAGGCACAGCGACGTCATGTTTGATGCTAATGCCCTCACGTTTCTGCGCTTCGCTGATATTTTTGCGCAAATTCCACCAGCTTATGGCGTTATTTTTCGAATCGACGGCGAACTCGAGGATGCCTGTGCCGAACGCTTGTAGCGCATTGAGTAAAGGTGTATCGAGCGGCGCTTGCAGCACATCCGATAGTTCGATCAGCACGATCCATTCATAACGCGTAACAAATGGCTCAACCGTATCGGGAATATGCGCTAAAACAAGATCCAGGCAGGACCTCGAAATGATTTCGAAGGCGCTTATTTTGTCGCCGCAATTAGCACGCAAATGGGCAAGCAGCTCTACCGCCACTGCCGGATCGCGTACCGCCACACACGCGGTTACCACCGATTGCGGACGTGGAAACAGCTTCAGTACAGCGGTTGTGATGATACCCAGCGTGCCCTCTGCGCCGATGAATAAGTGCTTCAAATCATAGCCGGTGTTGTCCTTGCGCAAACTGCGTAATCCATCCCAGATGCGACCATCCGGCAAGACGACTTCCAGTCCAAGCACGAGGTCACGCATGTTGCCATAGCGCAGCACACCAATGCCGCCGGCATTAGTGGAAATGTTGCCGCCGATTTCGCATTGTGCCGCGATGGCGGTGAGACCAAGAGGAAACAGACGGTCGGCCTGCTCTGCCGCCTCGCGCACCTTGGCCAAGGTGCAGCCTGCCTCCACGGTTAATGTATAGTTGGTGGTGTCCAGCGCATGAATTTTGTTCATGCGTGACAGGTTAATCACGATCTGTTGTCCTTGCGGCAATGGGACTGATCCCCCGCTTAAACTGGTGTTGCCGCCTTGCGGGACAATGGCAATGCGGTGCTCGGCACACAGCGCGACCACCGCAGCAACCTGTTGCGTATCGCCAGGCAGCACCACAGCCAGCGCCTTGCCGCTATAGCGCCCGCGCCAGTCGGTACAATAAGGTGCTGCGGTTTCGCCATTCAGCACGTGCTCGGTGCCGACTACGTTTCTTAGTAAGCTCATCAAATCTGGAAGCATATAAATATTTCCTTGAAATGCGTTATTTCATAATCGCTTTGACGATTTAGAAATCTATTGGGTCAATGTCCAGCGACCAGCGTAGCTTTTGTGCTGGTAGCGCATCCAGCAAGGGTCGCCATTCGCGCAGGAATTGCTGCAAGGGTTTTCGCGCTTCGCTTTGCACCAGCAATTGCGCTAAAAAATGATTAGCGCGACGCGACATGGCAGCAGGAACCACGCCGTAAATATCAACTGGCATAGCAAGTTCAATTGCAGCATCTCGCGCTTGTTGCAGGAAAGTGTACATGTGGGCTTCAAGCTTAGCTTCAGCACGCAGCATTACTTGATACATGAATGGCGGGAATCCGGCGGATTGACGTTCCGCGAGCAGGGTTTTTGCCCACGTATCGTAATCATGTTCTCGCAACGCGCGAAACAATGGATGATCAGGAAATGCGGTCTGGATCAGCACCTCCCCCGGCTTGTCGGCACGGCCTGCGCGCCCTGCTACCTGGACGAGTTGGGCAAACAATTTTTCCGATGCTCGAAAATCACTACTGTATAACGCACCGTCCGGGTTAAGTACACCCACCAGCGTCAGGTTAGGGAAGTCATGTCCCTTCGCCAAAATTTGCGTACCAACCAGAATGTCTACCGCGTCATTCTGAATTTGCTGACGCATGGCTTGCCATGTCCCTTTATTGCGCGTGCTGTCACGGTCCACGCGCAGAATGCGCGCCTGGGGGAAATGCTCCTGCAATGCACTCTCCACTCGTTGCGTGCCGATGCCAATCGGTTGTAGATCGGCGTTGCCGCATGACGGACAGGCGTGTGGCACACGCTCCTGATGGCCACAATGGTGACAGCGCAGGCGACGATCTTTAAGATGCAGCACCAGCTTGCCCGCACAATTTGAACAACCAGACAGCCAGCCGCAAGCGCCACACATCAACACGGGTGCATAACCGCGTCGATTAATGAATATCAGGCTCTGTTCTCCGCGCTGGAGCCGCTCGGCCAAGGCCTTGAGAAGTGGTTCACTGAGGCCGTGCTGCATAACGATATTGCTGGTGTTAATGCAGCTTACCGTCGGTAACTGCGCTTGTGTCGCCGCGCGCTGGGTCAGGCGCAACATTTGGTAGCGTCCGCTCTGGGCGTTGTAATAGCTTTCAAGTGAAGGGGTAGCGGATCCTAATACAATCGGTACGCCACGCTGGCTAGCACGAAAGATTGCCACATCTCGTGCCGAGTAACGTAAGCCATCCTGCTGCTTAAACGAAGCGTCATGTTCTTCATCTACAATCAACAATGCCAGTTGTGGCAGCGGCGTGAATACTGCCAGACGCGTACCCAGTATGATGCGCGCGCGGCCAGACTGTGCACGCAGCCAGTTCTGCATGCGTGCGCCGTCACTTAAGCCACTGTGCAGACTGACCAGCTCAACATCCGGCAAGCGGCTGCGAAAATAATTTTCCAGCTGAGGCGTAAGATTGATTTCCGGTACCAGCAGCAACACTTGCCCGCCTTGCTGCAATATCCGGTTCATCAGATGCACATAAATCTCGGTCTTACCGCTACCGGTGATACCGTGCAGCAGGAAGCAGCCAAAGCATGATGCTTTAGTAATTGCGTCCACTGCTTGCTGCTGCTCCAAGGTCAACGTATGAGTATTGTTGAATGTAAATGTGCTGGAAACTGCAGGTACTGCACACGTCTCGACCCATCCCGCTTGTGACAATGCTTTAAGCGCAGATGCTGCGCTGGGTGATAATGCGCGCACTTGCGCGGCAGTTAATGAATCTAACTTCAAGGCTGCGAGGATGCGGTGCTGCACCACCTTGCGCTTAGACAGCAGGCTCAAGTCGAGCGCACGGCCGCTAACGCTTAGTCTGTATTGCATCGCTTCCTTGAGCGTGACCAGCTGGCTGGTACGCAAACGTACTGGCAAGGCGGAAAGCACAGTAACACCAAGGGGATAGTGGTAATAGTCGCTGCAGAAGCGCAGCAAAACAAGTAGTTCATCGGAGAGGGGCGGAATGTCTCTCAGCACTTGCAAAATGGGCTTGATACGTTCTGGAGAAAGGACGGAATCCATTGCGCATTCCATCACCACTCCTGCCATTTTTTTGCGTCCAAATGAAACCAATACGCGCTGTCCCGGAATGATCGCGATGCTATTGTCTAGCGAATAATCAAATAGTGTTGACAATGGCACATCTAGCGCGACGCGAACAATTCGCATTTAGTAAAATTTGCTCCAGCAATTTCTATCATACTGAGCTAAGCCAACTGACTTAATTGAGTATTTTTTATTCTCCACATAAGCTGTGGATAACAATGTGGATAATTCCAATATAAGTAGGCTAACTACTGATGCTGTATATGGTTTTGCCCTGCCGCTCATTTCATAGGCACAATTTATTAATAATAAAAACAATAACTTAAATTTTAAACTTTAATATCAGGATAAAATTATTCCTGATAGTGGATAGCTGCGCGATTGTGTATAACCAGACGAAATGTCAAGCATTTTTAATGATATTTGCGACTTAGGCCATGAACTGCCTGTACCAACACCGCAGCATTGTCAGGGTTGGTGAATTGAGAAATGCCATGTCCCAGATTAAATACATGACCACTGCCATAGCCATAACTAGCCAGCACGCGTTCTGTCTCGGCACAAATAACTTCCGGCGTGGCAAACAGTACGGCTGGATCCAAGTTACCTTGCAGCGCAACCTTATGGCCCACTTTTTGTCGCGCTACACCAATGTCCATGGTCCAGTCCAACCCGACCGCATCGCAGCCAATATCGGCAATGCTATCCAGCCACAAGCCCCCACCTTTGGTAAATACGATCACTGGAATTTTAATGCCGTCATGTTCGCGCTTCAGCCCCTGCACGATTTGCTGCAAGTAAGGCAGTGAAAACTCGTAGTAAGCAGCATGCGAAAGCACTCCCCCCCAGGAATCAAAAATCATCACGGTTTGCGCACCTGCTTCAATCTGGGCATTGAGATACTGCGTTACCGCTTGTGCAGTGACTTCCAGAATGTGGTGCATCAGCTTGGGTTCTTTATACATCAACGTTTTTACGCGTGCATAATCGTCGCTGCCACCGCCTTCCACCATGTAACAAGATAACGTCCATGGGCTGCCTGAAAAACCAATTAATGGCACGCTACCATTCAGCGCCTTGCGAATTTGCGACACGGCATCGGTGACGTAACGCAGATCTTTATTGATGTCTGGCACTCTTAACGCTTTGATAGCAGCCTCGTCGCGTAAGGGACGCTCAAATTTTGGCCCTTCTCCTTCGGAGAAATATAATCCAAGACCCATGGCATCCGGTATGGTGAGAATGTCGGAGAACAGAATCGCAGCATCCAGAGGAAATCGATCCAGCGGTTGCAATGTAACTTCCGTCGCCATATCGGGGCTTTTGCATAAATCCAGAAAACTGCCGGCACGCTTGCGTGTGGCACAGTATTCCGGCAGATATCGTCCGGCCTGGCGCATCATCCACACGGGGGTATAGTCAGTTGGTTGACGTAACAAAGCACGCAGGAAGGTGTCATTTTTTAATTTGAAATTCATGTTGTTCTCTTTAATTTATATTGACTAAATTTAAACAGCTTTACCTCTGACCTCTCAAACTCCCTTATCAGAGAGATTAGCTAGGTAACTTGGTTATCGGTGAAGCAGATAAATGCAAAAAACCAGGAAGATAATATCGTCTTCAAGCATCAATATCTTGAAATGAAGGGATGCCCTGCGGTATTTTGTTGTGCATCATCCGCCATAGATGAAGAAGGGTTTTTGGGTGCCCAGGCGCGGGTGCAGTGAAGGCGATTTAGATGTTCCATAGCACCCAATATTCTGAGCGTACCGAGTAGGATCCCCCGGGATAGCTGTTATTAGAGAGAAGTCAGCGCAGCTTGTTGATTGCATGCAACCCGTCGTTCAGCGCCTGACAGGGACAACTCAATTTAGAGCGGTAAACTGGAACTACCCATCAAATACTCATCCACTGCACGTGCCGCCTGGCGGCCTTCGCGTATTGCCCATACCACGAGCGACTGGCCGCGACGCATATCGCCAGCAGCGAAAACCTTATCCACCGATGTCTGATAATAGCCCGCTCCTTCAGTGACAGCCTTGGCATTGCCGCGACCATCCTTTTCAACGCCAAACGCTTCCAGGACCTGCTGCATCGGGCTGACGAAGCCCATAGCCAAAAGCACGAGATCGGCCTTCATCTCAATTTCGCTGCCCGGCACTTCTTGCATCTTTCCGTCTTTCCATTCCACGCGCACGGCATGCAATTTTTCGATCTTGCCATTTTTGCCGGTTAATTCCTTGGTCGCCACAGCCCAATCACGCTGACAGCCTTCTTCATGAGAGCTGGACGTGCGTAGCTTCATTGGCCAGTATGGCCAGATCAGCGGCTTATTCTCCTGCTCGGGCGGGCGCGGCATGACCTCAAACTGGGTCACCGAAGCCGCGCCTTGACGGTTGGACGTACCGACACAGTCAGAACCCGTGTCGCCACCGCCGATCACCACCACATGTTTGCCCGTCGCTTTAATTTGATCGGGTACCACGTCTCCCGCCACGATTCTGTTCTGCTGCGGCAGAAATTCCATTGCGAAGTGTACTCCCTGCAACGCACGCCCGGGCACTGGCAAGTCGCGTGGTTGTTCAGCCCCACCCGTTAATACTACAGCGTCGAACTCGTCCTTCAATTTTTGTGCCGACACCTGCACGCCGATATGCTGATTGACGCGGAATTCCACACCCTCGGCGCGCATCTGTTCAATGCGACGATCGATGTGCGACTTTTCGAGTTTGAAGTCGGGAATGCCATAACGCAAAAGGCCACCAATTCGATCGTTTTTCTCGAATACCACCACGTCATGCCCGACACGAGCTAATTGTTGCGCACAAGCTAAGCCAGCCGGACCAGAACCAACCACGGCAATCCTCTTGCCGGATTTGGTCTGTGCTGGTTGCGGAGTCACCCAGCCTTCTTCCCAGCCTTTATCGATGATGGCATGCTCGATGGATTTGATGCCTACCGCATCGTCGTTAATGGTCAATGTGCAGGCCGCCTCACACGGTGCAGGGCAAATTCGTCCGGTGAATTCTGGAAAGTTGTTAGTAGAGTGCAGCACGTCCAGCGCTTGCTTCCAGTTGCCGCGATAAACCAAATCATTCCAGTCCGGGATGATGTTATTAACCGGGCAACCTGTAGTACAAAATGGAATGCCACAGTCCATACAGCGCGAACCCTGCACGGATGTCTGCTGGTCGGTCAGACGCGGTATGAATTCCTTATAATTTTTCAGGCGCTCCGCAACCGGCAAGCTGTGCTCGCTTATGCGGCGGAATTCCATGAATCCGGTAATCTTACCCATTTATACAGCCTCCAATTGCTTGGTTTGTTCCGCCGCGACTTCCTGTAAGGCGCGGCGGTACTCAGTCGGCATGACCTTGATAAATTTCGGCAAGTAGCGCGCCCAATTATTTAGAATATCTTGAGCACGGACACTGTTGGTGTAGCGCAGATGCGCACTCACCATGTCGCGCAAAACCTGTTCATCGGCCTTGCCAAGGTGGTTAAAATGTACCCGGCCATGCGTCTCGACTTCACCCAGGTCGCTCGCAGCAGCCTCATCGGGTACCGGTTCCAGTTGTACCATCGCCAGATTGCAACGATGTTCAAAACCGCCATCTTCATCCAGTACATAAGCAATGCCGCCGGACATGCCTGCAGCAAAATTGCGTCCGGTTTGACCGAGCACAACCACTATACCGCCGGTCATGTATTCGCAACCGTGATCGCCCAAGCCTTCCACTACTGCAATAGCGCCGGAATTGCGTACTGCGAAACGCTCGCCAGCCACCCCTCGGAAATAGCATTCGCCGCTGGTCGCACCATACAGCACGGTATTGCCAACGATGATATTTTCCTCGGCCACGATGTTACATTCTTTGGGCGGTAGCACCACGATGCGCCCGCCACATAATCCCTTGCCGACATAGTCATTGCCCTCTCCAGACAGCTCGAAGGTAATGCCATGCGCGAGAAAAGCGCCGAAGCTCTGTCCGGCCGTGCCTTGTAGTTTCACCGTAATCGTATCGTTCGGCAATCCCGCTTGGCCATAACGTTTTGCCACTTCATGCGACAGCATTGCACCGACGGTACGGTTAACATTGCGAATGCGGCCTTCTATTGTTACTGGCAACTTGCTTTCCAATGCAGGCATAGCCTCGGCAATAAGTCGATGATCCAACGCCTGAGTCAGCCCATGATCCTGTTCTTCGACATGGCGGCGCGCCACGCTAACCGGTACATCAGGCTGATGGAAAATTTTCGAGAAGTCCAGACCCTTGGCTTTCCAATGTTCAATGACATGTTTTGCGTCAAGCAATTCGCTACGACCGATTAGATCATCGAACTTGCGGATACCGATCTGCGCCATGTATTCGCGTACTTCTTCGGCTACAAAGAAGAAATAATTCACCACGTGTTCAGGCTGACCGGTGAATTTCTTGCGTAACTCGGGGTCTTGCGTAGCCACGCCCACCGGGCAGGTGTTGAGATGGCACTTGCGCATCATGATGCAGCCCTCTACTACCAGTGGCGCTGTGGCAAAACCAAACTCATCCGCGCCGAGTAACGCACCGATTAATACATCGCGCCCGGTCTTCAACTGGCCGTCCACCTGCAAAACAATCCGTCCACGCAACCGGTTTAACACCAGCGTTTGCTGAGCTTCCGCCAGCCCAAGTTCCCACGGGGTTCCGGCATGCTTAATGGAAGACAACGGCGAGGCACCCGTGCCACCATCATGGCCAGCAACAGTTATATGATCCGCCTTGGCCTTGGCTACACCGGCCGCTACCGTACCAACGCCCACTTCAGATACCAGCTTGACTGAAATGGAAGCGCGCGGATTAGCGTTTTTCAGATCATGAATGAGCTGTGCCAGATCTTCGATGGAATAAATATCGTGATGCGGCGGTGGTGAAATCAACCCCACACCCGGTATGGCGAAACGCAATTTAGCGATGTACTCTGACACCTTGTGGCCGGGTAACTGGCCGCCTTCACCTGGCTTTGCGCCTTGCGCCATCTTGATTTGAATTTGATCGGCGCTCGTCAAGTATTCCGCTGTTACACCAAAGCGACCCGAGGCCACTTGTTTTATTTTGGAGCGCAATGAATCGCCTGGCAATAAAGTCAGATCAGCTTCAATGCGCCCTTTGCCTATAATTTCAGATAGTTTCTCGCCACCTTTAATTGACTTGAAACGCATCGGGTCTTCGCCACCTTCGCCCGTATTAGATTTTCCCCCGATACGGTTCATTGCGATGGCCAAAGCGGTGTGCGCCTCGGTGGAAATAGATCCAAGCGACATTGCTCCCGTAGCAAAACGTTTGACGATCTCTTTTGCCGGCTCGACCTCTGCCAGCGGCACGGGCGCGCCAGCTGACTTGATCTCGAACAAGCCGCGCAATGTCTTCATGCGCTGAGTCTGATCGTTAATCAGCTTCGCATATTCTTTGTACGTCTGTCCGTTATTGGAACGCGTGGCATGTTGCAGCTTGGCGATGACATCCGGCGTCCACATATGCTCTTCACCCCGCACACGATAGGCATATTCTCCTCCCGCTTCCAGGGCATTGGACAACACCGGATCGTTGCCGAAAGCGGCTTGATGAATACGCATCGCTTCTTCGGCCACTTCATGTAAGCCTATGCCTTCGATCTGAGTCGCCGTGCCGGTGAAATACTGCGATACAAAATCAGCGTTCAGGCCGATTGCCTCGAAAATCTGTCCGCCGCAATAAGACTGATAAGTGGAGATGCCCATTTTGGACATTACCTTGAGCAGCCCCTTGTTTATTGCTTTAATGAAACGTTTATTTGCATCCTTGTTCGATAGACCCGCAGGTAAATAATCGCTCATGGCAGCAATAGTTTCATAGGCCAGCCACGGGCATATCGCCTCAGCGCCATAACCGGCAAGGAGTGCGAAGTGATGGGTTTCACGCACAGAACCAGAATCCACCACCAGTCCGGTGCTGGTGCGCAGCCCTTCGCGTACCAGATGATGATGCACTCCCGCACAAGCCAGCAAAGCCGGAATCGCCACGCGTATACTTGAAATCGCACGGTCGGACAAAATCAGCACGTTGTAACCATCCGCCACCGCCTGATCGGCTGCGGCACTCAGTGCCTTTATTGCGCCCTCGCAACCCGCTGCGCCCTGTGCCGCAGGATAAGTGATATCCAACACCAGCGCCTTGTAACGTCCTTGAGTTAATGTGCTGATGTCGCGCAGTTTGGCTAAATCTTCATTGGATAGCACAGGCTGATGTACCTCAAGACGCAGCGGCGGATCGGTCTCGTCGATACCGAGCAGATTGGGCTTTGGTCCAATAAACGAGGTAAGTGACATGACAATCTCTTCACGGATCGGATCGATAGGCGGATTAGTCACCTGAGCGAAAAGCTGCTTGAAATAGCTGTACAGAACTTTGTTTTTATCCGACAGCACAGGCAAGGTAGCATCATTACCCATAGAGCCGGTTGCTTCTTCCCCTGCGGCAGCCATGGGCGCAAGAATGAATTTGATGTCTTCCTGAGAATAGCCAAATGCCTGCTGAGTATCCAGCAGACTGGTGTCTAACAAGCTTTCCTTGAGTACTTTCTTTACGTCTACACTTGGCAGGTCGCCGAGGAAATAACGTGACTTTTCAATCCACTCGCGATACGGTTTTGCGGTAGCGAGCTGCTGCTTCAATTCGGTGTCATCTATGATGCGGCCGGCTTTCAGATCGATGAGGAACATCTTGCCCGGCTGTAGTCGCCACTTTTTCACAATTTTGTTTTGTGGAATATCCAGCACACCCATTTCAGATGCCATTAACACCAAGTCATCATCTGTAATCAGATAGCGCGCCGGGCGCAGGCCGTTGCGATCCAGCGTCGCGCCGATCATGCGACCATCCGTGAAAGCCACGGCGGCGGGGCCATCCCACGGCTCCATCAACGCAGCATGGTATTCATAAAACGCGCGGCGCTCTTCATCCATCAATGGGTTCCCTGCCCAGGCTTCAGGAATCAGCAGCATCATCGCGTGTGGCAGCGAATAACCACCTGCCACCAGCAATTCCAGTGCATTATCAAAACAGGCGGAATCAGACTGGCCTTCCACAATTAACGGCCACAATTTTTCCAGATCTGCGCCCAGCAAACTGGATGACATCGCTGCATGACGCGCCGTCATCCAGTTCACGTTACCGCGCAAGGTGTTGATCTCGCCGTTGTGCGCAATCATACGGAATGGATGCGCCAGATCCCAGGAGGGGAAAGTATTGGTGGAAAAACGTTGATGTACCATCGCCAATGCGCTGACCATACTTTCATCTTGCAGATCGAGGTAATATTCGCCGACCTGGTCGGCCAACAACATTCCCTTGTATACGATAGTGCGCGCAGAAAACGACGGTATATAGAATCCTCGCCCTTGTTCATTGGGCAGGCCGCGCACAGCGTGCTCTGCAATCTTGCGAATAACAAACAATTTACGCTCGAAGCTGTCGACGTCCGTGCAATTCGAACCGCACCCAATGAATACTTGGCGTACCAATGGCTCAACCGCCTTAACGCTTTCGCCCAAGCTACCATTGTCTACCGGCACATCACGCCAGCCCAACAAAATTTGTCCTTCCGCAGCAATCTTGTCGGCAATCACCTGCTCGCAGGCGGCACGCGCCGCCGTATCGCGCGGCAGGAACAATATACCCACCCCGTATTTGCCCGATGCCGGCAGGGATATATCCTGTGCAGCGCATGATTTACGCAAAAATGCATCTGGAACCTGGATCAGAATACCCGCACCATCTCCCGCCAAGGGGTCAGCGCCCACCGCGCCGCGATGAGTAAGATTTTTGAGTATCTGCAGGCCTTGACAGATCATGTCATGGCTCTGCTTACCCTTGATATGCGCCACAAAGCCTACTCCGCACGCATCGTGCTCATGGCGCGGGTCATACAAACCCTGCTGGACCGGCAACGAAGAATGACTCACACGTTGTTCCTCATTAAAAATCATTAACCCCAAAAAAAGTGGCGACACACATCGCCACAGCGTTACCCATACAATCTATGCTCACAAAATACAAAGCGAAAGGGCGGAAATATTACCTTGTCTCGGGACGAACAGCAACCTAGAACCTGTTCGAAATATGAAATTCAGGTTATATGGCGGTGTATCTCCACTTAAGAATAAAGCCTAGAGACCATGCCCTAAGTCAGGTGTCGCGCTAGCGCCCACACTTTCTTTACACGGTGCAACAATAAACTCGAGACGACTATGTTATTTTTCCGGAACAACAGCAAACCATAATGGCGAACTAAGGGTACACTCAAAATTTTATTACTCTTGACTATCGCTATCTAAATAATGGCCGCCGTCCAACCACAGATTAATCCTGGGAATAGAAAAGGCGCTTATGATGAAAATCAGACATGAAAAAATCATAGATACGGCATTTTGTTTTTTAAAAGAGGATGCAAAACGCTTGTTTGTATACATTGGGAACGTCATAGACGATTTTCGGTTAAGTAGTTTTTCATCTGCCAAGAGGGTACTCTTGATCGGAATGACTTTCGGTGTAATGACAACCGCTGTAGCAGAAAATGTAACAATACATCCAGCCAACCCGAAAAGTCTGGAGTCAGTTGTAGTTAAAATAGAGGTGGGGAGTTCATGTTTATATGACCCTCGTGTTCCCGTACAACTAAAACAGGTAGGCACTGTTATTAGAGTCGATCTTATCGCAAATCCTGATTGTGCAGACTTCGGTGTGCCGTTCCCAGTGCCAGATCTTGACATTAAACTGGGACAGTTTCCACCAGGTGTATTTAGTGTCGATGTTTTTCGCACATACAAACCAAGTACAGGTATTGCCTTCCCAGCAGTGCAGTTGGGCTCGGCACAGTTTACTGTCACTGATAGTTATGCGTCCAAAACCGGGCCGTTTCCTCTGGTTGACTATACCGACCACTGGTGGAATCCACAGGAATCCGGCATGGGTTTCAGTATTATGCAACACCCCAGTGATCGAATATTTGCCGCATGGTTTGTGTATGACCAAGCGGGTCAGCCTATATGGTATACGCTCCAGCCGGGACAATGGTTAAGTCCTACTGCTTATTCTGGCCCAATTTACAAGACGACAGGTACTTACCTGGGTGTAACATACGACCCTGGCCAGCTTGTAGTAACGCCGGTTGGGACGGGTACATTTATATTCCACGATTATTCGAGTGCTACCTTTAACTACACAGTGGACGGCATCACAGGGACAAAAGAAATTACGCGCTTATCCTTTTAACGTGGGATTTTCACAGCGAGCCTTTACCCCATCGCTTACCTGCGTGTATTGGCGGAGCTTTAAGCAGCTGAAACAAGTAAAAATATCAAGTTATTCCATTTCGTGCACAGAAAATATGCCGCATATATATTTAACTTGTCAGTCCGTAATTCTAGTTTCAGTCGGTAATTACTCAAAGAGCCTAGGCAGAAAATTTGTACATGAGACATGTACAACGCAGCGAATTTGTTTGCATGACTTGAGTTTGGGCAAGCACTGAATTTTCAGAAGCTCCTACCAGTTGATGATAAAATTACATTGCGCTTCGCAGTGGAGTTTTGTGTTGAAAATACTGCTCAATGTTTAAAGATGCTTAATACATAAATATGCCGGGAAATCTCTTTATTGTCAGTGCACCGTCGGGTGCAGGAAAAACCAGCCTGGTTCGCTCGTTGCTGGCCAGTAATCAACAGGTTGGTATATCTGTTTCCTACACGACGCGAGCGCCTCGCCCAAGCGAGACCGAGGGGGAAGATTATCATTTTGTGAGCCGTGAAACTTTCCTGGATATGGCAAAGCATGGTGATTTTTTGGAAAGCGCTGAGGTATATGGCAACTTCTATGGCACTTCGCAATCCTGGATTGAAGCTGAAATTTTGAGCGGACGTGACGTACTATTGGAAATTGATTGGCAGGGCGCGGCGCAAGTACGGCGCGCATTTCCGGATTGCATCAGCATCTTCATCCTGCCCCCCTCTTTGCAAGCGCTGGAGAATCGCCTGCATGGGCGCGGACAGGATGATGTCAAAGTGATCGCACAACGCTTGCACGCCGCGAAAGAAGACATCGCCCATGTCGTAGAGTTTGATTATGTTATTATTAATGATAAGCTGGACATTGCTTTGCAACAGCTCAATGCCATCGTCGTTGCCGCAGGACTTCGCCGCGATAGACAACTCGCACGCCAGCAAACTTTGATTAATCAACTGCAAAAAGGAGACACTACACCATGGCTCGTGTAACGATAGACGACTGTTTGGTAAACATCCCTAACCGATTTGAACTCACCTTGGCTGCCGCCTACCGCGCACGTCAGTTGGCCAATGGCGCCAGCTATCTAGTGGCAGAATGTAAAGATAAGCCTACTGTAATTGCTCTGCGCGAAATCAGTGAAGGAAAGGTAGGACTGGAAATTCTCATTCGTGGAATAGCCTAGGCCTCATAGTTCCCAGCTACTTTGCATTTGTAATTTCCGCTGCAATAGATAAGCGACCTGAACAAAAATATCAGAACTAAAGAGGGATTAGGTTGCGCAAAGTTGATTTAATCGCTCTGTAATTCTGTTGTATAAAAATGCATTCCATTCTTTAATCCAAGCTCACTATATCCGCTCTTACCTAAATAAATCGAATTGCTAGCTTGAGCCCGCAATGCGGGACTTGAGCTGATCGAGCAGACTGCGAAGCGACATAAGTCTTCCTTTTCACCCACCAACCCGATGTTTTATAGAGCCTCCCTTCCCAATGCTGCCAATGCTGCCGCTTACTTCGCGGCCATCGCCGATTTGCCTTGGGCGGTGTGGCTGGACAGCGGTGGGCGAGGGCGTTACGACATTCTATGCGCACAACCCATCGCCACGCTGGTCACACAGGGTACATACACGGAAATTACAAATGCAACCGGTGTGCAGCGTTCAGCCAGTGATCCATTTGAACTTTTGCGCCAGCAATTGGGTGCACCCGTCGCAGCAATACCGGGCATTCCCTTTTTGGGAGGTGCACTAGGCTACTGGGGCTACGATCTGGCGCGCCGCCTGTTTACTTTACCCACACAGGCACAGGAAACTGAACATCTGCCGGACATGATGGTTGGCATCTACGACTGGGCGATTGTGCTGGATCATCAGGAAAAGACGACACATCTGGTATCACAGCAACGTGAGCAAGGAACAGAACAAGTGTTGCCGCAAATCCTTGCGCGATTGCAACAGAACAGTAACGCGCCTCAGGAAAAATTCAAGGTACATGGTCGCATTCAGTCGAATTTTACCCGTGCGGGGTATAAATCCGCATTTGATGTCATACAACGCTACTTGCACGCGGGTGATTGTTATCAAGTCAATTTGGCGCAACGCTATGCAGCACGTGCTTCCGGTGATTCGCTACAAGCATATCTCGAATTGCGTCGTCTGAGCCCGGCACCTTATTCTGCTTTTCTTAATTTTCCGCAGGTGCAAATTTTATGCGCCTCGCCGGAACGATTTTTGCAAGTACAGCAGGGGCACGTCGAAACTAATCCGATCAAAGGTACGCGCCCGCGTCAAAACAATCTGCACGACGATACGAAGATGGCACAAGAGTTGGGCCATAGCGACAAAGACCGTGCAGAGAACCTAATGATTGTTGATTTGCTGCGTAACGACCTGGGCAAGAGCTGTATATCTGGTTCAGTGCAAGTACCCAAGCTGTTCGAACTGGAAAGTTTTGCCCAAGTACACCATCTGGTAAGTACCGTCACTGGTCAGCTTGCGCCGGGGCGTGATGCGCTGGCATTGTTACGCGATTGTTTTCCCGGTGGCTCTGTAACGGGTGCACCTAAACAACGCGCCATGCAAATCATCGAACAATTGGAGCTGCATCGACGTGGGGTATATTGCGGTGCGATTGGTTACATCGGTTTTGATGGCAATATGGATAGCAACATCACTATCCGTACTTTGGTATTCGCCGATGGCGAAATTCGTTTTTGGGCGGGTGGCGGGATCGTAGCGGATTCTGACGCCAATGCAGAATATCAAGAGACGTTAGATAAAGCGGCGGCAATGCTGAAGCTCTTGCAACAATATGGCGGTGAATATGAGCGAGAAGAATAACGTTCAGTCATTTACTTTGGAAAAGCAGTGAGCTGTCTACTGTTGCATTTATTCATCGGGAAAGTTTCGGGTAGAATGCGTGCTTCAAATTTAAACTTGTTAAAGGCGTCGCCATGTACAAAATTGCACCTAGCATTCTTTCCGCCAATTTCGCCAAGCTCGGCGAAGAAGTCATCAATGTCATTGCCTCCGGCGCGGATATTATCCACTTCGACGTGATGGACAACCATTACGTACCCAACCTGACCATTGGTCCGCTGGTGTGTTCTGCCATTCGTCCGATTACCCAAGCAGAGATCGACGTACACCTGATGGTCAAGCCGGTGGACCGTATCATCCCGGACTTCGCCAAAGCCGGTGCCAATATCATCTCCTTTCATCCGGAAGCGTCCGAGCACATCGACCGCACTCTCAGCTTGATCAAGGAAAACGGCTGTAAGGCCGGGCTAGTATTCAATCCTGGTACGCCATTGAGCTATCTCGACCATGTCATGGACAAAATTGACTTGATCCTGATTATGTCGGTGAATCCCGGCTTCGGCGGTCAGAAATTTATCCCTGATGCCCTGAACAAGCTACGCACTGCGCGCCAAAAAATTAATGAAAGCGGGCGCGACATCATGCTGGAAATCGACGGTGGTGTGAACACCAGCAATATTGCGGAAATTGCTGCTGCGGGTTGCGATACCTTCGTAGCCGGCTCCGCTGTGTATGGTGCCGGCAAGGACACGGATCCGCACCGCTATGATTCCATCATCGCCGCTTTGCGCGCTGAACTAGCCAAAGTAAGGAAATAATGGTGCGAGCACATTTCCCACTGAGAATCTCCGCTATCCTTATCGATCTGGATGGCACGTTACTTCATACTGCACCTGAACTGGTGGCCTCTGCTAATTGCATGTTGCGTGACCTGGGCCGTCCTGCCGTGTCGCAAGATTTGCTGACAAGCTACATCGGCAATGGGGTCAGTTGGCTGGTTAAACGCGCGCTGACCGGTGACATGTATGCCGAGCCGGATGCAAATCTATATGAACAGGCGCTGCCGATTTTCGAACAGCACTACAAGGAGCTGCTATTACAGAGTAAACCGTTTGAGGGGGTGATTGCCGGGCTGGACGCCATGCAGGCGGCTGGGTTCCGCCTGGGCTGCATTACCAACAAGGTAAAACGCTACACTGAGCCCCTGCTTGAGGGTTTAGGGCTTGCGCATTATTTCGAGATCGTGCTGTCCGGCGACAGCCTGCCGGAAAAAAAACCACACCCGCTGCCGTTGCTGCACGCTGCAAAGTTTTTCGGCGTTCCGGTGGAGCAAGTGTTGCTGATCGGCGATTCACTCAATGACTCGGTTGCTGCACGCGCCGCCGGCTGTCCCATAGTTTGCGTGCCCTATGGTTACAATCACGGCGAGCCGGTGGATAGACTGGATCTGGATGCTGTGATCGACACGCTGCCAGATGTGATCAAGCTGATTCAAAAAATATGACCTGATGACACACGAAAATTTCAAAATCTGGAGAGAAACTACTGCATGGCGATGGTGATCACCACTCCGTTCGGTGTGGCAGCCCCGTTTTAGTGCTGCCGTTTTCCCATTTTTTGAGTTAGGAGCAATTCGTGTTGAATCCCATTTCTGAACAAGCTTTTGATCAACTTGCCGAGCAAGGATATAACCGCATCCCTCTGGTGGCAGAGACCTTTGCTGATCTGGATACGCCACTGTCGCTGTATCTTAAGCTCGCCAACAAACCTTATTCCTATCTACTGGAATCAGTGCAGGGTGGTGAACGCTTCGGCCGCTATTCTTTTATCGGGCTGCCCGCCGATACACGCATTACGGTGCGCGGCAAGCACATTACGCTCACCACTGCGACTGGCGAAACCGTCCAAAATGCGGACAACCCGCTGGATTTCATCAAGGACTACCAGTCACGTTTCAAGGTTGCGCCGCTGCCCGGCCTGCCGCGATTTACTGGCGGGTTGGCTGGTTATTTCGGCTATGACACCGTACGCTATATCGAGCCACGTCTGGCCAAAACGCAAAAACAGGACGTGCTCGGTACGCCGGATATACTGCTAATGCTCACCGAACAGCTGGCGGTAGTGGACAATCTGTCCGGCAAGCTCTTCTTTATCGTACATGCCAATCCGCAACTGCCAAATGCTTATGCATTGGCACGGCAGCGTCTGCAAGAACTCGCACAGTTGCTGCGTCAACCCGTGGAAATACCACGTGCCCCGCAATTTTCCCCTCAGGAAGCTGTATCTGAGTTCGGTGAGGAAGCCTACAAACAGGCTGTAGACAAGGCCAAGCGCTATATTTTTGATGGCGATATCATGCAGGTTGTGCCTTCGCAGCGCATGAGCCAGCCATTTCCTGCTTCACCGCTCAATCTGTACCGAGTGCTACGTTCCATCAACCCTTCACCCTACATGTTCTATTACGACATGGACGATCACCATGTGGTCGGCGCTTCACCTGAAATTCTGGTGCGACTGGAAGGTGACAACGTGACTGTGCGTCCCATTGCTGGCACACGTCCGCGCGGCAAAACACCGCAACAGGATATCCAATTGGCGCAAGAGTTGCTGGCCGATCCAAAGGAGCTGGCGGAACACCTGATGCTTATAGACCTCGGTCGTAATGATGTTGGCCGCGTCGCGCAGCAGGGTACGGTGAAGCTCACCGAGAAAATGGTGATTGAACGGTATTCGCACGTCATGCACATTGTGTCCAATGTTGAAGGCACGCTCAAACCGGGGCTGGCTGCGATTGAGGTATTAAAAGCTACCTTCCCGGCTGGCACGGTGAGCGGTGCACCCAAAGTCCGCGCGATGGAAATCATCGACGAACTGGAGCCTTCCAAGCGTGGCATCTATGCGGGTGCAGTCGGCTATCTTGGCTTCAATGGCGATATGGATCTTGCCATTGCCATTCGCACTGCGGTGGTCAAAGCAGGCACTCTTTATGTCCAATCTGGGGGTGGCTTGGTAGCCGACTCGGTACCGGCTAGCGAATGGATAGAAACCCAGAATAAAGCACGCGCCGTGCTACGTGCCGCCGAGATGGTACTGGCTGGACTGGATAACGCTGGCGAAACAGGGAATGCCATATAGCTTGTGCGGCAGAAACTTACATTTTCAATAACAAGATTGGACTTGTGTTGCCAGGCGCCTAAATTGTGATATCCGCCACTACCGGCGTATGATCTGATGGCCGCTCCAACTTTCGTAGCGTACGGTCTATTGAACAAGCAGTGCAATTCGGTACCAGTGCCTCACTCACCAAAATGTGGTCAATGCGCAATCCCATATTGCGGCGGAAGGCCATCATGCGGTAATCCCACCAGGTATAGGATTTCTCCGGCTGCTCGAACAGGCGGAAACTATCGCGCAGCCCAAGTTGTTCGAGCGCTCTGAATGCCGCGCGCTCAGGCTCGCTCACGAGTACATTGCCTACCCATGCCTGAGGATCATGCACATCACGGTCTTCGGGTGCGATGTTGTAATCGCCAAGCAGCACAAGCTTAGGGTAGCGAACCAACTCGTCTTTTAACCACTTCTGCAAAGCGTTTAGCCACGCCAATTTGTATTGATATTTGTCTGAATCAACACTCTGACCATTCGGCACATAAACGCATACCACACGCACGCCGTTCAGCGTGGCAGCAATCACGCGCTTCTGCTCATCCAGAAAATTCGGCATGCCGACCATTACGTCTTCAGGCACAGCCTTGCTGATAATGGCTACGCCGTTATAGGTCTTCTGTCCGCTGAACACAGCTTGATAGCCAGCTTGTTGTAACTCTGCCAGGGGAAACTTACTGTCCTCTTGTTTGGTTTCCTGCAAACACAGCGCATCCGGCTGATTAACCGCCAGCCAGTCCAATGTATGAGGCAGACGCACCTTAAGGGAGTTCACATTCCAAGTCGCAATTTTCATACAGTTTTAAATAGATTGATTAAGTTGAAATTGATTTTTACATGCATATTGTAAGGGGTTTCATGTGGGGTATTGTCAAGTGCATTGCCATTGGCTCACGATAACGCCGCCGCAATTTCTCTGAAACTGTTCAACCCCGCCTCCAGGTTGTCGATGATCTCTAATGCCAGTTCATCCGGCTCAGGCAAGTTGTCCAGATCGGCAAGGCTCTTATCCTTCAACCAGAAAATATCCAGACTGGTTTTGTCGCGCGCGATGATCTGTCCGTAACTGAATTTGCGCCAACGGCCCTCCAGGTTGCTCTGTTCGTTCCACAACTCTTTGCGCTCATGGCGGTTCAGCGGGTTGTAGCAGGCAATGAACTCTTGCAAATCCTCAAAGCGTAGCGGCTTCTTTTTCAGCGTGTGATGAATGTTGGTGCGGTAGTCGTAGTACCACACCGCCTTCGTCCACGGCTCTTTGCTCGCCGCGTGGTTGTCGAAGAACAGCACATTCGCCTTCACGCCGTTGGCGTAAAAAATGCCAGTGGGCAAGCGCAATATGGTGTGCAGCTCGGTAGTTTCCAGCAGCTTTTTGCGCACCGTCTCACCCGCGCCGCCCTCGAACAACACATTGTCCGGAACGACTACAGCCGCGCGTCCCGTGGTTTTCAGCATGGTGCGGATGTGTTGTACAAAATTGAGCTGCTTGTTGGAAGTCGTCGCCCAGAAATCCTGGCGGTTGTAAGTCAGGTCGTCCTTCTCCTGCTCGCCTTCATCGTTGGTGAAGCTCATCGAGCTCTTCTTGCCGAACGGCGGATTCGCCAGCACGTAGTCGTAGCGGTTGCCACTGTCAGCTACTAACGCATCGTTTGGCGACACCATACTCTCGCCGTCAATTTCGCCGATGTTGTGCAAAAACATATTCATCAACGCCAGACGGCGCGTGCCCGCCACGATCTCGTTGCCGTTAAAGGTATCGTGTTTGAGGAAGGCCTTCTGCGTTTTGTCCATCTGGTGATTCGCCACCAGGAAATCATAGGCTGCCAGAAAGAAACCGCCCGTGCCGCAGGCCGGATCGGCTATGGTTTTGTTCGGCTCCGGGCGCACGCATTCCACCATCGCGCGGATCAAAGCTCGGGGCGTGAAGTATTGCCCCGCGCCGGACTTGGTGTCTTCCGCGTTGCGTTCCAGCAAGCCCTCGTAGATGTCACCCTTCACATCCGCACCCATCGTTACCCAGCTCGTTTCATTCACCATGTCGATCAGGCGATACAGCTTGGCCGGGTCCTGAATCTTGTTCTGCGCCTTGGTGAAAATTGTCCCCAGCATCCTTGGCTTGTTGCTCAGCTCGCGCAGCAGTGTCACGTAATGCACCTCCAACTCCGCACCGCGCTTTGCCTTCAGGCTCTGCCAGTTGTATTCGGCGGGAATGCCCACCTTGCGGGTATACGGCGGCTGGCTGTATTCGTCCGCCATTTTTAGAAAGATCAGATAAGTGAGCTGCTCCAGATAATCACCATAGCTCACTCCATCGTCGCGCAACGTGGTGCAGAAACTCCAGACTTTGGAAACGATAGATGCGGTTGCGTTCATTGAGTTGCCTTAAAGTTTATTTCTGATTGTGCACACGCTGTGTGCACAATTCAGGTGATTTGAAAAATCATTATTACCCTCTCTATTACCCTTGTTAATGGGTAATTACCCCTTCTTTTTCTGTGCCAGCTTTTTCTTTGCCGGAGGCAAATAATTTTCTGCCGAAACGACCCGCTTGCCCGTTTTACTTTCCAGCTCCAACCGCGCTTTTTTGGCGATACCGCCGCCGGTTTTTGCCGCAGCCTCGTTCTCCTTCATGCCCGTGGCCTCTATGCTTTCGGCGATCTGGCGCGTGGAAAGCTCCGCCAACGCGGTAAAGATCAGCTCCGCCTCGCTCATGTGGTCGCGCAGGTTTTGCGACTTCAAACCCTTCATCGCCTTGTGCGCCTTCACATCTACCTCGGCCCACTCCTGATGAATGATATTGGTGAGGATGGCGTATTCCTTGCCCTCCTGGATGTCGTGCTCTTTCCAGTAATCGGTCAGCTTGTTGCGTGTCTCCTAGCCGGTCATGCGCTGCTGTATCCATTTCTCGCTGCGCCCGTGCTTTTGCCAAGTCTCGCGGGCGCGATCCAGCGAACGCGAAGGATCGGCCATCTCCTGCATCCGCTCGTAGCCCACCTTCGCCAGCCACAGTTTGATCGGCTCGGCCTTGGGGCTGGGCACGGACTGCACCAAGCGCAGCAATGTCTCTGCGGTCGCGACGTCGGTAAGGCGCTGCTTGCCGTCCTCAGCGGTCATTTTCAACTGGTGACAATTTGTCACCAGTTGGCTGCCATCCTTGCCCAGCCGCTCTTTCAGCTTGTTCCAGTACTTACGCGCCGTCTGATAATCGGGCTGTTGTGTCAGTACCTGAATAATGTCTACCACTGAAAACCACCATATTTCAGTGGCCTCGTCATACACGCGGCGGATTTCATGTTCTTCAAAAATGGCTGGTTGCGGTTGCATGGTCAGGTCTCTTTAATGAGTTTTGTGCTTACATTCTTGCGCCGCTTGACAGTAACCTCCATCCGCTCCGCCTTGATGCGCGCCAGCAATGCCGAGGCGGGTTCGTCGTGCGTGTCTTGTGGCACCAGTTTGCCGGAGAAAGCTTTTTTCAGGATGGACTGGCGCAGCGCTTCGGCTTGTTGCAATGCGGTGATGATGGTTAGTTCGAGTTGGTCAACTTCTGTAAGCTTAGATTCCAGTTCCTCAACAATTTTTGACTGCTCCAAAGATGAGCAAATAGGAACAGGGACGTGCTGAATATCCCTCAGATAAATAGCCTGTTGAGCTGTTGCGCCAGAGACACCAACGATTTTCTTATTTACAAGCGGAGATTTCAGTGCTGACAATAAATAACGACTCTGTACCGCAGCGATTGCCTTCACTAGGATGACACTGCCCAGCAAACAGAACCGTTCATCTGTATTGACTATGCACATCCGACCAATGGTGGCACCACGGCTAACAATCAATATGTCATTTCGTTCTGGGTCGCATCTTGAGCGAGCCTTTTCTGCTGTCTCCTCGTTGACGAACAGAGGATCATCAAATGAAACACCGTCATGTTTCACATCTTTTGCAGAGAGGAAATAAACACCCTCAGTTTTTACTGAGGGTTTGAAATGTTCGCCATCAGTAATTTTCGAAGCCAAGTCTCCCAGTTTCATCCACCCCCAACCCTCCGGCAGTTCGGGCAATTCAGCCAGTTCTTCGGCGGTGAGCGGCGGCAGGGATTTCGGGGTTTTGGGTTTGCTGCCTTGTTTGTCGGCGGCTTCCCAGTCAGCGAGTTGTTGCTGGTGGCGTTGCGCGCGCTCTTGCTGGATGCGCTTCTGCAAGACATCGGCGGTTTCCAGTTTGTCCTGATTCTTTGCGCGCCACTGTGCAGTGAGTTTACCTTCGAAGGCATGTTTCAGCAGGGCTTGGCGATACACCTTGAGCTGCGCGCGTGCGGTCTTCAGGTTTTCGATGCCCTTGTCCAGCTCAGAAAATAGCTCCTCGATTTTAGCGACGATGCGGTGTTGTTCGTTGGTTGGAGGAATTGGAACTTCACATGCACTCAAGTAAGGAGTCGTTACTCGCCGTTGTCCAACCGCGCCAGACATATTGTGTTCAGCCTCACGACGAAAGCCTTGGGATGATACGTAGTAGTAAATGTACTTTGCATTTATGCCAGATTGGGCACGAAGAACGTGAAATTCAGTAGAGCCGAAGCCTATGCCATTTCTTACTTCGGGCACTACAGCCATTTTCCCGTTTTCCATGCAGGGGGTTATTTTGGCAAATAGAACATCACCTTCACGGAAGGGCGTGTAGCCTTTTTTTACTTCTGAAAATTTGCGGTTAGTACTGACATCAATTATTCCGCTTTCAGCCTGTACGGCTGGCATTGGTACAAATGAAATCTCCAAATCATCAGGAATTCCGGCTTTATCGAATGTCGGATTTACAGAGGTTACCTCGGAAATCCTGGCGTCACGCCAAGCATGTGGCAACCCACTAACATTGGTCTCCATCACGCCACCAGTACTTCATTCAATTCATCCAGCAACGTATCCATTTTTGCACCGAACAGTTGATACATCTTGCCCAGCCCGCCTTGCCCGTCGAACGGCGACATTTCCAGATCACCGCGCTCGATGTGGAACGAGTTGGCGACGTGGTCGCGGATCATGCGCAGCCAGGCCATTTGTTCTTCGTTGAACTTATTACCGCCGCCGGAGTGGTGTTTCATCACCCAGTTCTGAAAGTTGCGGCGCACGGTGTCGTCGAAAGTGGAGAGCTGGGCATCCATGCCGCACACGCGGCGGATCAGCGCGACCAATGCTGTTAGCTCGCTGATGGGCTGCGCACCTTTGTAGTCGTCCAATTGGCGGTAGGCTTGCCACACGCGCAACGGAGCGAGTTTGGGTTTGTCGGATTTGAGTTGGTCCAGCACTTGGCGGATCAGGTCGAAGCTGAGTTCGCGCCTTCTGTAGGGCTGGCTGAAGAAGATAGTAAGTGCGGCGATGTTGTCCTGATTCGATTTCAGGTAATCGGCGAATTCATCGGTGAGGGCTTGCGCGTTATTGGCGGCCTCTTTGTCCCATTCGGCACGCACCAGGTTGTCGAGGTTGTCGTGGTCTATGGTTTGTTCTTTGTCGCGGCGGATGGTTTCGATGAGTTCGACCAGTTCGCCATTTAACACTTTCGCGGCTTCGCTCACTAATTGTTGTTGCGCCTGTGATCGCTTGTCGTCGCCTGGATTGGTGTCGATGGGTTGCCCGGCCAGCGCCAATGCGCGGGCTTCGATGTTGTCGGCATCTATCGCGGCAAACAGTTTGCCGATCAGTTGGGTGAGTTCCAGTCCGCCCGCAGCTTCGCGGATGCGGCGCTGGTCATCGACATCCAGTTGTTTGTTGAGGCGCGCCAAGCGTCCGGCGAGCGAACTCACGGTGTCTTCATCGGTCGCGCCCATCATCACCTGCATCGCCAAGTCTTTCAGCGGCACGGTGGGCTTGGTGATAAGCGGCTGGCTGGCAGTCTTAAGCGATTTGGTTACGCCGATGGCATCGACTATGACGTAATGGGTCTTGGCGCTGACGGCGGAGGGCGTGACTTTTTTCAGGTCGTCCATATCCAGCGTGCGCGTGCCCCGTCCTTTCATCTGCTCGAAGTAGTTGCGGCTTTTTACGTCGCGCATGAACAGGAGGCATTCCAGCGGCTTCACGTCGGTGCCGGTGGCGATCATATCCACGGTGACGGCGATGCGCGGGTAATAGGCGTTGCGAAAATCCGCCAGTACCGACTTGGGGTCTTCCTCGATCTTGTAGGTGAGTTTTTTGCAGAAGGCGTTGCCCTCGCCGAATTCTTCGCGCACGGTCTGGATAATGTCGTCGGCGTGGCTGTCGGTCTTGGCAAAGATCAGCGTCTTGGGCACTTCGGTGCGGCCCGGGAATATCTCCGGCAATTTGTCGCGGAAAGTGCGAATGACGGTGCGGATTTGATCCGGGTTGACGATGTTGCGGTCCAGCTGCGTGGCGGAGTAGGCTTCGTCTTCGTCCTGCTGTTCCCAACGTTTTTTGCGGGTGAGTTTTTCGCGCCGCTCGACTTGCTGCTGCGCATTGATTTGTGCGCCTTGTTTGGTGATTTCGGTTTCGATCACATAGATTTCATTGCCGACATTCACGCCGTCGGCCACGGCTTTTTCGTGGCTGTAATCGCTGACCACGTTCTTCTTGAAGAAGCCGTAGGTGCGGTTGTCCGGCGTGGCGGTGAGGCCAATCAGGCTGGCATCGAAATAATCGATCACCTGTTGCCACAGGTTGTAGATGGAGCGGTGGCATTCGTCGATGTAAATGAAGTCGAAAAACTCCGGTGGGATTTTTTCGTTGTAGACCACGGGTAAAGGCTCTTTGCCCAGCTTCAGTTCGGCGGGATTGATCTCTTCGGTGGCCTCGTCCAGCTCTTTATCCTTGAGGATGGCATATAGGCGCTGGATGGTGCTGATGCACACCTGGCTATCCTTGGCGACGAAGGAATTTTTCAGCCGTTGCACGTTGTATAGTTCGGTGAACTTGCGGTTGTCGTCGATGGGCACGTAGGACATCATTTCCTGCTCGGCCTGTTCGCCTAGGTTTTTGGTGTCCACCAGAAATAATATCCGCTTGCAGTGCGCGTGCTTGAGCAGGCGATACATGGAGGTGATGGCGGTGTAGGTCTTGCCTGCACCGGTCGCCATCTGGATCAGCGCGCGTGGGCGGTCGGCCTTGAACGACTCTTCCAGATTGGTGATGGCGGTTTCCTGGCAATCGCGCAGGCGCAGCTCCTTGGCGGGAAGCTGGTTTGGGTTGAGTGTTGGAATGTGCTGTAAACGTTCACGCAATGAGTCATCCTGAGACAGCCATTCCTTGATTGTTTCCGGGCGGTGAAAGCTGAACACCTCGCGCGAACGCGGCTTGGGATCGCGACCATCGGTGAAGCGGATGATAATGCCAGTGCTCTCGTAGAGAAAGGGCAACGGTTTCTTGTTATTGAACCATTTCAGCTGGGCCGTTGCGTATCCTTCCGTTTGGGTTTCATGGACAGTAAGTCGCTGGCCTTCTTCTTCACGCTTGGCTTCAATTACACCCACTGCTTTTTTGTCTACGAATAACACATAGTCCGCTGGTCCAATATCGGTCTGATATTCGCGCACTGCCTGGCCCAATCCAACGTTCAGGTCGATCTTTTTGGCGTGCTGAACAATCCATCCCGCTTGCTTGAGCAGCGCATCGATGATGTCTCGGGCTTTTTGTTCGGGGTTTTGGTTTTCGGTCATTGCAAAAACAACGCTCACCAATTGTGGCAACTTTATTAGGAATTTTATTTATCTTGAGGGATAGATTTCAGCTATATCAGATATGCGCGGCTTCATTACCCTCATCGCTTTATTTGGTTTGTTGCTCTACATTCTGCTTTAAATCCTCGGCGTTTTTTATCTCTGCTTGTCCTGCTTTTTTGGCTTGCTCAAGCTTTGTATGTTGCTGCTGGAACAAATTGGCGGACTCGGTTTTGGGTAGGGGTGTCTTCGAAGGTTTTTCGCTGCAAGCGGCGATGGTCAGGGTTGCGGCGCCCAAAGTGCAGACCAGTGTCAGGCTTCTAATTTTCTTAAATGTGTTTAAGATTAATTCCATGACATCTCCCAGTTTGCTAATGTTGAGTTTCAGTGTTCGTTGGCTTGGTTGTTATTGGTTTAGCAGATGGTTGCGGGGATGGCGTTTGAAAATAACCTGCCGTATCCAGTGCTCCGCCCCATTGTTCAGCCTGAAAACCCTTGAACCAGGTTTTTCCCACTGCGAGTGTTGGTACGCCGTCACTACCAGATAACTGCTTGAAAGCATCGAGATCTTCTTTGGTACGCAAGATATTTTCGGTAAATGGAATACCGCGCTTAGTAAGAAATAAGCGTGCCTCTTTGCATGGATCGCTGCAATTTTCGGCTACATATAGAGTGACGGGAAAATTTTGTTTGGCACGACGGGTTGCATAAGGTAGATCATTTGCATCAATTGTTGGGGCAGCGCCAAATTTCTTTTGTTCAACTTTTGCCGCATCCGCCGCCGGGGCATCGCCGTAATGTACCTTGCCAGATTTATCCACCCAACGGTACAACCCGTCTGCCTGTGCACTGCCACACACGAACGCTATCAATCCTGTCCATACGAAATGCCTTTTCATATTGCCCTCATGGAAACTGAACAAAATTTAACTTGCTGTTACCAAACCGCTGTGCCGCAATAGCGCATCAATGGACGGCTCACGACCTCGAAATGCCACAAAAGATTGCATTGCATCGCGGCTACCTCCCACCGCAAGTATTTCTTCGCGGAAGCGAAGACCCGCTGCCAAGTTGAGCACGCCACTTTCCTCGAATAGGCTATATGCATCAGCGGACAATACTTCCGCCCATTTGTAGCTGTAATAGCCCGCCGCATAGCCACCGGCAAAAATATGCGAAAAACTGTTAGGGAACCGGTTGAATGCGGGCGGGATAAGTACCGCCACTTTGCTACGCACTTCATCAAGCAATTGCTGGATAGTCAGCGCACCTTGTGGATCGAAGTCGCTATGCAGTCGCATGTCGAACAAAGAAAATTCTATCTGGCGCAACGTTTGCAGGCCATTCTGAAAATTTTTCGCCGCCTGCATTTTATCGAATAATGCGCGCGGTAATTTCTGCCCTGTATCGACATGCCTGGTCAAGTTTTGCAGTACATTCCACTCCCAGCAGAAATTTTCCATAAACTGGCTGGGCAATTCCACTGCGTCCCACTCCACGCCGTTGATACCGGATACACCGAGATCTTCCACTTGCGTTAGCAAATGGTGCAGGCCATGACCGAATTCATGGAACAGGGTAATGACTTCATCATGGGTGAAGAGCGCGCGTTTGTCTCCTACCGGTGCAGCAAAATTGCAATTGAGGTAGGCGACTGGCGTTTGGATGCCAGCCGCAATGCGGCGGCGTGTGATGGCATCATCCATCCACGCGCCGCCACGTTTGCTGCTGCGCGCATATAAATCGAGATAAAACTGACCCACTAACCTGCCATCACCGTCCAGAATGTCGTAAAAACTCACTGTTAAATCCCACAGTGGCGCTGGTGCAGAGCGGACGGTTAAGCCGTATAACGTTTCTACCAACTTGAACATGCCATCCAGCACTCTATCTTCCGGGAAATATTGCTTCACTTCCTGCTCGGAAAAAGCATAGCGCTGTTGGCGTAAATGTTCACTGGCGTAGCTAACATCCCATGCCTGCATATCGGTTATGTGGAGTTGCGTGCGGGCAAATTCACGCAACTCTGTTAGGTCTCGTTCGGCGAAAGGTCGTGCGCGTTGCGCTAATTCACCCAAAAAATCCTGCACCTGTTGCGGCGTGCTTGCCATTTTGGTTGCCAGCGACAACTCTGCAAAATTGGAAAACCCCAGCAGACGTGCTTCTTCGCCGCGCAGCTTTAGAATCTGCTTCATTAACGGTGTGTTATCCCATTCTGGCTTGGCTTGATCTTCGGCTGAGGCACTCGACGAAAGCTCGCTGGCGCGGGTGCTGTTTGCAGTGTACATACGCTCGCGTAGCGCACGGTTATCCGCGTATTGCATGAGCGGGCCATAAGAAGGGGCTTTCAGGGTAAACAACCATCCCGTTTTGCCTTCCTGTTGCGCCGCTTCGGCAGCAACCTGACGCTCGTCTGCTGGAATACCGGACAACTCTGCTTCGTCTTCAACCAGCCATGTGTAAGCGTTAGTAGCATCCAAAATATTATCGGAAAAACGCGAACACAAGGTGGAAAGTTCCTCCTGAATGGCAAGAAAGCGTGCCTTTTGTGCTTCTGGCAATTCGGCCCCGCCGAGGCGAAAATCACGTAATTGATTCTCAATAATTTTCTGGCGTGCCGCACTTAAAGTTGCAAATTCTGTGCTGGTGTGTACGGCCTTCACCTTCTGAAACAGTGCTAGATTTTGCGCCAATTCAGCGTAATACTGCGTAATCTTGGGTAAATTGGCATTGTATACTTCGCGCAGTGGAGCCGAGTTCATCACTGCATTCAAGTGTGAAACCTGCCCCCATGATCGTGACAAACGCTCGTTGGCATCCGCTAACGGCTGTATAAAATTGTCCCAAGTGGGGGCAGATATATCGGCTAATAGTCGCTCGCATAGCTCACGATTTTCAGTTAAAAGTTGATCAAGCGCTGGCGCAACGTGTTTAGAGCGGATTTCCTCAAAACGCGGCAAACCGGAAAAATAAAGTAATGGATTCATATCTTAAAAAAACCTTTCATTATGATTCATAGTAATTTTCTGACAGGCAGATTCAAGGATGGATCGTAGCAGATCCGTCATGAAGAAAGGCAATTGCGCCAGCTCAAAGTAATCACGGTTTTGTCATAGACATGCAGCATCTCTCCCTGAGCAGAATTTCGAATTCCTCGGCTGGGATCGGCATACTGAAAAAGTAGCCCTGCATTTCGTCACAATGATGCAAACTCAGGAAGGATTTTTGCCCATCGGTTTCGACCCCTTCGGCGATTACTTTGAGTCCCAGATCATGCGCCATGGAAATGATGATCTTGGCGATTATCGCGTCATCCCGGTTGGTGGTGATATCACGCACGAATGACTGGTCTATTTTAAGAAAGCTTATTGGAAAATGTTTGAGGTAATTCAGGCTTGAATAGCCGATGCCGAAATCGTCAATCGCGAGTTTCACCCCGATCGCCTGGAATTGAGAGAGTGTAGCTATGGCCGCTTCTACATTCTGCATGACCATGCTCTCGGTCAGTTCCAGCTCAAGATAGGAGGGATCCAGTTCAGTTTCTTTCAAAATACGGGTAACTATTTCAACCAGATCCTGCTGTTTGAACTGACGTGCCGAAAGATTGACGGCGATGCTTACTGGCTGTAGTCCGGCAAGCTGCCATGCCTTATTTTGTTCGCAGGCGGTGCGCAACACCCATTCTCCGAGCGGCACTATCAGACCAGATTCTTCCGCCACTGGGATGAACTTGATCGGGTAAAGTAAGCCTTGGACGGGATGTTGCCAGCGTACCAAAGCCTCCATGCCGGTAATTTCGCCGCTAATTAGATCAACGCGTGGCTGATAATGGAGCAGAAACTCCTGGCGATTAATTGCTTGTCTCAGGTCGTTTTCCAGCGTTAGCCGTTCTAGTGCCTTGGCGTTCATTTCGGCGGTGCAGAACTGGGCGTTGTTGCGGCCTTTGTTCTTGGCCAGGTACAAAGCGCCATCGGCACTCTGAAGCAGGGCCTTGGCATCCTCGCCGTCTTTGGGGTAGAGCGCGATGCCGATACTGCATGTGACGAGTAGTTCGTGGCCTTCAATAGTGAGCGGCTTAGCCATAAGCTTGAGGATTTTCTGCGATACCATCCAGGCATCGTCTTCCGATGTCATGCTGTCCAGAATTACCACGAACTCATCCCCGCCCAGCCGCGCCACAGTATCGCCCTCTCGCATACAGACGGAAAACATGGCGGCAACCTGTTTCAGTAACATATCGCCGGCATGATGGCCGAGGCTGTCGTTTACGTTCTTGAAATTATCCAGGTCAATGAACAAAACTCCCAGCCTATCCATGTGACGATGTGCGTTGGTCAGTGCCTGAACGAGCCGATCATGGAACAGGGTGCGACTGGGAAGTCCAGTCAGGACATCGTTATAGGCCAAGTAATTGAGCTTCTCTTCCTTTTTGATATATTCCAGTGCATATGAAATATTTGCGGTCAGCTCGGTGAGCAGTTTTATTTCTTCCATATCGAAGAAATTTGGCTCTGAAGCATAGAGGACGAATAAGCCAACCGGCTGATTATCTTCCATCAGGGGGAATATGCCCATGGAACGGTAGCTACGCTGCCTTGCATCTATATGCCAGTACGCAAGCTTGGGGTCGGAATCAATGTCGTTGCAGACAACGGGGGTTTTTTCCTGTAGCGCCCGCATTGCTAGTACTAAAGTATCCGCCTCATTGTTCCTGATGGCCTGGGTGATTTTGTCAAGATATCCTTCATTAAAACCCGACCAAGCCAAGGGTGACAGACCTGTCCCTTGGGAGTCCACCGATCCTATCCAGGCCATCCTGAAATGGCCGTGCTCCACCGCGATACGGCAAGCTTCAGTATATAACTCTTGCCGGTTTCGAATACGAACAATGGCCGCATTGATGCCGCTCAAGATTGCATAGAGGCGATTGAGTCGAATGATTTGAGTCTCGGCGCGTTTGCGTTCCGTGATCTCCTCGTTTCGCCCGCGTACAGCCTGCTCGAGGAGCTGGTTATGCTCGGCGAGAAAGTCGCTGTATTCTTTTAAGCGTAACAGATTGCGCACGCGCACCCACAACTCGGCACGATCTATCGGCTTAGTAAGAAAGTCTTCTGCCCCGGCGTTCAGCCCGGTCAGCTTGGAATCGCGGTCGTCCAATGCGGACAGCATAATAATGGGAAGGTTGCGAGTGGCAGGATTGGCCTTGAGCTTGGTCGCCACGTCGTAGCCATCCATGCCCGGCATCATGACATCGAGCAGAATTAAGTCTGGGGGTTGCTCTGCCACCATTGCCAACGCTTCCTCTCCGCTGTTAGCAGTAACGGTAAGGTAGCCTTCCGGCTTAAGTAAAACTTCCAGCAAGCTCCTGTTTTTGGGCTCATCATCCACAATCAGGATTGTTGCTATAGGGGAAGTCATTGGGGACTTTCTTCTTGATTCGGCTCCATTGAAGAGTATAACGAACAATCACGCTTCGCCAATTGTGCCTTGATCTCTGCCAACAATTCCTGATAGCGCAACGGTTTGGCGATATATCCGTCACAACCGGCGCTACGGCAACGTTCTTCATCCCCTTTCATTGCCAAGGCGGTAAGTGCGATGACCGGAATGGTGTGCGTGGCAGGATTCTGCTTGAGCAGTGCGGTAGCGACCAGGCCGTCCATGCAAGGCAGCTGGATATCCATCAGGATTAAGTCGGGTTGCTCAGTTTGCGCTAATGCCAAGCCAGCTTCCGCATCCATGGCGCTAAGCACGCTGTAACCTGCCTTTTGCAAGAGAAGTACTGCCAGTTTCATATTCGCGGGGTTATCCTCCACTACCAGTATTTTGGCCATGTCAGTCTTCCTGCCGGCGAATCATCAGTGCACACCGTACCTCGTTGAGGAAGTGGCCTTGGCTTAATACGGTTTTGTTCATGATTTTTGTTACCTGAGGATCAAGCGCGGCACGGTCTTCGGCAGTGAGTTGTTTGGAGGTAACGATCAGAATCGGGATACGCGCAGTGTCAGGGTTGTTTTTAAGTGCCAGCACCACGTCAAAACCATTCACTTCCGGCATCAGCAGGTCAAGCACGATCAGGTCAGGCAACAAACGGTATGCCGCCTCAATCGCCTCACGCCCACCATAGGCCTTAATTACCTTGTAGCTTGTATCTCGCAGATGAATGGCAATGACTTCCACTGCCTTGGGATCGTCATCCACTATCAATATTGTCAGCGGCTGTTCGGGTTGTACTGACGTGTGCAGGCCAAGATCGGTCAGCGTATCATACAAATCCGCACGGCTGATTGGCTTCTGTAGTACGGCCGAGGCACCAAGAGATAGGCCCATGCTACGGTCTGCCATAGTTGAAATAATCACTACCGGAATACGGGCCAGAGCAGGAATTTGTTTGATGCGAGTGAGAAATTCCCAACCAATCATGTTGGGCAACAAAATGTCCAACGTGATTAATGCCAGTGGCTGTTGCAAGGCGAGGCTGAATGCAGTCTCAGCGCTAACGGCACGTAAGGTTTTGATATTTAACAATTCCAGTTGGATACGGATTAACTCGGCCGCCCGGTCGTCATCTTCCACCACCAAGGCGAACCGCTCTCCTGAATGGCGGAGCGCCATTAATGGTGATGGGAGAGCCGAATCGGCTGGTTCTTCGGTCAGTGCGGCAACTGCTTCTTCGGTCATCCACAACGGCAGCCACACAGTGAAGCAGGTGCCTTGGCCCTCGGCGCTTTCCACCGCCACCGTGCCGCCGTGTAGTTCAACGAGACTCTTTACTATCGCCAAGCCTAATCCCGTTCCTTCGAATTTGCGTGCCAGACTGCTATCAATCTGATTGAAGGGTTTGAATAGCCGCCCAAAATTTTCATTAGCGATGCCGATGCCGCTGTCGGTAACGCTGATTTCGATAAAATCCGTAATCTTGTTGTTACTCCAAGGGAAGCTCAGTCCTGCCCATTGACTGGTTAGCTGACCGACTTGGGCGCGCGACACGCGGCGGGCACGCATGGTTACATCACCGCCTGTGGGAGTAAACTTGACCGCATTAGATAGCAGGTTATAAACGATTTGCTTGACCTTGCGTACGTCTGCCTGGATATCGCCCAGCCCATCGGCGATATCCAAATTGAGATGGATGTGCTGGGCAGCAGCTTTCTCCCTGACCATAGACAGACTATTGGAGAATAGTGAAGGCAGATCGATCGGTTCCAGGTGGAGGATCATCTTGCCAGCTTCCACTTTTGATAAATCCAGAATGTCGTTAATGAGAGCCAGCTGATGCTGGCCGCTCTCTAAGATGTCACTTATATAGCCACGTTGCTCATCAGTCAGATCGCCCATCAGGCCATCCTTGAGCACTTCAGAAAAACCGATAATGGCGTTAAGCGGTGTTCTGAGTTCGTGCGACATAGTAGAGAAAAATTCTGATTTCATCCGGCTAGCCGCTTCCAACTCAACATTTCTTTGTTGCACCTGCTCATGCTTTTTCTGCTCTGCCTCTGCTTGTTTGCTGGCGGTCAAATCTCTTGTCACCACAATATGAAGCTGCCCCATATTGAAGCGGATTTCACGCGTTTTGAATTCCATCGGAAAATTTGTGCCGTTTTGGCGCACGCCTACCATTTCCCTACTTACTCCAGGAGCGGTGGGTTTGTTCAATTGCTGATGTCGTTCAAGAGAACCATTATGCTGATCTCGGCTTGACCCCCGCGTCAGCAGGCTGGCATTTTTACCAATAATCTCGTTCCCTTTGTAGCCAAAAATCTGTTCCGCGGCCGGGTTGAAAATTTCGATCATACCGCCTTCGTTAATTGCAATGATGCCTTCATCCACGTTGTCCAGCACTGCACGGGTACGCGCTTCGCTGTCACGTATTTGGCCGATGACCTTCACCAGGTTATCGTGTATTTCTTTCAGGGCTTTCATCAACTGGCCAATTTCATTTGTTGAGCGGACTTCGATTTGCTGCGTCAAATTGCCTGCAGCAACACCCCGGGCAATTCTCACTACGTCCTCCAGCGGCCGGGAAATGGCGCGGACCAGCATAAAGCCAATCCATATAGCCAACCCCAGGCCAATGATTGCCGTAGCGATAATAATGTTGCGAATAATATCGTAGCGGCTCTGTACTTCTTCATATTCCTGCTTAGTCACACTCAATTGCAGCTTGCCAAGCGTCTTGATTCCTTGCCCAACTGGTTGATAGAGGGGGCGGATATTTTCTACGAGGATTCGACTCGCTTTCTTTACTTCGTTTGCCCGCAAAGCGGCAGCTGCTGGATTCAAACCCTGGGTAACGAATTTTTTACGGTCATCGGCAAATTTGGTTGCCAGTATCTTTTCTTCGGGCATTAGATAGGTGGCCATGTAGGCGTCCCATATCCTGTCGATTTCCGTTTCATTCTTTTCGAACTTTGCAACATTAATGCTAATTTCTTCGGGCGTCGACGCCACCAGACTAGCCGTTATGGCAATGCGGTTTTGCAATATTAACGATTCAATGTCCGTCAACTGATCGAGCGCAATGATGCGGTCCTCATAAACGGTTTTCAGACTGTCTCTCGCCTTGCTCATTCCAAACAGGGAGATCGATTCAATTCCTAACAGGGTGATTGCAATGAAAAAAAAAGTAACGATCAAACGCGATTTAATGGTCAAATTTTTAATCATATTTTTTCAAGGACAATGGTGTATGCAGCGATGAGGTATCTGTGATAGGTTTTAACACACAGTTTGTCAATATCAATCAATTTGTTACACAGCCGTCTGAGCGAAATGTAGAACACTAATGATTCAAATATATAGCACTGTGAAATTTTTTCACGCCTTGCTTTGGGCGAACTTTAGCTATTTAGAAAAGACCATTACTGAATGGCTAACCTAAATCTACAGATTGCCGCACAATCAAGGCTATTGACTAGCCTTTGATTGGTAAACAAGTTGACCATCAACCAAGGTATAGCGCACGCGACCCTGCAACTCCATACCGAAAAATGGCGTGTTTTTACCTTGGCTTTTCAATGCTGCAGGTTCAATCTTCCAGTATATTTCAGGATCGAACACGCACACATCGGCAGCGGCTCCGACAGACAGATGTCCAGCGTCCAGACCTAATATACGCGCCGGTTGTAGCGTGATCTTGGCGAGACCATCGGCGAGCGCACGACGGCCCTGTTTCGCCCACTTGAGCACCAGCGGTAGCAGCAATTCCAGTCCGGTAGCGCCTGCTTCTGCCTCGGCGAAAGGCAGTTGCTTGGCATCCTCGTCCACGGGTGTGTGATCGGAACAAATTGCGTCTATTGATCCGTCGAGCAAACCGGCATGCAGAGCATCGCGATCGCGTTGACTGCGCAATGGTGGCACCAAATAGCAGTTGGCATCAAAGAAACCGATATCCATTTCGGACAGGTGCACATGGTTGGCAGACACATCGCAGGTAAGCGTCAACCCCTGTTGTTTGGCGGCACGTACCAGTGCCACTCCTTCTGCACTGGAGATGCGACAGATGTGCAGCCGCACGCCGGTCTCACGCGCTAGTTGCAATATGGTGGACAGCGCAATGGTCTCTGCACACACCGGAATGGCGGGTAAGCCCAGACGCGTCGCCACTTCGCCATCGTGTGCCACACCGTCGCGTGCAAGAAAGCTGTCCTGCGGGCGCAGCCAAACACTGAAATCAAAGGTGGCGGCATATTGCATGGCGCGCATCAGCACACGCGTGTCAGTAAGCGCAGCATCGGCTTGACTGAAGGCGATACAACCGGCATCGGCCAGCTCAGCCATCTCGGTAAGTTCCGCACCTTTCAGCCTATAGGTCAGCGCGCCCACCGGATAAACACGCGCTTTATTTAATTCACGAGCGCGATACTTGAGCATCTCTACCAGACCCGGTTCATCCAGTGGTGGATCGGTATCCGGCGGGCATGCCAGTGTCGTGATGCCGCCGGCTACGGCTGCTTCCATCTCGGATTCAAGCGTGGCCTTGTATTCGTAACCCGGTTCGCGCAGACGTGCGGCAAGATCGATCAAGCCGGGGGCAACCACAAGACCTGTCGCATCAATCACTTGTTGCGCCACAAAACCTGCTGGCGCGCTGCCCACAGCAGCCACTTTACCCGCTACGATAAATAAATCGCAGAGGCCATCAATCTGATTTTTAGGATCAATTAAATGCCCATTGATAATCTGGATATTCATTGCCCCACTCCCGCCAAGGTGCTCATTACCGCCATGCGTACCGCAATACCAAAAGTGACTTGTGGCAAGATCACTGATTGTGTTCCATCCGCAACGCTGGAATCGATCTCCACACCACGATTCATCGGCCCCGGGTGCATCACGATGGCATCTGTTTTGGCTAGTATCAATTTTTCCTGGGTGAGACCATAGTATTTGAAATATTCTTGTGCGCTGGGCAACACCGCATCCTGCATGCGTTCGTTCTGCAGGCGTAACATCATCACCACATCCACATCACGCAAGCCTTGCGTCATGTCGTGATACACCTGTACCCCGAGTTTATCGACGCAGCTTGGTAATAATGTCTTGGGGGCGATGACGCGAACTTCCGGCACACCCAAGGTGGTCAGCGCATGAATTTGCGAACGCGCCACGCGCGAATGCAATATATCGCCGACGATAGCCACCCGCAGGTTATGAAACTCTTGCTTGTAATGACGAATGGTGAACATGTCGAGCAGCGCTTGTGTTGGGTGCGCATGGCGCCCGTCACCGGCATTAATAACATGGATTTCCGGCGCAACGTGTTTGGCGATGAGGTGAGCTGCGCCACTCGCAGAGTGACGCACTACAAACATGTCAGCGTGCATGGCGCATAAATTATCGACCGTATCAAGCAAAGTTTCACCTTTACTGGCGGAGGAAGAGCCAATGTTCAAGTTGACTACATCGGCCGAAAGACGCTTGGCAGCAATCTCGAAAGTAGTACGGGTGCGGGTGCTATTCTCAAAAAAAATGTTGAATATTGATTTGCCGTGCAGTAATGGTAGTTTTTTAATGTCGCGACCTTCAGCCAGATTCATGAAGGAAGCCGCTCTGTCTAAAATACCGCGCAGAATAGGTGCGGGCAATCCCTCAGTAGAGAGCAAGTGTTGCAGTTCGCCATGTTTATTAAGTTGTGGATTATTCATGGAATTTGTTCTATTGCGGGCTCATCAAAGTAGGCTTGCAGAATTTGTTGCGCCGCGACTTGGTCGAGCAGCGGTTTTTGTTTGATACCCCGTACACCCATTTCAGTCAGCTGCGAACTTGCAGCAGTGGAAGTATATCGTTCGTCCACCAAAATGGTAGGCAAATTAAAGCGCCCCTTGAGGCGCTGAGCGAAACGACGACATAAGCGGGTCAGTTCGTGTGGCGTGCCATCATCATGACTGGGTAACCCCACTACTAGTGCAGATGGCTCCCATTCACGGATAAGCTCACCGATGGCAGCAAAGCGCTGCCCATTATGTTCGCCATGCAAGGTTATTAATGGTCGTGCGGTGCAGGAAATTGAATTGCCCACCGCCACGCCGATGCGTTTAGTGCCAAAATCAAATCCCAGCAAAATACCGGATACCGTGATAACTACGCCCTCGTCAGGCATGTCCCGCATACTCTGAGAGTGATGCATAATCTACTCCCAGTAGCGCCATTGCAGCAAGTAAGCGTTCCTCTGAAGGTAACTCGAATAAAATGTGTTCGGAAGCTGGGACAGTAAGCCAGGCGTTTTGTGTTAATTCATGCTCTAATTGCCCCTGTGCCCAGCCGGAATAGCCCAAGGTCAGCAGCATGTTTTTGGGTTCTAATCCTGCACCTACCGCTAGCAGAATATCCTTGGAGGTTGTCAGGCCAAGATTGTCGTTTATGGCCAAAGTAGATTGCCATTGACCCACCGGTTTATGTAATACAAACCCCCGATCAGTCTGCACCGGCCCGCCAAAATACACCGGCATGCTACTTGATTCAAACTCACCCATCGGAATTTTAGTTTGTTCGAACAACTCGCTAAGTGTGAGATTGGTCGGGCGGTTCACTATAATGCCCAATGCACCTTGTTCATTGTGTTCACAAATGTAAACAAGTGTCTTGGCAAAAGAAGAGTCTGCCATGGCTGGCATGGCAATGAGAAAATGATGTCTGAAATCAAGTTGCAGCATGGCTATTATTGTAATCCATAAAGCAGGTTCTTAAGTCAAGAGAATGATTGTGTGCCGAGCAAAAAAATAAGATAGCCAATTACCACATGGCCGTCAAAGTCCCAGGCGTTTCCATATTTCCAACGAAGGAGCAGATTGGTTGAGCGTATAAAAATGGAGGCCAGGCGCACCACCGGCGAGCAGACGTTCGCATAGTTGTGTGACAACGTCAAGACCGAATGCCTGTACAGATTCGGTGTCATCGCCATAGCTTTCCAATATTTTTCGTATCGAGCGTGGAATTTCTGCGCCGCATGCATCGGAGAAGCGCGCTAACTGCGAAAATTTCATAATGGGCATTATGCCGGGCACAATGGGAAGGGTGACGCCCGCTTTGCGGCACTCTTCAACAAAACGGAAGTAGCCGTCGGCACTATAGAAATATTGGGTGATGGCGGAATTTGCTCCGGCCATTACTTTGCGCTTAAAGTTTAACAGATCATCGCGCGGTGATTTCGCTTGCGGATGGAATTCTGGATAGGCTGCTACCTCGATATGGAAGTATTCGCCAGTCTCGACGCGAATGAACGATACCAACTCATTGGCATAATGGAATTCGCCAGAAGTGGCCATCCCGGAGGGCAAGTCACCACGCAGTGCTATGATGCGCTTGATCCCCATATTTTTGTAGGTGTGCAAAATTGCGCGAATGTTCTCGCGTGTAGAGCCGACACAAGACAAATGAGGCGCGGCTTCATAGCCGTCGGCCTGGATTTGCTGTACCGTTTCCAAGGTGCGTTCACGCGTGGAGCCGCCCGCACCAAAGGTAACCGAGAAAAATGCGGGTTTGAGTAAGGCTAATTGCTTGCGTGCGGCGGCGAGTTTGTTTGCGCCTTCTTGTGTTTGTGGTGGAAAAAATTCAAAACTAAATGATCTAGAGTTTGTCATGATTGATAATTACCGCTCCTGCTATGAAACTTTTTGCCGCAGGAATAGTGATAGAACGAAGGAGAAAGCACTATATAACAAAGCACCGATCACACCTGCCCAAAAGCCATTGACTTCGAAACCTTTTAGCACCGAACCGGCAAACCAGAATAGCAAACCGTTTATTACCAGGATGAACAGGCCAAGCGATAAAACGGTGACTGGCAGGGTAAGCAGAATCAGTAAGGGCCGCAGAAGGGTATTAATGAGGCCTAGTACTAATGCAGCAATTAATGCGGAGATAAAACCATCCATATGAATACCTGGCAACAGGTAAGCAACCGCCAGCAGTGCTATTGCATTGAAAATCCAGATCAGGAGGAGTCGCATAGGTTGTCTTTGAGGTTGCTTTCGAGTGTGTAAAAGTTCACATTTTAGTAGCGATAATGATCCGATTTGTAAGGTCCTTCTTTAGGCACGCCGATGTAAGCGGCTTGTTGATCTGTCAGTGTACTCAGTTGTGCATTAAGCTTCTTCAATTGCAATACTGCTACTTTTTCATCCAGATGTTTGGGCAAGGTATACACGCCGACCGGATATTTGCCGGTGCCCTTTTCTGACTCGCTCCATAGTTCGATCTGGGCGATGGTCTGATTGGCAAATGAGGAGCTCA